>NZ_JBVVPR010000015.1:0-160157 GCF_055811835.1 Bradyrhizobium sp. WSM4874
GGCTAACCCACCCTACGAAGTCCGCCCCGCAAACAGCGCCCGCTCGCGTTCTACAATCTCGGAAATATAATCCGCCACCGCGCGAATTCGCGCGAGGTCCTTGCTGTCGGCGTGCATCAGCATCCAGAAGGTGCGGGTGATCGACACCTCTTCCGCCAGTACCGCAATCAGCTGCGGATAGTCGGCCGCCATGAAATGCGGCAGCACGGCGATACCGAAGCCGGCGAGCGTGGCGTTGAGTTGGGCGATCAGATTGGCGCTGCGCAAGCGTGCGGAGATCTTGGGCGACACCTGCGGCAGATAGTCGAGCTCGGGCGTGAACAAGAGCTCCTCGATATAGCCGACGAAGCGATGCTGCGGCAGGACCTCGCGCGAGGTGATTTTCGGGAAGCGGTCGAGATAGGCGGGCGCGGCATAGAGCCCGAGGCGGTAGTCGAGCAGCTTGCGGCCGACGATGCGGCCTTCCTTCGGCATGGTCAGGCTGATCGCGATATCGGCCTCGCGCTTGGAGAGGCTGAACAGCCGCGCGGTGGCCACGAGTTGCAAATCGAGATCGGGATACCGGTCGGCGAAGGCTCCGAGCCGCGGCGCTAGGAACGCGGTCCCGAAGCCGTCGGGGGCGCCGATCCGCACCGTGCCGGTCAACCGCGCCACCGACCCGCCGACCTGCTCCTGGTTGGCGACGATGGTCGATTCCATGGCTTCCGCGCTGTCTGCGACGCGCTGGCCAGCCTCTGTCAGCAGGTAGCCGGTCTTGCGACGGTCGAACAGCTTGGCCGACAGGTGCTTCTCCAGCCGGTCGACACGGCGGATCACGGTGGCATGGTCGACGCCGAGCTGTTTTGCCGCAGCCGAAACCGAGCCGCCCCGCACGATGGCCAGCACGAAGCGGAAGTCGTCCCAGTCGATAGCGCCTTGATCCAGCATTTTCGCACATCTATGGTGCATTATCTCAGACTTGAATCCTATAAAATGCAGGTCGATAGGATTTGTCAAAGCGTTCAAGCTCGCCTCAAGGAGACCATTCCATGCGTTCAGTCGGACATTTCATTGGTGGCAAGGAGGTCAAGGGCACCTCGGGCCGCACCGCCGACGTATTCGAGCCGATGACCGGTGACGTCCAGGCCAAGGTGGCGCTGGCGTCCAAGGCCGAGGTCCGCGCCGCCGTGGAGAACGCCCGCGCCGCGCAGCCGGAATGGGCTGCGACCAACCCGCAGCGCCGCGCCCGCGTCATGATGAAGTTCGTCGAACTGGTGCAGCGCGACTACGACAAGCTCGCCGAACTGCTCGCCCGCGAGCACGGCAAGACCGTCCCGGACGCCAAGGGCGACATCCAGCGCGGCCTCGAAGTCGCGGAATTCGCCTGCGGCATTCCGCATCTGATGAAGGGCGAATACACCGAAGGCGCCGGCCCCGGCATCGACATCTATTCCATGCGTCAGGCGCTCGGCGTCGTCGCCGGCATCACGCCGTTCAATTTCCCGGCGATGATCCCGATGTGGAAATTCGCTCCCGCAATTGCCTGCGGCAACGCCTTCATCCTGAAGCCGTCGGAGCGCGATCCCGGCGTGCCGATGATGCTTGCCGAGCTGATGATCGAGGCGGGCCTGCCCGCCGGCATCCTCAATGTCGTCAACGGTGACAAGGAAGCGGTCGACGCCATCCTCGACGATCCCGATATCAAGGCCGTCGGCTTCGTCGGCTCCACGCCGATCGCGCAATATATCTACGAGCGCGCAGCCCAGACCGGCAAGCGCTGCCAGTGTTTTGGCGGCGCCAAGAACCACGCCATCATCATGCCAGACGCCGACATGGACCAGGCGGTCGACGCACTGATCGGCGCCGGCTACGGTTCGGCCGGCGAACGCTGCATGGCGGTTTCGGTCGCCGTTCCCGTCGGCAAGTCCACTGCCGACCGCCTAATGGAAAAGCTGATCCCGCGCGTCGAGTCGCTCAAGATCGGCACCTCGATCGATCCGTCCGCCGATTACGGTCCGCTGGTGACGCGCGAGGCGGTCGAGAAGGTCAAAGGCTATATCGACATCGGCATCAAGGAAGGCGCGACGCTCGCCGTCGACGGCCGCGGCTTCAAGATGCAGGGCTACGAAAACGGCTTCTATCTCGGCGGTTCGCTGTTCGACAACGTCACCAAGGACATGCGGATCTACAAGGAAGAGATTTTTGGCCCCGTGCTCTCGGTCGTGCGCGCGCACGATTACAAGGAAGCGCTGGCGCTGCCGTCGGAGCATGATTACGGCAACGGCGTTGCGATCTTCACCCGCGACGGCGATGCTGCGCGCGACTTCGCGGCCAAGGTCAATGTCGGCATGGTCGGCATCAACGTGCCGATCCCGGTGCCGATCGCCTATTACACCTTCGGCGGCTGGAAGAAATCGGGCTTCGGCGATCTCAACCAGCACGGCCCGGATTCGGTGCGCTTCTACACCAAAACCAAGACGGTGACCTCGCGCTGGCCGTCCGGCGTCAAGGAAGGCGCGGAGTTCTCGATCCCGCTGATGAAGTAACCCTCGTTGGAGCGAAGCTAACAGATGCAGTTCGCTCTGAACGAGGATCAGATCGCGGTTCGCGAGATGGCGTTGGCGTTTGCGGCGGAGAAGATCGCGCCGCACGCGCTGCGCTGGGACGAGGAGAAGCACTTCCCCGTCGAGGTCATGCGCGAGGCCGCCACCCTCGGGATGGGCGGCATCTACATCCGCGAGGATGTCGGCGGCTCCGCCATGACACGGTTCGACGCGGCGCTGATCTTCGAGGCGCTGGCGACCGGCTGTCCGACCACCTCGGCCTTCATCTCCATCCACAACATGGCGTCCTGGATGATCGATGCCTATGGCAGCGACACCCAGCGCCACACATGGCTGCCCAAGCTCTGCACCATGGAGCTGATCGCGAGCTACTGCCTGACCGAGCCCGGCGCCGGCTCGGACGCGGCGGCGCTGCGCACCCGCGCCGTGCGCGAGGGCGATCATTATGTCCTCAACGGCCAGAAGCAGTTCATCTCTGGCGCCGGCGGCACGGACCTTTTGGTCGCGATGGTGCGCACTGGCGGCGAGGGTCCCGGCGGCATCTCCACCCTCGTGATCGATGGCAAGACCCCGGGCGTCTCGTTCGGCGCCAATGAGCGCAAGATGGGCTGGAACGCGCAGCCGACCCGCGCCGTGATCTTCGAGAACGTCCGCGTTCCGGTCGCCAATCGCTTGAACGAGGAGGGCGTCGGCTTCAAGATCGCGATGGCCGGTCTCGACGGCGGACGTCTCAACATCACGGCATGCTCGCTCGGCGGCGCGCAAGTAGCGCTCGACAAGGCCCGCGCCTACATGAAGGAGCGCAAGGCGTTTGGAAAGCGCCTCGACGAATTCCAGGCGCTGCAATTCAAGCTCGCCGACATGGCAATCGAGCTCGAGGCCGCCCGCACGTTCCTATGGCGTGCCGCCGCTGCGCTCGATCGCAAGGATTCCGACGCCACCATGCTCTGCGCCATGGCCAAACGCTTCGGCACCGATGCCGGCTTCGAGGTCGCCAACCAGGCGCTCCAGCTTCACGGCGGCTACGGCTATCTCAGCGAATACGGCATCGAGAAGATCGTGCGCGATCTGCGCGTGCACCAGATTCTCGAAGGCACCAATGAAATCATGCGGCTGATCGTGGCGCGCAAATTGATCGAGGGCGCGCGATGAGTGGAGCGGAGGAGGGCGATCTGGTCGCGCGGGTCGAGGGCTCGGCCGGCATTATCAGGCTCAACCGTCCGAAGGCCATCAACGCCGTGACGCTGGAGATGTTTCGCGACATCGACAAGGCGCTCGACCGTTTTGAGGCCGATCCAGCCGTTGCCTTGATCGTGCTGGAAGGTGCCGGCGAGCGCGGCCTGTGTGCCGGCGGCGACATCCGCGCGCTCTGGGAGAGCTCGAAGGTCGACGGTGACCTCGGCAAGATTTTGTGGCGGGAAGAGTACATCCTCAACGCCCGGATCAAGAAATTCCCAAAACCCTATGTCGCCTTCATGGACGGCATCGTGATGGGCGGCGGCGTCGGACTCTCGGCGCATGCGAGCCATCGAATCGTGACCGACCGCACCAGGCTCGCGATGCCCGAGGTCGGGCTCGGTTTCTTCCCAGATGTCGGTGGCACATGGCTGTTGTCACGCGCGCCGGGCGAGATCGGCACTTATTTCGGCCTGACCGGCCAGACCATGAACGGCCCCGATGCGATCCACGCCAGGTTTGCAGACGCGGTGGTCACGGCAGCCAAATGCCCCGAGTTGCGCGACGCGCTGACCAAGGTTCGCCAGGGCGTCACCGCGGCCGATGTCAGCAAGCTCATCAACGGTTTTGCGACTGGGGAGACCGCGGGGCCGGTCGCCGCAAAGGAGCCGGCGATCGACGTATTGTTCGGCTTCAACCGCATGGAAGACATCCTTGCAGCTCTGAGGCGCGACGGCTCCGAGTTCGCGCTGGCGACATTGAAGACGCTCAACGAAAAATCGCCGCGCGGCATGGTGGTGACGCTCAAGCTGCTGCGGCTCGCGCGCACCGCGTCGAGCCTGGAAGAATGCCTGGTGCGCGAATATCGCGCTGCGCTGGAAGTCTTCCGCAGCGACGACTTTCGCGAAGGCGTGCGCGCCGCCGTGATCGACAAGGATCGCAATCCGACCTGGTCGCCGTCGCGGATCGAGGACGTCACGCCCGACATGCTTGCGCACTATCTCGCCGAGATCGGCCCAGACGAATTGAAGTTCAACTAATCAACGAAACGTTCAGCGGAGGAAATCACGATGGCCACGATCGCATTCATCGGTCTCGGCAACATGGGCGGCCCCATGGCCGCCAATCTGGTCAAGGCCGGCCACAAGGTCGTCGCTTTCGACCTCGCCGAGGCCTCCCGCAACCAGGCCAAGGCCGACGGTGCCGGCATCGCCCAGAGCGCTGCGGCCGCCGTGAAAGGCGCCGACGTGGTCGTCACCATGCTGCCGGCCGGCAAGCATGTGCTCGGCGTGTGGGGCGAGGTCGTTCCCGCCATGGCCAAGGGTGCGTTGATCATCGACTCCTCCACCATCGACGTCGAGAGCGCGCGCCAGGCGCATGCGCTGGCGGTCAAGCACGGGGTGCTTTCGGTCGACGCGCCGGTCTCCGGCGGCACCGGCGGCGCCAAGGGTGCGACGCTCACCTTCATGTGCGGCGGCGAGGACAACGCGTTTGCAGCGGCAAAGCCCGTGCTGGAGAACATGGGCAAGAAGATCGTGCATTGCGGCGGTGCCGGCGCGGGTCAGGCGGCAAAAATCTGCAACAACATGATCCTCGGCATTTCCATGATCGCGGTGAGCGAGGCGTTCGCGTTGGCCGAGAAGCTCGGGCTCTCGCATCAGGCGCTGTTCGACGTCGCCTCGACCTCGTCGGGCCAGTGCTGGTCGCTGACGACCTATTGCCCGGTGCCCGGGCCGGTGCCGACCTCGCCCGCCAACAACGACTACAAGCCGGGCTTTGCTTCGGCGCTGATGGTGAAGGATCTGACGCTGGCGCAGGACGCCGCCAAGGCCGCCGGCGCGGCAACACCGCTCGGCAAGCATGCGCAGGAGATCTATCAGTCATTCGACGCAGCCGGCCAGGGCGGGGTGGATTTTTCCGGAATTATCAAGCACGTTAGGAGTCTAGCCGGGAAAGCTTGATGACGACATTTCAGGAAGCGCGCGCGTTTCTGCTTCACAACCGCACGGACTACGAGACAGCCGTCAACGGCTTCCGCTGGCCGGATCCGGTTCCCTTCAACTGGGCACTCGACTGGTTCGACGCCGAGCTGGCGGCGAATGGGGACAGCAAGGATCGTCCTGCGCTCTGGATCGTCGATGCCGCGCAGGACCGGCAGACCAAGCTCGCGTTCGGGGCATTGTCGCGCCGCTCCAACCAGGTCGCGAATTTCCTCCGCGCGCAGGGCTTGAGGCGCGGCGATCATCTCCTGCTGCTGCTCGGCAACGTCGTTCCGCTATGGGAGACAATGCTGGCCGCGATCAAGCTTGGCGTGGTCGTGATTCCCGCGACGACGCTGCTCACCGCCGACGAGCTGCGCGACCGGCTCGATCGCGGCCAGGCAAAGGCGGTGGTGGCAGCGCAGGACCAGGTTGCGAAGTTCGCAAGTCTTGGCGCCGAAAATATCGTCCGCATCGTCGTGGGCGAGCCCTCCGACGGTTGGCTTACCTATGATGACGCGGCAAAGGCGTCGGACAGCTTTAGAGCCGACGGCCCGACCAACGCCGATGACCCGATGCTGCTCTATTTCACCTCGGGCACGACCGCAAAGCCAAAGCTGGTGCGGCACAGCCAGCGCAGCTATCCCGTCGGCCATCTCTCGACGATGTACTGGATCGGGCTGAAGCCCGGCGACGTCCATCTCAACATCTCCTCGCCCGGCTGGGCCAAGCATGCCTGGAGCTGCTTCTTCGCGCCGTGGAACGCGGGCGCGACCGTGTTCGTGGTCAACCAGCCGCGCTTCGATGCCAAGGGCCTGCTTGCCACCATCGGCCGCTGCGGTGTCACCACGCTGTGCGCGCCGCCGACGGTGTGGCGGCTATTCATCCAGGAGAATTTGGCTTCGTTCAAGGTGGCTTTGCGCGAGGTCTGCGGCGCCGGCGAGCCGCTCAACCCGGAAGTGATCGACCAGGTGCAGGCCGCCTGGGGCCTCACCATCCGCGACGGGTACGGCCAGACCGAAACGACGGCGCTCGCCGGCAACTCGCCGGGTCAAAAGATCAAGGTCGGCTCGATGGGCCGGCCGCTGCCGGGCTATCGCGTGCAGGTCAGTGACGCCGATGGTCATCCGGCCAAGGAGGGCGAGGTGGCTCTGGTGCTCGGCGAAAACCGCCCCGCGGGCCTGATGCAGGGCTATCAGGGCGACAACGGAGGGCTGTCCGGCGCCGAAGGCGAGCTTTATCGCAGCGGCGACGTCGTGTTCGAGGACGACGATGGCTATCTCACCTTCGTCGGCCGCTCCGACGACGTGTTCAAATCCTCCGACTACCGCATCAGCCCGTTCGAGCTCGAGAGCGTGTTGCTCGAGCACGAGCTCGTCGCAGAAGCCGCCGTGGTGCCGAGCCCGGATCCGATCCGGCTCGCGATTCCCAAGGCTTTTGTGCTGCTGACATCCGGCGCGGAGCGCTCGCCGGAAACTGCGCTCTCCATCTTCAGGCATCTGCACACGCGCCTTGCGCCGTTCAAGCGCATCCGTCGCCTCGAGATCGTCACGGAGCTGCCGAAGACGATCTCGGGAAAGATCCGCCGCGTCCAGCTCAGACGTCTCGAGCGCGACGACGACCGCAACGATCCTCTGCGCGGCCGGGAATTCCGCGAAGAGGATTTTCCGGAGCTGCCGAAAACACGGAGTGAGACCTAAGTGAACGAAGTCTGGAAGAAGCCGCCGATTGCGCTTCAGGCCTATCAAGCCATGGTCGGCAAGGAGATCGGGGTGTCGTCGTGGCACCTGATCGACCAACCCCGTATCGACACCTATGCCGACGTGATCGAGGATCACCAGTTCATTCACGTCGACCCGGAGCGTGCGAAGAAGGAGACGGCGTTCGGCACCACCATCGCGCACGGCTTCCTCACGATGTCGCTGCTGTCGATCATGTCCTACGAGGTGATGCCCGTCATCGCGGGCACCACGATGGGCGTCAATTACGGTTTCGACAAGCTGCGTTTCATCTCGCCGGTGCGTTCGGGAAAACGCGTTCGCGGCCGTTTCGTGCTGGCGGAAGCCAAGCTGCGCAAGCCGAATGAATTGCAGTCGCGCACCAACGTCACGGTGGAGATCGAAGGCGAGGACAAGCCCGCGCTGGTCGCGGAGTGGCTGGGGTTGATCTATTTCGCCTGAGGCTAACAGTCGTTGCCGGGCTTGACCCGGCAACCCATCGCTGCTCAAAAGCTGTCCAAATCGCTCGCGAAGCTTTCTCACCCTCTCCCCCTGCGGGAGAGGGTGGCTTCGCGGAACGCGAAGCCGGGTGAGGGGTATCCCTCCACGAGCTCCGCTGTCGATGGAGACCCCTCATCCGGCGCCGTAGCCGACGCTACGCGTCGGCGTTCGTTTTAAGGACGGCGGCCCGTAGGCCGCCTATGCCACCTTCTCCCACAAGGGGAGAAGGAAGAAAGGAAGCACAATGGCAATCAGGTTCGACGGACGCGTCGCCATCGTCACAGGCGCGGGCAATGGCCTCGGGCGGGCGCATGCGCTGGGATTGGCAAGCCGCGGCGCGAAAGTCGTGGTCAACGATTTCGGTGGCGCGCGCGACGGCAGCGGCGGCTCGCTCTCGCCCGCGGAAGCCGTGGTCGAGGAGATCCGCAAGGCCGGCGGCATCGCCATGGCCGACGGCGCCGACGTCTCCAATTTCGAGCAGGTCACCGCGATGGTCGAGCGCGCCACCAAGGAGTGGGGCAGCGTCGACCTCTTGTGTGCCAATGCCGGCATTTTGCGCGACAAGTCGTTCGGCAAGATGGAAGCGGCCGATTTCCAGAAGGTGCTCGACGTGCACCTCGTCGGCACTTTCTATTGCTGCAAGGCGGCCTGGGCCGGCATGCGCGATCGCAATTATGGTCGCATCGTGCTGACGACGTCGTCCTCCGGCCTCTACGGTAATTTCGGTCAGGCCAATTACGGTGCGGCCAAGTCCGGCATGGTCGGCCTGATGAACGTGCTGGCGGAAGAGGGCCGCAAGAGCGACATCCGCGTCAACATCATCTCGCCGACGGCAGCGACCCGCATGACGGAAGAGCTGCTGCCGCCGCAGGCGCTGCAGTTGATGAAGCCGAATGCGATCACGCCCGCGGTCGAGTACATGCTGAGCGAGGATGCGCCGACCCGCACCATCATGGGCGCTGGCGCCGGCTCGTTCGCGGTGATCAAGATCGTCGAGAGCGAAGGCATCAACCTGCCGGAGTCCGAGTGGACCCCGGACGCGATCGCGGCGCATTTCGCCGAGATCAGCGACATGTCGAAAGCGAAGGCGTTGCAGGGGGCTTTCGAGCAGACGCAGAAGTATGTGGCGCAGGCGGCGGCGCGTGCCGGAGTTAAACTCTGACAGCCGTCGCCGTCATCGGCGCCGGCCCTGCCGGGCTGATGGCGGCGGAGGTGCTCGCGCAGGGTGGTGCTCGCGTCACCGTCTACGATTCGATGCCGTCCGCGGGCCGCAAATTCCTGATGGCGGGCCGCGGCGGACTCAATCTCACCCACAGTGAACCGCTGCCTCAGTTCATCACGCGCTACCGCGAGGCGGCGCAGAGGTTGCAGGCTGCGATCGACGCGTTTCCGCCGGACGCGCTGCGGGCCTGGAGCGAGGCGCTGGGCGAGCCGACTTTTGTCGGCTCCAGCGGGCGTGTGTTTCCGAAATCGTTCAAGGCCTCGCCCTTGCTGCGGGCTTGGCTGCGGCGCCTCGATGCGGCCGGCGTCCGCTTTGCCTTTCGCCAGCGCTGGCTGGGCTGGGACGGCGACGGACGACTGGTCTTTGACGCACACGGCGGCGGCGTTGCCATCGCCGCGGATGCCACGGTGCTGGCACTCGGCGGCGCAAGCTGGCCGCGACTAGGCTCCGATGGCGGCTGGACGACGATCCTGGCCGACAAAGGCGTTGCGATCTCGCCGCTGCGGCCGGCGAACTCCGGCTTCACCGTCGACTGGTCCGAAATCTTCCGCACGCGCTTCGAAGGCCAACCGCTCAAGGGCATCACGCTGTCGTTCGGCCCACACCGCGTGCGCGGCGAGGCCATGATCACAAGCGGCGGGATCGAGGGCGGAGCGATCTATGCATTGTCGGCCGAACTGCGCGACGCGATCGCAACGAACGGCGCAGCGGTCCTGCAGGCCGCCTTACGGCCGGATGTCGATCATGGCGAACTCGTCAAGCGCCTGTCCGCCTCGCGCGGCAAGCAATCGTTCTCCAATTTCCTGCGCAAGGCTGCGCAGCTTTCTCCCGTTGCGGTCGGATTGTTACAGGAAGCCGCCATCGGTGCTGGCCGGTCGTTGTCGGCAATGTCGGCTGAACAATTGGCGGAGCTCATGAACGCCGTGCCGGTCAAGCTCATGGACGTCGCGCCGATCGCGCGCGCGATCTCCAGCGCCGGCGGGATTTCGTTCGACGAGCTCGACACCGACTTCATGATCCGCAAGCTGCCGGGCGTGTTCGCAGCCGGTGAGATGCTGGACTGGGAGGCGCCGACCGGTGGCTATTTGCTCCAGGCTTCGTTTGCGACGGGGGCTGTGGCGGGCAGGAGTGTGTTGCGACGGCTCGCCCTGGAGGATGGGTAGAGCGCAGCGAAACCCATCATTCAGGTAGGGTCGATGGGTTTCGCTGCGCTCTACTCATCCCATGGAGCCCTACCTCAGCTTTCCCCGTGCCGCCACCGGCAGCGTGCCGATGATCTCCTCGCCGCGCACCATCACGACTTCGTCCATCATGTTGACGACGACGCAGACATGATTGGGCACGATGCGGACAACGTCGCCGACGTTAGGCCGGGTGTTGCTGCGGGAGAGGTCGAGGAAGCCGTGCTCCTCGGCAAAGCGTGCGATCTTGGCTTCGGGGTGCTCCAGGATCAGGCCGTGGCCGTCGAGGCCGCCGGTGTCCGTCGTCAGCGTCTTCGAGCCGGCGTCGAGGATGCCGCGCTCAGGCGCGGCGCGGCTGACCACGGTCGAAAAGATGTGCAGCGCGCAATCGTCCCAGGTGGCGGAGCCGGCGGCGACCTGCATGCGGTCGTTATAGATATAGGTGCCGAAGCGGTGCTCGGTGCCGCCCTTGAGCTTGCCGATATTCTTCAGGTTGGGCGTGCCGCCGGTCGAGACGATTTTTGCATCCAGCCCGTGCGCGCGCACGCCGGCCAGAGCTTCGTCATAGAATTTCTGCGCATCCGCCCAGCCGTTCTCGGTCGGGTAGAGCATGAAGCCGGCGAACTCGAGCCCCTTGGATGCAGCAATCTCCTGCGCCAACGCGATTGCCTCGGCGGGGGTCTCGACGCCGGCGCGCTTGCGGCCGGTATCGCATTCGACCACGACCGACAGCGGTCGGCCTGAGGCGGCGGCAGCCTTGGGCAGGCCGGCAACGACGGTCGAATTGTCAGCGGCGACGGTCATGTTGGCCTTTGCCTGCAGCGCCCCTAAGCGCGCCATCTTCTCATCGCCGAGCAAATTGTAGCTGATCAGAATGTCGTCGACACCGGCATTGGCCATGATCTCGGCTTCACCGAGCTTCTGGCAGGTGATGCCCTTGGCACCGGCCGCGATCTGCATCTTGGCGATCGTCGGGTTCTTGTGCGTCTTGATGTGAGGACGGTTGGCGATCCCAGCGTCGTCGCAAGCCTTCTGAATCCTGGCGATGTTGCGCTCGACCTTGTCCATGTCGATGACGGCGCAGGGCGTGCCGTATTCGCGGGCGATCTTGGCGGCAAGGGTCGTTGTCATGGAAGTCTCTGAGTTGGCGCGCAATCTGTTTGCAAAAGCGGTGCCCACTTTTGCGAAATGCACGCTAGGCCTGTTCAATCTCTTCGCGCCGCACTTCGAGCTCCAGCCATTTGTCTTCGGCCTCGGCCAATTCCTTTTGCGCCTTCGTCAGGGCGTCGGAGGCCTGATCGAAGCGCTTGCGATCCTTGCGGAAGAGATCGGGGTCGTCAAGGAAGCGCTGCTGCTTGGCGATCTCGGCCTGCAGCTTGGCGATGGTCTTGGGCAGCGTCTCCAGCGCGTGTTGTTCGTTGAAGGTCAGCCGTCGTCTCGCGACGCCGGAAGGCGCGGCTGATCGCTGTTCTCTCGTCTCTTCGACGGCCTTCGCTGTCGCGCGCTTCACGTCGGCGCCGCGCTGGGCCAGCATGTCGGTATAGCCGCCGGCATATTCGAGCCAGCGTCCATTGCCCTCGGGGACGATCACGGACGTCACCACGCGGTCGAGAAAATCGCGATCGTGGCTGATCAGGATCACGGTGCCCTCGTAGTCGCTGAGCATTTCCTCGAGGACGTCGAGGGTCTCGAGGTCGAGGTCGTTGGTCGGCTCGTCCAGTACCAGGAGGTTGGAGGGCTTCGCCAGCGCGCGCGCCAGCATCAGCCGGCCGCGTTCACCGCCCGACAGTACCTCCAGCGGCGTGCGCATCTGTTCCTGGGCGAACAGGAAGTCCTTCATGTAGCTGAC
Source organism: Bradyrhizobium sp. WSM4874 (assembly GCF_055811835.1). Taxonomy (NCBI): domain Bacteria; kingdom Pseudomonadati; phylum Pseudomonadota; class Alphaproteobacteria; order Hyphomicrobiales; family Nitrobacteraceae; genus Bradyrhizobium; species Bradyrhizobium sp. WSM4874. Next base: position 12,170 of record NZ_JBVVPR010000015.1, read on the forward strand.
GACATGCTTCGGCTTGCCGCCGACCATGACATGGTCGCCGCGGCCGCCGGTGAGCGCTTCGGCCAGCGTCGTCTTCGGATCGAGACTTTCCCGATGCTGGTCGAGCGTCGCCATCTCGATGTTGGCACCGAGCCGTATGCTGCCGCTGTCCGGTGCGCTGCCGCCGGTCAGCATCTCGATCAGCGTGGTCTTGCCGGCGCCGTTCGGGCCGACGATGCCGATGCGATCGCCGCGCTGGACGCGGATCGAGAAGCCGTCGACGATCTTTCGCTCGCCATAGGACCGGCTGATATTCTTGGCCTCGATGACGAGCTTGCCGGATTTGTCGGCTTCGGCAGCCGCGAGGTTGGCGTTGCCCGTCGCGCCGCGATGGGTGCGGCGCTGGTCGCGTAGTGCGTGGAGATTGCCGAGCCGCTTGACGTTGCGCTTGCGGCGGCCCGAGACGCCGTAGCGCAACCAGTGCTCTTCGTTGACGATCTTGCGGTCGAGCTTGTGCTGGTCGCGCTCTTCCTCCGCGAGCACCTCATCGCGCCAGGCCTCGAAGGCACTGAAGCCGCGGTCGATCTGCCGGATCTGGCCGCGGTCGAGCCAGGCGGTGCTGCGCGAGAGATTGCCCAGGAAGCGTCGATCGTGGCTGATGATCACCAGCGCGCAGCGGCGGCTCTCCAGTTCGCCCTCCAGCCATTCGATGGTCGGAAGATCCAGATGGTTGGTCGGCTCGTCCAGCAGCAGGATATCGGGCGAGGGCGCCAGCACGCGCGCCAGCGCGGCGCGGCGCGCTTCGCCGCCGGAGACGTGCGCCGGATCTTCTTCGCCGCTGAGACCGAGCTGCTCGACCAGATAGCGCGCCTGATAGTGGTCGTCGCCGGCATTGAGGCCGGCCTCGACATAGGCAAGCGTAGTGGAGAAACCGGAAAAATCCGGCTCCTGCGGCAGGTAACGGATGGTGGCGCCGGGCTGCACGAAACGGCTGCCGTCATCCGGTTCGACCAGGCCGGCGGCGATCTTGAGCAGCGTCGATTTGCCGGAACCGTTGCGGCCGATCAGGCAGACGCGCTCGCCGGTCGAAACCGACAGTTCGACGCCCGCGAGCAGCGGCGTGCCGCCAAACGTCAGCTTGATATCGCGCAGTTGAATCAGCGGTGGCGCCATGCGGTGTCTCAGTCCTGTCTTGTTGCGGCCTGGTCGGCGCGGCGGCGCTGGATGCGGCGGATGGTCTGGTCGAGCGTCGACAGAAACGTCGAGCGGTCGCGCGGTGAATACGATTTCGGACCGCCGGTGACTTCGCCGGCCGAGCGCAAATCGGTCATCAGGTTGCGGACCGCCAGCGTCATCCCGATCGATTCCTCGGTGAACGCCTTGCCGTTGGACGCGATCACATCGGCGCCGGCCCTTACACAGCGGCTCGCGAGTGGAATATCCGAGGTAATGACGATATCGCCGGGCCCGGCGCGTTCCGCGATCCAGTCATCGGCTGCGTCCATGCCGGCACCCGCGGCGACCCGCTCGATCAGCGGATCCTGGGGCACGCGGATGAAATTGCCCGCGACCACGCTCACGGGCAGGCCGTGCCTGCCGGCGACGCGATAGATCTCGTCCTTCACCGGACAGGCGTCGGCGTCGACATAGATGCGGGTGGTGTTTTGAGGGTTCGTCATTGTCCGTAGATGGGGCTTGCGAAGCGGTTCCGCAGCAGCCGCGTGGTACCCCATTCGGGCCGCAAAGGCGAGGGGATTGACCCCGGTTCCTCAGGGCCTACGATTGGTCCGAAACAACAAGAATTTGGGGAAAGCCAAGCCATGCCGAACCGGCTCGAAACCTATCGCGTCGAGGCCTACAACACGGCCAAGCAATCCGAAAACAAGATGCATGACGACAATGTGGCGCGCCGCTTCGGGTTTTCCGGCGGGCTGGTCCCCGGCGTCGACGTCTTCGCCTACATGATGCATGTGCCGGTGGCGTGCTGGGGCCGCGATTTCCTGTCGCGCGGGCTGATCGAGGCGCGTTTCATCAAGCCGGTCTATGACGGCGAAACCGCCGACGTCGACGCGACCGAGCACAACGGCCTGCTCACGATCGAGGTGTTCAGCCGCACCGAGCTCTGTGCCACCGGCACGGCGTCGCTGCCGGCGACTGCGGCTGCGGTGTCGTTGAGCGACTATGTCGAGGTCCCCGCGATTGCAGAGCGCAAGCCGGTCAGCCCGGCAACATTCGAGACCGGCAAATGGTTGGGCACGACGCCGCGCCGTTGGGCCGGTCAGGATGCAGCCGATTATCTCGCTGATGTCAGGGAGACCGATCCGATCTTCGCGCGCGAGGGGCTCGGCCACCCCGGCCTGATCCAGCGCGTCATGAACCGCGTGCTGGTGGACAATACCATCCTCGGCCCTTGGATTCATGTCGGCAGCCGCATGCAACTGTTGTCAGCCGCACGCGCCGGTGACGAGATCACCGCGCGGGCCAAAGTCACTGGAAATTACGAGAAGAAAGGCCACCGCTTCGTCGAGCTCGACGCACTCGTCGTCGCCAACGGCACGACGCCGCTGGCGCACTGCCAGCACACCGCGATCTACCAGCCGCGCGAGCAGGCGGCGGCGTAGGCGCGAAAAAGGCACATCGCCACAACACCGTCATGCCCGGGCTTGTCCCGGGCATCCACGTTCTTGATGCCTCACGGCGTGGATGGCCGGGTCAAGCCCGGCCATGACGAAGGAGAGAGCGTGACTTACGCCGCTTTCCCCTTCGCATCCTGGATCGCGCGCCACACACGTTCCGGGGTCAGCGGCATGTCGATGTGCTTGATGCCGTAGTCGGAGAGCGCGTCGATCACCGCGTTCACCACTGTCGACAGGCTGCCGGCGCAGCCGGCTTCGCCGCAGCCCTTGCTGCCGAGCGGATTGGTCGTGGCCGGTACCGGGTGGTCGCCGACCGTCATGTTCGGAACGTCCTCGGCGCGCGGCAGAGCGTAGTCCATCAGCGAGCCCGTGATCGGCTGGCCGCTCTCGTCGTAGCGAACGTGCTCCATGAGAGCCTGGCCGATGCCCTGGACGACGCCGCCATGGAGTTGGCCCGCGACCAGCAGCGGATTGATCACCGTGCCGAAATCGTTGACCGCGCTGTAGCGCACGATCTGAACCACGCCGGTCTCAGGGTCGATCTCGACCTCGGCGACATGGCAGCCGTTCGGGAAGGCCGACGGCACCGGTTCGCTGGTGTGATCGACGTCGAGGCTGTCGGGTACGCCCTCCGGCGCCTTGCCGTCGTGCAGGCGCTTGGCGAGCTCCATGATATCGATGCTGCGGTCGGTGCCGGCGATCGTAAAGTTGCCGCCTTCGAATTCGATGTCGGCCTCGGATGCCTCCAGCATGTGCGCTGCGGCGCGCTTGCCCTTTTCGATCACGAGCTTGGCGGCGCCCACGATCGCCATGCCGGTCGCAGTGATCGAGCGCGAGCCGCCGGTGCCATTGCCGGTGTGGACGATATCGCTATCGCCCTGCACCAGCTTGACGCTGTCGAAGGGCACCCCGAGCTGCTGGCAGAGCACCTGCGCGAATGCGGATGCGTGGCCCTGGCCGTAATCGAGCGTACCGGTGATGAGCTGCACCGAGCCATCGGGATCGAACACGATCTTGCCGAGTTCGACGCCGGGAGGTGCGGTCACCTCCAGATAGGAGCCGACGGCGATGCCGCGCAGCTTGCCGGACTTCTTGCTCTCCTTCTTGCGCTTGGCGAAATTCTCGTGATCGGAGATTTCGAGCGCCTTGTTGAAGACAGCCTGGAAGTCGCCGCTGTCATAGGTGACGCCGGAGGACGCGGCGAACGGCATCTGGTTCTGCTTGATGAAGTTGCGCTTGCGCAAGGTCAGGCGATTGATGCCCATCTCGTCGGCGGCGCGGTCGATCAGCCGCTCCATGTAGTAGTTGGCCTCGGGCCGGCCGGCGCCGCGATAGGCGCCCATCAACGTGGTGTTGGTCAGCACCACCTTGATGTCCACCGCCATCAGCGGAGTACGGTAGACGCTGGAAAAATTCTTGCCAGTGTTGAGCGAAAGCGGGCCGGGCGCAACGCCGGTGATGTAGGCGCCGAGGTTGCCGTAGCCTTCGAGCTTTGCCGCGAGGAAATGGCCCTCGGGGTCGAGCGCCAGTTCGGCATGGATCCTCTGCGCGCGGCCGTGGCTGTCGGAGAGAAAGCTGGTCGAGCGTTCGTCCAGCCATTTCACCGGCCGTGCCAATTCCTTGGCCGCGTACAGGATGCACATGTATTCGGGGTAGTTGATGTTCTTCATGCCGAACGAACCGCCGACATTCGCGGTGAGAATACGCACGTTCTCGTTCGGCACTTTCAGGTTTTTGGCGAGATTGGCGCGGTTACCCGCCACCCCCTGCGTTGGCACCTGAAGTGTGTAACGCTCGGTCTTCTTGTCGAAGGAGGCGAGCCCCACGCGCGGCTCCATCGAGACAACTGCGACGCGGGTGTTCTCGATGTCGATCTTGGTGACGTGCGCGGCGCTGGCGAAGGCGGCGTTGACCTTCTGGATGTCGCCATAGTGGTAGTCGAGCGCGACATTGTTCGGGATGTGGTCGTAGAGTTGCGGCGCGCCGGGTTTTGCGGCTTGCTCGGGGTCGGTCACCGCTGGCAGCGGTTCGATATCGAGCTCGACCGCCTCGGCCGCGTCGCGCGCCTGGGCCAGCGTCTCCGCCACCACGAAGGCGACGGGATCGCCGACGAAGCGGACCTTGTCGGTTGCGAGCGGCTGGCGGTTGGTCTGGAGCAGGGGCAAGCCGTCACGGCTCTTCAGCGGCAGGCCGCAGGTGAAGGGGCCGTAGCCGGCCGCATCGAGGTCTTTGCCGGTCCACACCCCCAGCACGCCCGGCATCGCCCTGGCGGCGTCGATGTTGATGCCGCGAATGACGCCGTGGGCATGGGTCGAGCGGACGATCACGGCATGGGCCTGGCCGGGCAGGTTGAAATCGTCGGTGTAGCGGCCCTTGCCGCGCACCAGGGTATCGTCCTCCTTGCGGCGGACCGGCTGCCCGACGCCATATTTTTGCAGTGCAATAGCGTTTTCGAGCGTGGAGGATTTGGTGTGTTCTTGCATGGAATTGACCTGAAAAGCCGGCAATTGCGCGGTTTGGGGGGCGCCTGGGGGACCGGACCCTTCAAAAATAACCTACCGGCCCGTTCACGACAACGCACGAATGGGCATGGTCCCATGTGATGCGTTGTTGCGCAGGATTGGCGCGCTGCTAATGTTTCAGGCGAAAAAGCAATTCCAGATCGGCCCAACCGGCCGCGGAAAGACAGTTTGTATGAATGACCACACGCGGCTCCGCGACGGCCTTGCGCCGCACGGTGAGCTGGGGTCGATGGCGGCGGCGTTCGCCACTGAACCGGCCGTCGGCGCGCAAGCGCCGGGAACCGGCGTCTACGCGGCGCTCGACCTCGGCACCAACAATTGCAGGCTCCTGATCGCCTGTCCGACCCACGACGGGTTTCGCGTGGTCGATTCCTTCTCGCGCATCATCCGGCTCGGCGAGGGCGTCTCGGCAACGGGGTGCATCAGCGAGGCCGCGATCGAGCGCGCCATCGTGGCGCTCGGCATCTGCCGTGACAAGATCAACCTGCGCAAAGCGCGGCGGCTGCGGCTGATCGCCACCGAAGCCTGCCGCGCCGCCTCGAACGCCGAAGGCTTTCGCAGCCGCGTCGCGGCCGAGACCGGGATCGAGCTCGAGGTTATCGACCGCGAGACCGAGGCGGCGCTTGCCGTGCTCGGCTGCTCGCCGCTGGTCGATCCCAGGGGCCGCGGCGCGATCCTGTTCGACATCGGCGGCGGCTCGACCGAGCTGGTGCGGATCGAGCGCGACGCCGCAAATCCGGAGCCGCGCATCAAAGCCTGGATGTCGATTCCGTTCGGTGTGGTCACCCTTGCCGAGCAGTTCGGCGGGCGCGACGTGACACCGGACATCTACGCCGCCATGGAGCGCGAGGTCGCCCACCACATCAAGCCGTTCGCCGAACAGCATGGCGGCGATCTCGCCGACATGCATCTGCTCGGCACGTCAGGCACTGTGACGACCCTCGCCGGCATCCATCTCAACCTCGCCCGCTACGACCGCCGCCGCATCGACAGCGTCTGGATGAACGATACCGACGTCACCGCGACCATCAACAAGCTGCTCGGCATGAGCTACGAGGAGCGCGCCGGCAACAGCTGCATCAGCATCGAGCGCGCCGATCTCGTCCTGGCCGGCTGCGCCATCCTCGACGCGATCCGCCGCGCCTTTCCGCTGCCACGCCTGCGCGTCGCCGACCGGGGCCTGCGCGAAGGCATGCTGGTCGAGATGATGCGCGAAGACGGCGCGCTCAGGAGCTGGTGAGATGGCCAAGGACACCACCGGCCGCTTGCACGTCCAGGTCAAGACCCACGGCAAGCGCAAATTGTCGTCCAAGCTGTGGCTGGAGCGGCAGCTCAACGATCCCTATGTGGTGAAGGCGAAGGCGCTGGGCTATCGCTCGCGCGCCGCTTTCAAGCTGCTCGAGATTGACGACAAATACCGGCTGCTCAAGCACGGCATGGCAGTGGTCGATCTGGGCGCGGCGCCGGGCGGCTGGAGCCAGATCGCCGCCAAGCGTGTCGGCTCGGTCGACGGCAAGGGCAAGGTCATCGCGATCGATCTGCTCGAAATCCCCGAGATTGCCGGCGTCGAGTTCGCACAGCTCGACTTCATGGACAATGACGCGCCGGACAAGCTCAAGGCGATGCTCGACGGCGGCGCCGACATCGTGATGTCCGACATGGCTGCCAATACCACCGGTCATCGCAAGACCGACCAGCTTCGCATCGTTGGCCTGATCGAGACTGCCGCCGCATTCGCCTGCGATGTGCTGAAGCCGGGCGGGACCTTCCTGGCAAAGGCGTTCCAGAGCGGCGCCGACGCCGAGCTGCTCGCCCAGCTCAAGCGCGATTTCGCCACGGTGCGTCATGTGAAGCCCGCCGCGAGCCGTGCGGATTCCTCGGAGCGCTACGTTCTCGCGACGGGGTTTCGGGGCGGGGCGACGGAATAGCAACAAACTCCGTCATTGCGAGGAGCTCTTGCGACGAAGCAATCCAGACTGTCTCCGCGGAGGGATTCTGGATTGCTTCGCTTCGCTCGCAATGACGAGTTGGGCTACCCCAGCCGCTGATCCCGCACGTCCTGCGTATCCTCGGTTGCGGCCTTCACGGCCGCCTTCTCCGCGCCCTTGCCGGCACCTTTGCGGCTCGCGATCTCCACGGCCTTGCGGCCGGAGACTTCGTGGCCGGCATCGGCGGGCATCTGCCAGAAGAACCAGCTCGACGCCGCCGAAGTCAGGGCGACCACGAGGAAGGCCGGCGCGAACACGGTGGCGTTGAGCTCGCTGGCGTGGCTGAGCCACATCGTCGTCTCCACGGACGCGGCGCCGACGGCGACGCCGGCCGAGACCGCGAGCTGCTGGTTGACGCTGACGAGCGTGGTGGCGCGGCTCATCTGCGCGTGCTCGACCTCGGCATAGGCCACCGTGTTGATCGCGGTGAACTCGAGCGAACGGAAGAAGCCGCCGACCACCAGGATGATCATGATGATCAGCAGCGGCGTCGTCACGGTGAAGAGGGCACAGGCGGCGAGGAAAACCGCACTGATGATCGCGTTCACCGTCATCAGGTTGCGGAAGCCGAAAGCTCGGATGATGCGTGCGGCCAGCGCCTTCATGCCCATGGCGCCCAGCGAGGAGCCAAACGTGACGAGGCCGGACTTGAACGGCGAGAGGCCGAAGCCGATCTGCATCAGCAGCGGCAACAGGAACGGCAGCGCTCCGATGCCGAGCCGGAACATGAATCCGCCGAGAATGGCCGCGCGCAGCGTCGGCAGCCTCAGCAGCGTGAAGTCCAGGACCGGCGACCCCGTTCGCCGCGCGTGAAGGACATACAGCGTCATCGAGATCGATCCGCCGACGACCAGGGCGGCAACCGTGCTCCATGGCAGCAGATTGAGGCCGGCAACCGACAGCCCGAAGGCGATGCCGGCGAGCCCGAGGCCGGCGAGCACCATGCCGTAGAGGTCGAACGGCTCCCGTTCCTCGCTCTTGATGGGATCGATGAAGCGCAAGGCCATGAAGATGCCGAGCAGCCCGATCGGGATGTTGATCAGGAAGATCCAGTGCCACGACGCATAGGTGGTGATGAAGCCGCCGAGCGGCGGCCCGATCACGGGGCCGATCAGGGCAGGGACCGTCACCCACGCCATGGCATTGACCAGCGCGCTCTTGTCGACCGACCGCAACAGCACGAGGCGCCCGACCGGCGTCATCATCGCCCCGCCCATGCCTTGCAAAATGCGCGCGAATACGAAGTCGGTGACCGATGTCGAGAGCGCGCAGCCGACCGAGCCGACCATGAACACGCCGACGGCAATCGCAAAGACCATGCGCGCGCCGAACCGGTCGGCGGTCCAGCCGCTCGCCGGGATGAATACCGCAAGCGACAGCAGATAGGAGGTGATCGCGAGCTTGAGCGTCAGTGGGCTGGTGCCGATGTCGGCCGCGATCGCGGGCAGGGACGTGGCGATCACCGTCGAGTCCATGTTCTCCATGAAGAGAGCAGTGGCCACGATCAGCGGGATGACGCGTTGCTTGTCGACCATGACGGATTGGTAAGGGAAATCGGAAGGAAGGGCGCGAATTGCGGCTTATCACCGCCGCTGGGCCGCGACCATTGCGGATCGACGCATGGCACCTAAATCCTGCGTGAGCCCAGGTGGGTGCGCGTCCCGTGCCGGAGATGGCGATGATCTATCGGCACCGGAGGTCGTGGACGCAATCCGCCAGCACGAGCCGCCGCCGGCTATCCGCGGCCGAACTTGCCCAAAAATAGCCTGTGCATGGCTGGCCGGCGGTCCGATTTGCTTTGATTCGTCGCCCGCCCGTGCTATCGACCCGCGTCAACCCCACCGATGGGCTCCGATTCTCCGGCGTTGCCGCAAGGTACGCCGAGGGCGGCGCTCATCCATAGCTATTTGCGGCAGGGCCGCGGAAGGAGTTGGCACATGGCCACGGTGCAACAAGGCATTCGCGAAGCCCTCACGTTCGACGACGTGCTGCTGAAGCCGGGCCTGTCGGACGTCATGCCGGGCGAGGTCGACATCCGCTCCCGCGTCACCCGCGCCATTCCGCTCAACATCCCGATCATGGCTTCCGCCATGGACACGGTCACCGAAGCCCGCATGGCGATCGCCATGGCGCAGGCCGGCGGCATCGGCGTCATCCATCGCAATTTCGATCCGGAAGGGCAGGCCGCCCAGGTGCGGCAGGTCAAGCGCTACGAGTCGGGCATGGTGGTGAACCCGCTCACCATCAGCCCCGACGCCACGCTGGACGACGCGCTCAAGCTGATGAGCGATCACGGCATCTCGGGCATTCCCGTCGTCACCGGTGCGGGCAAGTCCACGCCGGGCAAGCTGGTCGGCATTCTCACCAACCGCGACGTCCGCTTCGCCACCGACCGCCAGCAAAAAATCTCCGAGCTGATGACGCACGAAGGTCTCGTCACGGTGCGCGAGAATGTCAGCCAGGACGAGGCACGGCGGATGCTGCATCAGCACCGCATCGAGAAGCTGCTCGTGGTCGACGAGCAATATCGCTGCGTCGGCCTGATCACCGTGAAGGACATGGAGAAGGCGGTCGCCCATCCGCTGGCCTGCAAGGACGCGCAGGGCCGCCTGCGCGTCGCCGCCGCCACCACGGTCGGTGATAGCGGCTTCGAGCGCACCGAGCGGCTGATCGATGCCGGCGTCGATCTCGTCGTGGTCGACACCGCGCACGGCCATTCCCGTCACGTGCTCCATGCGGTCAACCGCATCAAGCGCCTGTCCAATTCCGTGCAGGTCGTTGCCGGCAACGTCGCGACCTCGGAGGGTGCGCAGGCGCTGATCGATGCAGGCGCGGACTGCATCAAGGTCGGCATCGGCCCGGGCTCGATCTGCACCACGCGCATCGTCGCCGGCGTCGGCGTGCCGCAGCTCACCGCGATCATGGATGCGGTCGAGGCGGCGAAGAAGTCCGACATCCCCGTCATCGCCGACGGCGGCATCAAGTTCTCCGGCGATCTTGCCAAGGCGCTCGCTGCCGGTGCCGACATCGCGATGGTCGGCTCGCTGCTCGCCGGCACCGACGAGACGCCCGGTGAAGTGTTCTTGTGGCAGGGCCGCTCCTACAAGGCCTATCGCGGCATGGGCTCGGTCGGCGCGATGGCGCGCGGCTCGGCCGACCGCTACTTCCAGCAGGACATCAAGGACACGCTCAAGCTCGTGCCCGAAGGCATCGAAGGGCAGGTGCCTTACAAGGGCCCGGTCGGCAATGTCATGCACCAGCTCGCGGGCGGCCTGCGCGCTGCGATGGGCTATGTCGGTGCAGGGACGCTCCAGGACTTGCACAACAAGGCGCAGTTCGTGCGCATCACCGGAGCGGGCCTGCGCGAAAGCCACGTCCACGACGTCACCATCACGCGCGAGGCGCCGAACTATCCGGGCGGGGGTTAGGCGCTCCACATTCCGCTGTCATGCCCCGGCTTGACCGGGGCATCCAGTACGCCGCGGCTTCTCGGCTCGACCACGACCCCCTCTGGAATACTGGATCACCCGATCAAGTCGGGCGATGACAGCGAGGGCGTGGTTGGCGTGTACTAAACTCCATTTGCCGCGCTGTCCTGCAACTACGCTCCGTCGCTTTTGTATTGACGTGCTCCGCTCGCTCCGCTTCCGTTCGCGACGAAGAAAACTCAGGAGGAAGCCATCATGTCCCAAGGCAAACGCATCGTTCTCGCCGCGCGTCCCGTCGGCGAGCCAAAGCCGTCCGATTTCCGCATCGAGGAATTCGCCGTGCCGACGCCTGCGGCAGGTGAAGTCCTGCTGCGCACCATCTGGCTCTCGCTCGATCCCTATATGCGCGGGCGCATGAGCGACGGTCCGTCCTACGCGACGCCGGTACCCGTCGGCGGCGTGATGGAAGCCGGTACCGTCTGCGAGGTCGCAGCCTCCAACAATCCGAACTTCGCCAAGGGCGACATCGTGCTCTCTCGCGCGGGCTGGCAGACGCACGCGATCTCCGACGGCAAGGGGCTGAACAAGATCGACCCGAAGCTCGCGCCGATCTCGACGGCCGTCGGCGTGCTCGGCATGCCCGGCATGACCGCCTACACGGGCCTGCTCGATATCGGCAAGCCGCAAGCGGGCGAGACCGTCGTCGTCGCCGGCGCCTCCGGTGCGGTCGGTTCGGCCGTGGGACAGATCGCGAAGATCAAGGGCGCACGCGCGGTTGGAATCGCCGGCGGCAAGGACAAATGCGAGTACGTCGTGAAGGAGCTCGGCTTCGATACCTGCCTCGATCACCGCGATCCCGATCTGGCGGCGAAGCTGAAGGACGCCTGCCCGAAGGGCATCGACGTCTATTTCGAGAATGTCGGCGGCGCCGTGTTCGAGGCGGTGTTCCCGCTGCTCAATGCGTTTGCGCGCGTGCCGGTCTGCGGCCTCATCGCGCATTACAACGACACTGAAGCGAAGCCGCCGAAATGGGCCGCCAGCATGATGCGCGCGACCCTGACCAAGCGGCTGACCTTCCGCGGCTTCATCGTCTCCGACTTCGCCTCACGCCATGGCGACTTCCTGCGCGACATGTCCGGCTGGGTCCGCGAGGGCAAGGTCAAGTACAAGGAGTTCGTCACCGAGGGCCTGGAGAGCGCGCCCGAGGCCTTCATGGGGCTTCTGAAGGGGGCCAATTTCGGCAAGCAGCTGGTGCGGGTCGGGCCGGATAAGGCTTGATCCGCTGCTCTCGGCCCCCTCGGGGCCGGGTATCGTTAACAAAGAGTGACCGATCGGCCACACCTGCCCGTAAAAGCCGCAGGTGTGACCGTCGGTTCATTGACGGGCAGGCGAAGGCATTGAATCATTGCGCATATTTCAGGTGCGATGATGTTAGAGCTTGTTGTTTTCTGCGTAATCCTGCTGGCTGCCGGTTATTGGGCGACGATGTTTGTCATGGGCCGTCGCGACGACGTCATTCATGGCAAGTTCGTTCACACCGAGGACGTGTTCGCGCAATCCGCGATGCCCACACCCACGCCGCCATTCCCCAAGCGCCCGGTCAAAGCCGCGCGGCCTGCCAATGTTCAGCCCGCCAATACCGGGGCCAAGCCGGTGAACAGCGACGCTCTGCAGTCCTTGCTTGCCGCGATCCAGCAGGATCTCAAGAGCGTCGCTTGAGCCGCGATGGGCAGCGTTAATGCTCGCCGCCCATCTGGGCGAGCAGCTCCTCGATATCGATATCGACCTGGCCCGCGGCCCTGACGTGGCGAACCTCGAAGCCGTCGGGCTGGAAGCGGTACTCCACAAGCCCGACCTCCTTGATCGCGATCCGCTCCTGGCGCGCATCGTTGATCTTGAAGCCCGCCGACGGCGCCCAGACGTGGCGGGTGTGGCGCCAGGTGAAGTCGCGCCGCTGGTGCACGTGACCGCTGGCGATGAGGCGCAGGTCGACATGTGCAAACATCTCAATCAGCCGCGCGCGGGCCGGCTGCGGCACGTAGCGGATCGACGTCTCGGGCGTCTCGGGGTCGTCGGGCCCGTTGAGAAACACCGGTTTGTGCACGAACAGCGCGACCGGCTTGCCGTTCGTGCGCGACACTTCCGAGGCGAGCCAATCGCACTGCTCGGCCTCGAAGGCGAGCCCTGAGTTCATCACCAGCGAGTTGAGGCCGATGAAGCACCAGCCCGCGGCTTCGAACGACCAATGGTCCTCGCCGATGATCTTGCGGAATTGCTGGCAATGCGCTTCCGCGACCGGCGGCTTCGGCGCAGGGCCGATCGCGGTCGGATTGTCGCCGATGTCGTGATTGCCGGGGATGTAGCGGCAGGCAACGGGCAGGGCATCATGCAGGGCCTTGGCGAATTCGACGTCGTCGCGGCTGGTCGGCCCGTCGAACGAGACGTCGCCAGTGTTGACGACGAGATCGGGCCTATCGGTGTCGATATGCTCGCTGAGCGCCTGGAAGTTGGCGATCAGGCCAGGGAAGCGCCGGCCAAGATGGGTATCGGAGATCTGCGTCAGGCGAAATTCGGACATGGATCGATCATAGGCCACGCCCGACGTCGGGACGATGACGGCGCGTCCGCGGTCAGGGAGAACAAAGTTTAAAGCACGCGGTAGCGGATCGTGTAGGCGTCCTGCGGCGCGACCGGGCTTGCCAGCGGCGAGGCGATGCGGTCGGCGAGGTGCCAGGGACCGAACTGAGGGCCGAACTGCTCGGAGCGATGCGGCTCGGCCGGCAGGCGCAGTCGGAATTCGAAGGTGCCCTTGCCGGGTAGGTTCACCACCAGCACGCGGTCTGCGGTGCGATGGTTGAGCGCCACCACGCCACGCAGCACGGAGCGGCCATCACCGAGCTCCCGCACGCCGTCGACCAGCGCCAGCGTCTGGTTGCGGTCGGTATGCAGTTCGATCTGGGTGTCGGACATCGCCGCCAACGTCTCCCTGGGCATGCGGATCTCGAACTCGACCGCGGGTTTCGAGGGATTGAGGCCGAGATAGGCCAGCGCGGCATGGCGCACGTCGTAGGCGGCAAACGCGAACAGAGCGAGGGCGGCGAGCGCAGCGAGGCCATGCCTGAGGACATCGCGCCAAGTCCGATAGCTCATTCGGAAGTAGACCGTCATCGCCAGCGCCACCGCAAGCGCCGTCGCGATGCCGGCCAGTGCCGACATCAGGATGCCGAACTGGCCGTCGGCGGACTCGGTCAAAGCACCGGTCAGGCTGCCGATCTGGCTGAAGAGGGTGTTCATGGCGGTCTCTCGCCTTGCGCGCCCCAAGGGGCAAAATCGCTTTAACTGTCGACAGTTGGTCGCCTCATCGGGAACGCCGGTTCAACTCGTTGATTGTCAGGACCAGCGGTGACCGCTAATGGACGCTAGCTGCGGCTTCCGCCGGTTGGGAAATCCCGGGAAATTCCGATGTCCGTTCAAATGGTTTTGCTGCCGGTTTTCGTGCAGGTCGGTCTCACCTTCGCGCTCCTGATCGCCATGGCGATGGGACGCCGGCGCGCGCTCGTGTCCGGCGAGACCAAGAGCCGTGACATTGCGCTGGGCGAGCCCAACTGGCCGAAGGGGGCCACACAATTCGCCAATTGCTACCGCAACCAGTTCGAACTGCCGGTGCTGTTCTACGCCCTGATCGCGCTGGCGCTCCCGTTGCGCCATGCCGATCTGTTCATCGTGCTGATGTCCTGGGTGTTCGTGGTGACGCGCTTCGTCCATGCCGGAATTTTCGTCTCCTCCAACAATCTCGGCCGCCGCTCCACGATCTGGCTCGCCGGCGTGCTCGTCCTGCTCGCGATGTGGATCTACTTCGCACTGAAGATGCTCTTGTTGATCTGACGGTTAGCCGTCGGATTTGATCTGAAAGATTCAAATGACTCCCGCTGCCCGGCTGTCCGCAGCCATCGAACTGATCGACACCATCGAGAAAGACCGCGTGCCCGCGGCCAAGGCGCTGAAGGAGTGGGGCACCGCGCACCGCTTCGCCGGCTCCGGCGACCGCGCCGCCATTGCCGGCCTCGTCTGGGACGTGCTGCGCCGCTATGCCTCGAGCGCTTACTTGATGGATTCGGACACCGCGCGGTCGCGGCTGATCGGCATGCTTCGCCTCGAGCGCAACATGGATGCGCCCACGATGGCCGCGCTGTTCGACGGCAACCGCTTTGCCCCCGCGCCGTTGACCGAGGCCGAGCAGACCGCGCTCGCCTCGCGGTCGCTTGAAGGGGCCCCGGCCGCGATCGCCGGCGACTATCCGGAATGGCTGGATCCGTATTTGGCAAAGGCGTTCGGCGACGAGCGCGTCGCGGAGGCGGCCGCGATGGCGAGCCGGGCGCCGCTCGACCTGCGCGTCAACACGCTAAAATCCAATCGCGACAAGGTGCTGGGCGCGCTTGCTCATCTTCATGCGAAACCAACGCAGTGGTCCGCAACCGGCCTGCGCATCGAGCTTTCGGCCGATGCGCGCAACCCCGGCATCCAGGCCGAGGAGGATTTCATCAAGGGCGCCATTGAAGTCCAGGATGAGGGGTCGCAGCTTGCGGCTGCCTTGACCGCGGCAAAACCCGGCGAGCAGGTGATCGATCTCTGTGCGGGGGCCGGCGGCAAGACGCTGGCGCTCGCCGCGATGATGCAGGGCAAAGGCCGGCTGATCGCGACCGACAGCGACAAGCGGCAACTCGCGCCCATCCACGAACGCCTGTCGCGCGCCGGCGTCCACAACGCCGATGTGCGCACGCCCAAGGGCGACGCCGATCCGCTGGCCGAGATCAGCGCCACCGCCGACCTCGTCGTGATCGACGCGCCCTGCACGGGAACCGGAACCTGGCGCCGCAACCCCGATGCCAAATGGCGCATGCGCCCGGGCGCGCTGGAGATTCGCTTGCGGGACCAGACCGAGGTGCTCGACCGCGCGGTTCCGCTGGTCAAGGCCGGCGGCCGCATCGCCTACATCACCTGCTCGGTGCTTTCAGAGGAGAACGGCGAGCAGGTGAGGGCGTTCACCGCCCGCCATCCCGAGTTCGCGGTGGTGCCGCCCGAGCAGACCGCGAGCGTGCTCTGGGACAAGGCGGAGGAGTTTGCGCAAGCCGCGCTGCAATCGCGGGAAGGCTGGCTGATGACGCCGCGGCGGACGGGGACGGACGGGTTCTTCGTCTCGGTGCTGAAGAAATCGTAGCGTCGTAGTCGCTCTTGGGGGTGCGGTGACCCCAAACAAAAACCCCGCGAACCGGAACCCGGTCGCGGGGTTTCTAAGTTGACGTTCTGCCGGTACGTCCGTGGTCAGAACGGTGCGCTGGCGTTAGCCGACGCGGAGATTGTCAGCCGAGGACTTGCCGCTGCGACGATCGGCGACGATGTCGAACGAGACCTTCTGACCTTCGTTGAGGGTCGAGAGGCCAGCGCGCTCGACGGCGCTGATGTGCACGAACACGTCCTTGTCGCCGTCATCCGGCTGAATGAAACCAAAACCCTTTTGATTGTTGAACCACTTCACGGTGCCCATAGCCATGGGAATTTCCTTTGCTTAAGAAGTTAACACGCGGACCGGTACGCATTATTGCGCCCATAGTCCTGATCAGTCGATGTTGGAGAAATCATCTGAAGCGTGCGCGCCCGTCAGCAACGAAGCGAAGCGGCCCAGTCGTTCGGCCAAGTATCGATGATCACAATATAGCGAGATTTTGGGGCCACTTCAAGGCACCACCCGCCGCTCGGGATGTCCCCGTATTTTGCTATTTTGCGGTGCAAATTAACCCGTCCAGGGCGCTCAATCGACGATAAACAGCGTCGCCCCGGTCGCCGTCGAGGACCGGTGCGCGGCGTCGCCGAAATCCGAGACCTGGTAGCTCATCCCCGCCGTGAGCTTGAACTTGCGCCCGTCGCGCAGCTCGCTGTCGAGCTCGCCTTGCAACACGTAGAGCACGTGGCCGCGGTCGCACCAATGGTCGGCGAGATAGCCCGGCGTATACTCGACCATCCGAACCCGGAGATCGCCGATGTTGAGCGTGCGCCACTGCGCCTGCCCGGTCTCGCCGGGATGGATGGTCGGCTCGACCTTGCTCCAATCCGTGACGGTGAAGGGGGAGGTGGGGAGCTTCATGGGGGGATCCTGTGTCAGAGCCGGCAGCGCTGTTGTTAGCGCACGCTCGTCCAGCAGTCTCCGTCATTGCGAGCGCAGCGAAGCAATCCAGTGATGCATCTGCAGCGGCAGCCTGGATTGCTTAGCTGCGCTCGCAATGACGAGCTTGAGGCACGCTCGCGCCTCACTCTCGGTGTCATCGCCCGGCTCGACCGGGCGATCCAGTATTCCAGAGGCCGTGCCGTGATACGGAAAAGCCGCGGCGTACTGGATTCCCCGCCTTCGCGGGGAATGACCGCGGTGGGTGAGGGCGCGTCGTCCAACCCAGCGAGCGTCAATGCGGCAAATGATTCGCCGATCCCTGCACGATCTTTCCGGCCGCATTCACCCGCAGATATTCGCAGATCCGCTTGCCGCGCTCGTTCTCGTAGAACACCACCACGCTGTCAGGGCTGACGAACAATTCGATGAGCGAGAAATGCAGGTTCGGCACCAGGGCGAGCGCCTTGCCCCAATAGGCGCGCAAGGTGTCCTTGCCGCGCACGGTGCCGCTTTCATCGAAACCCAACATGGGGATGCGGTCCGAGGTCATCACGGTGTTCTCGTCATAGAGCGTGAGCACACGTTCGAGGTCGCGCGCGTTCCAGGCCTCGACCCAAGTTCGGCCGAGCTCTGCAAGCGATGACGGCTGATGGTTTGGCATGACGTTCTCCCTGATCGGCCCTTTGGTGAGTGATGGGCCATATTAGGTCAATAATACTTACCTATATCGATTTGTCCATGCCCAAAGAAGAATGTGGGCGCGCGGCCCGCGCGGTTGCGGGAAAAGCCCCCGTCGCGTATCTGCTTGCCATGACAGCAGCACAGACCGACCGCTCCGCGTCGACGCCCTCCGTGGCCTCGGCGCATGACAAGATTCTCATCGTCGACTTCGGCAGCCAGGTGACGCAGCTCATTGCCCGTCGCGTGCGCGAGGACGGCGTCTATTGCGAGATCGTCCCGTTCAACAAGGCCGAACAAGCCTTCAACGAGATGAAGCCGAAGGCGGTGATTCTCTCCGGCGGCCCTGAATCGGTGCATGAGGCGGGCTCGCCCCGCGCCCCGCAAGCGATCTTCGATTCCGGCGTGCCCGTGATGGGCATCTGCTACGGCCAGATGGCGATGGCGGAGCAACTCGGGGGCACGGTCGAGGGCGGCCATCACCGCGAATTCGGCCGCGCCGATGTCGAGGTGAAGGCGCCGAGCAAGCTGTTCGAGGACGTCTGGTCGCCAGGCGGCAAGAACCAGGTCTGGATGAGCCATGGCGACCGCATCACCAAGATGCCGCCGGGCTTCTCGGTGGCCGGCACCTCGCCGAACGCGCCGTTCGCGATCATCCAGGACGAGACGCGCAAATATTACGGCCTGATGTTCCACCCGGAAGTGGTGCACACGCCCGACGGCGCAAAACTGATCCGCAATTTCGTTCGCAAAATCGCAGGCCTTTCCGGCGACTGGACCATGCGCGCGTTCCGCGAGGAGGAGATCGCGAAGATCCGCGCCCAGGTGGGCAAGGGCAGGGTGCTCTGCGGCCTGTCCGGCGGAGTCGATTCCGCGGTCGCGGCCGTGCTGATCCACGAAGCGATCGGCGAGCAGCTCACCTGCGTGTTCGTCGATCACGGCATGCTCCGTCTCGACGAAGCCAAGACCGTGGTCGATCTGTTCCGCCACCACTACAACATCCCGCTCGTGCACGTGGATGCCTCGAAGCAGTTTCTCGGCGAGCTCGAAGGCGTCACCGACCCGGAAGTGAAGCGCAAGACCATCGGCCGGCTCTTCATCGAGGTGTTCGAGGCGGAGGCCAAGAAGATCGGCGGGGCCGACTTCCTGGCTCAAGGCACGCTCTATCCCGATGTGATCGAGAGCGTCTCCTTCACCGGCGGTCCCTCGGTGACGATCAAGTCGCACCACAATGTCGGCGGTCTCCCCGAGCGCATGAACATGAAGCTCGTCGAGCCACTACGCGAGCTGTTCAAGGATGAAGTGCGCAAGCTCGGGCGCGAGCTCGGCCTGCCCGAAATCTTCGTCGGCCGCCACCCGTTCCCGGGCCCCGGCCTAGCCATCCGCTGCCCCGGCGACATCACGCGCGACAAGCTCGACATCCTGCGCAAGGCCGATGCGGTCTACATCGACCAGATCCGGAAGCACGGGCTCTACGACGACATCTGGCAGGCGTTCGCCGTGCTGCTCCCCGTGAAGACCGTCGGCGTCATGGGCGACGGCCGCACCTACGACTTCGTCGTGGGCCTGCGCGCGGTGACGTCAACCGACGGCATGACCGCGGACTTCTACCAGTTCGACATGAAATTTCTCGGCGAGACCGCCACGCGCATCATCAACGAGGTGAAGGGCGTGAACCGGGTGGTGTACGACGTGACGAGCAAGCCGCCTGGGACGATTGAGTGGGAATAGATTCATCGTCGGTTCCAGCAAATTAAGTCTAGGGCATAATGATTTCCACAGTTGATCTGGAAAAAATTAGCGAAGGTTGTATCCGCGCTACCGTTACTATCGCCGGGTGCGAGGTGCCCGGACAGATTCTCGGGCTCCATTTGTTGCACCACGAGGAGGTTGTGTCGGAGGGCGTTTGGGCAACAGGAATCGTTGTTCCTGACGAGGGCGAACTACTGCAGACATTTGATATTGAAGGGCGCGTGAGAGGGACTTACTCCCTGTCGATTTGCAAGCTTACTGAGTATTCGTTTTCCATACCCCCCGATGCCAACAATGAGATATTCCGGACGTACTTTGAGCTTGGCGATCAAATTACGTTGCTTAATGCTACGGTCGCGGAAGACATTGCGGCCCGGCAGTCTCAAGTAAACTTGCAGATACTGGAAACACTCCGAGTTCAACAAGGAGAGTTGGGACAGAGTTTTGAGGTAGTCACCTTCTTTGAAGGGGTCGAGATCGGACACGCGCTGGGGTTGCGCGGCGCGTCTCTAGCTCCAATCGAGGGCGGCGTTCATGATGAAGGACTAGTACATTCGATCGTCCCCTATCTGAAACAAAGGCACAGCATTGACCTGCCGCCTCGCGAAGCTTGGGGGCCGCTGCTAAACTCTGCGCCCGGGTTTGCAGTAGACGTCCATCACATTCGTGCAGTTGATGAGCAAGATGCTTCTGATTTCGCTCACAGTCTCTCCTCCGATATCGCGCTGATTATTGGCAGCGAGCAGGGAGATCGCGCCCGGAACTTTATGCAGCTGATTTTGAAGCACGCGGGTGGCTATCAGATTCGAAATGTTCGATCTGCCAACTTTTCTAATTTGATTGCACCGATGTCGTTGCATTCGATCATAAAAACACTCTTCCCGATAATTCGGGCTGATAGCTTCTTGCGACTCATCATCGACTTGATGGTCGGCGCTTCGGGCGAACGGGATCGAGGGCTCCGGTTCTTTCGGATGTGGGGTGTGCTTGAGGTTCTAGCGGATCGAGAGGTTCAAGTGTCCTCGGACGGCTTAAAGGACCCGCGTGGCCAAGATATTCTTTTCGACGATGGAAAGGCGGTTTCGACGAAAAGGAAGGAGGGGCGAGTTTATGAATTGCTTATGCGGAGAAATTTGCCATGCATCGTGTTGGGTCAAGTTCCACAAAGTAGGCTAGTTATCGAAGGCGCCGTAGATACAAGATGGCAGAATGCCGAGCGCACAATTAGCCTTTGGGATGCGGTCGCCAGCCACTATACTATTCGAAATGAAGTAGCCCACGAAGGGCGGTTTGACCTGAGCAGGGCCGTCAATACTCCTCGTAGAAAGCTGGCTGTTGAGTTTTACCAGGGAAGTCTAGATTTTCTGGAGTACGCCATGTCCCACGCGGTCCGATCAGAAATGGCCACGGCTATTCGTCGACATACTACGGCTGAACCCGCTCCCTCTGCGCCGAGCGGCGAGACACCCGAGCCAAAGCGGAATTTTGCGCTTGTTACGGAACTTCGCCGTTTCCCATAACTGAATTACGGTGACGGTGCATAAAACTTGCAATGCCCGACCCAAGCCCCACCAGGGCTAGGTGCCTGCGTGACAAGCTGGACATCCTGCGGAGGCCAACGCCGTCTACGTCGACCAGATTCGCAAGCACGGCCTCTACGACGACATCTTGGCAGGCCTTCGCCGTGCTGCTCCCGGTGAAGACCGTCGGCGTCATGGGCGACGGCCGCACCTACGACTTCGGCCTGCGCGCCGTCACCTCAACCGACAGCATGACCGCGGACTTCTACCAGTTCGACATGAAGTTTCTCGGCGAGACCGCCACGCGCATCATCGACGAGGTGAAGCGCGTGAACCGGATGTGTACGACGTGACGAGCAAGCCGCCTGGAACGATCGAGTGGGAATGATTTTTGCCCATCCGAAGGTATCCGGGAATACGCCACGGTACGATGGCCGCCCGCCCGTGAAATGACGAAAGCGGTGGAACGCCGGTGAGCCTCCGCCCATCCGGCATCGCCCATCGCCTCTGTCGTCATTTCTTCTTCCGCCGAAACGCCGTGACGAACGCGTCCATGACTGCGGCAAGCGCCGATCCTGCGGGCCCCGGCGCGCGCAACATCCACACGGCCCAGGGAGGCGGTGCGTAGGCGTCGAGTACCGTCACGAGACCGCGCGAGCCGAGGAGAGCCGCCGTTCCCTCCGAGCCAGCCTGCCCGATCCCGGCCCCAAGCATGGTCGCTGAGCGCAGGGCATCCGAACCGTCCACCGTCAGTGCGAAGTCGGGCTGGAGGCGGCGCGTGCCGCCCGGTGCGCGGAACAGCCAGGGCATCACCCGTCCCGTCGCCGGAAAACGCAGGCCGATCAGCCGGTGCTTTGGGAGATCATCAGGCGTTAGAGGCGTCCCGTGCCTGGCGAGATAGGCGGGCGCGGCAAGGGTGACGAGCGGCAACGGCGCAAGGCGCCGGGCGAGGAGACTGGCGTCGGCGATCCGGGGCGCGATCCGCACCGCGAGATCCCAGCGGCCGCCGCCGAGGTCGGCGAAGTGGTCATCGAGGGCCAACTCCACGCGCAGGGCCGGGTACCGCTCCAGAAGCGAGGCCAAGGCGTGCAACAGGGTCGGAGCGAGGGAGGCGGCTGCGGTCACGCGCACCGTACCCGCGACCCCTACCGGCGCGCCGAGACGGCTGGCGGCAGCCGCGAGTGCGAGGGCCGGGCCTCGGACCTCGGCGAGGAAGCGCTCACCGTCGGGTGTGAGGGAGAGTGCGCGGGTCGAGCGGCGGAACAGGCGCGCACCGTGCGTGGCCTCGAAGCGGCCGACGAGGCGGGCAATTGCGGCCGGGGTCACGCCGAGCTCGCGCGCGGCCCCGGCGAAGGAGCCGGCCTCGGCAACACGGAGAACGACGACGGCGGCGCGCAGAGTGTCCATGCTTCATTCAATACATTTGGTTGGTTCTGCCGCAACACCATTTGTCCTGCCCTGCGCGGCCCCGCGCCCTTACGTTGGGAGTGTCAGAAGCAGGAAAACGATGATGCGCATTGGAATCGTGGGTGTTGGGCCGGTGGGGCAGACCTTGGGGACCATCTGGGCGCGGGCGGGTCACGAAGTGGCCTTCGGCTCGCGCGATCCGGCTCGGGCGGCGGAGGCGGTGTCGGGTCTTGCCGGTGCGCGCGCGACCACACAGGAACAGGCTGCGGCGTTCGGTGAGGTTGTATTGTGGACGCCGCGCGGCGTCATGCCCGCCAGCCCGGACATGCTCGCCGGGAAGATCGTACTCGACCCGAACAACCGCGAGCCCGGTCCGGGCGGCGATTACGCCTCACCGCGTCCCGAGGGACCAAGCTTCGCCGAGCAGCTGCAGACGGCCGCACCGCGGGCGCGCGTGATGAAGGCGTTCAATACTGTGGTGATGCGGTTGCTGAGGGAGGACCCCGAGCGGCTGACGGCGTCAGGGGCACAGGTGTTCCTCGCCAGTGACGACGCGGAAGCGAAGATGGTGGCTGCCGCGTTGGCGGCGGATGCCGGGCTGGCCGCGGTGGATCTCGGAAGGTTGGACGCGGCGTGGCTGGCAGAGACGATGGCCGACGCGTTCCGCCAGGCCATGAGGACGAGCCCTGCCGGATGGCGCCAAGCGCTGGTGTTCGCCGACCTCGCAGGGAGGCCAGGCTACACCTCATGAAGCTGATCTACTCTCTCTTTAGAAGGTACATCCAATGAAGCTGTTCTACTCTCCCTCCTCATGCTCTTTGTCGCCGCACATCGTGCTGCGCGAACTCGATCTGCCCTTTACGCTCGACCGCGTCGATCCGGCGACCAAGCGAACCGAGTCGGGAAACGACTATCTGACGATCAATCCGAAGGGCTACGTGCCCGCGCTGGAGCTCGATGACGGGGAGGTTCTAACCGAAGGTCCTGCGATTACGCAGTATCTCGTCGACAGATACGCGCCTGGCACTATCGCGCCGCTCTCCGGCACGATCGAGCGGGCACGGGTCAATAGCTATTTGACCTATATCGGCACCGAGTTGCACAAGCCGTTCGGGCGGCTGTTCGATCCAGCGCTCACTACTGAAGCCCGTGCCTCGACCATAGCCTACCTGAATCGCAGGTTCGCGCCGATCGAGCAGGAGCTCGCCGATGGACGGGCGTTCCTGACCGGTTCGGCCTTCACTCTCCCCGACGCCTATCTTTTCGTGATCGGGCGCTGGGGAGCGTTCACTGGCTTCGATCTCTCGCCGTTTCCCAACATCGTCGCGCACGCCGAGCTGGTCATGGCTAGGCCTGCGGTTCAGCTAGCACTCGACGCCGAGACGTAGGCAGCGGCATCGAGATGCATAGGTGTCTGATAACCAATCTTTATCTTGCCCCACGTCAAACAGTTCTTTCCGCGAGGGCACGTTTTTAGGGGCTCCGTTTCGGTCGGTTCTGTACCATCATGGTCGATGATGCTATCTGGCTGCGAACCGAACGGAGAATACCTTGTTGACCGATACGGGAGTTCAGAAGCTCAAGCCTGGCAAGAAGCTTTGTAAGCGCGGCGACCGCGACGGCATGTCCATTGCCGTCCTGCCCATCAATAGGCGCAAGCAGATCTGGGAAGGTGGCAACCACACCATCAAGGTGGTGCATTGATGCGCGCCGCGTTGAAAGTGGTGATGGCCGCAATATTTGCCATGCCGGCTGCAGTGGCTCTGGCGAAGTCTCCGGACTGCGCGAGTTGGCCCAGGAACATGGCCCTCGTGCACCTCAAGAACGCCGGCCTGATTGATATCCCATCAGTGATCGAGGCGCAGACCAAGGCCGTTCGTCTCGCGTCCGAAAAGATCGGCAAGGACCTCCACCAGCAGGTTTACGACATCACGTTTCACACCAAGGATGGCAAGACGATCGAGGTCATCACGAAAAACCAGGCATCAAGCGAGGAATGCTCGATGAGCGCCGTCGACGTCTACGTGGTCTCGACGAAAATCGGCGGGTCGGCAGCGCAGCCATCTGAGAGCACGACTAAAAAGTGATCCGGCTGCGCAATCCGCCCTCTCTCGCCGAGTCGCGCTCAAGATGGCGGATTACGCTTCGCTAATCCGCCCTACGATCTCTCTCACGGCTTCACGAACCGATAGGCGAAGCGATCGGTCTTGCCCTTGATCGCGGGATCGAACACCTTGATCGTGTGCGGATCGTTATTGTTCGCGAGCAGGGTGCTTTCCGCGTCCAGCACGAAGCCGGCCGCCTCCACCTCCTTGCGAACGGATGCAGGCTCGATCCGGTGCAGCGATTGGGCGTTGCTGGTGCCCGCGCCGAGCGCGGCGGAGTGGTCGACGATGACGTAGCACCCGCCGGGCTTCAGCCGCTCGTAGACGGCGCGATTGAAGCGCGCCGCCGTCGCGTCCCTGGCCTGGATCAGCGCGGTGTGGAGATCGTGGTAGAACAGGTGCAGCCACAGGACATCCGCTGGTCGCGTGGCCTGCGGCATCGCCACGAGGTCCGCCGAGACGGCTTCGACGTTGTCTCGGCCCGGCTCCTTCGCAAGCATCCGCATGCGGCCGACGGGATCGTTCTTGAAGTGGGCGATCTCGGCCGGCACGAAGCTGTCAACCCGTCCTCCGGGTCCCACGATCTCGGAGAAGAGACGGGTCCAGTCGCCGTCGCCTGGATAAACGTCGATGACGGTGGCGCCCGCATCTATTCGTGCGAACCGGATCAACTCCGATAGCTTGGATTGGTCGTACATAGGGATCTCCTTTACGGTCGGGCATTCGACGCGCGCGCGGCCCGCGCCAGCGCCTGGGTGTCGATGTACTCCCGGATGTTCGTCAGTTTGCCGTCCCGGACCGTGATGGCGAAGATCCAGTCGTCCTCGAAAATCTTGTTCGTGGCTTTGATCCTTCCCTTCGCGAAGCCGGCGACCAGCACCCGGTCTCCTTGCGCGACGAACTCCCGGGGTTCCGTCGACGTTTCGATCGACTTGGATGCCGTCTCGAGCAGATCCGTCACCCCGTCGTGCCCGCGGTGCGTTCCGGCCAGCGGCCAGTCTTCGCCCGGGATGATCCACTCGATGTCCTCAGTGACCAGCGCCAGCAGAGCCTCCCTGTCGCCGCGGCCGATCGCGGCGAAGAAGTCCTTTACGGTCTGGATGTTTTTCTCGGTGCTCATCCGAGTTTCTCCATTTCGCTGCGATCGGATCGCGCGCGATCCGATCGCATGCTTCGTGTCCCCGTGTTCGTCAGCCGAACTTGACCAAATCCTTGAAGATCAGCTGACCCCAGCTGTTTCCGCGCGCCTGCACGAGCAGTCCACCTTCCGAAAGCCCGCCGAGCTTGATCGGCGCGAAGCCGAGCTTTTCCGCAAGCGCGCCAATCTCCGTGGCGGCAGCATCATCGTCGCTCGCCAGGAACACGACTCTCCTGCCACCATGGACGGCCGGATCCTGGCCAAGCACGGCAGCACCCAGATGGTTGAAGCCCTTGACCAGTCGACCGCCATTGAAGGCTTGCGCGACGGCCCTGGACGAAGGCTGTCCCCCCAGTTTCTCAGGCGGCACGCCGTAGGCGTTGGTCACATCGACAATCGTCTTGCCCTGCCACGTCGGCAGCGCCTTCGCGACATCCTGGTGCGACTCGAAACGGACCGCCAAAAAGATGATGTCCGCCTTGACCGCGTTCGACAGTGTTTTGGGAATGATCGTGGGTCCGATCGCGGCCGCATCGGCTGCGAAGCTTTCCGGATCGCGCGTGGTTGCGACGGAGACTTCGATGCCATTGCGGGCAAACGCCCTGGCCAGCGCCTGGCCGATATGGCCGAAGCCGATAATTGCGTAGCTCATGATGTTTCTCTGATTTTGTGTTGATGCCGCGGTCAGACCTGCGCCATGCCGCCATCGACGGCGAGATCCACGCCGGTGATGTAAGAACTTTCATCGGAGGCGAGGAACGTGACGGCCGCCGCGATTTCCTCCGGCTTGCCCCTGCGACCCATGGGGATCTGTGAAGCAAACTGAGCGGCCGCGTGCTCGGCTTGCTCGGGGGTCAAGCCGGTCGTGGTCTCCAGGGCAGGGGTCTCGGTTGGCCCGGGGCTCATCGTATTGACGCGGATTTTGCGGTCTTTCAGCTCCAGCGTCCAAGCGCGCGAGAAGTTACGCACGGCCGCCTTGCTCGCGGCGTAGACGCTGAACCCCGGCAACCCCAACACGTTCGACACCGAAGAATTCAGGATGATCGAACCGCCGTCCTTGAAGAGGGGCAGGGCTTTCTGCACCGTAAAGAACAGCCCCTTCACGTTCACGTCGAAGGTCTGGTCGAAATGGGCCTCGGTCGCTAGCGCGAGCGGCGCGATCGTCCCCGCGCCCGCGTTCGCGAAGAGAATGTCGATGTGACCATGTTTCTCTTTCACGATGGCATAGAGCCGGTCCAGGTCTTCCTGGCGCGACACGTCGCTCACGACCGTCGTCACGTTTCTCTCGATGAAGGCCGCGGCCTCCTTCAGCTCCTTCTCGCGTCGCCCGGTGATCACCACGTGCGCACCTTCGTCCACGAAGCGCTTCGCTGTGGCTAATCCAATCCCGCTGCTTCCGCCGGTGATGACTGCGATCTTGCCTTCTAGTTTTTTCATGACGTTTTATCTTTCGTTGTGTGTGGGGCAGGCGCGGGACCGCGCCGGGATCAGAGTTGCGCCAGGCCGCCGTCGACGGCGACTTCGCTGGCGGTCATGAAGCTGCTGTCCGACGAAGCGAGAAAGGCCGCCACGGCACCAATTTCCGAGGGATCGGCCATGCGCTGCAGCGGGGTCATCGCGGCGAACACCTTCTGTCCTTCCTCGCCCAGCGCTTCCTTCGCGAGTTCGGTCGCGGTCGCCCCCGGCGACAGCACGTTGACGCGGATGCCGCTGCCCTTCAGGTCTTCCGCCCAGGTTCGCGCGAGGTTGCGCACCGCCGCCTTGCTCGCGCTGTAGGCGCTCATGGCCGGCGCGCCCGTGGTGCCGGCGCTCGATCCGGTCAGGATGATCGAACCGCCCCGGCGCATCAGCGGCAGCGCCTTCTGGACCGTGAAGATCGTCCCCTTCACATTGGTGTCGAAGGTTTCGTCGATGTGCGCGGCGGTGATCTTGCCGAGCGCAAGCTGGCTTCCCGCGCCGGCATTGGCGAAGACGATGTCGAGCCTTCCGCGCTCGGCCTTCACCGCCGCGTAGAGCCGGTCGAGGTCGGCCTCATCCGAGACCGAGCCCTTCACCGCGCGGACGTTAGGTCCGAGGGCGGCGACAGCTGCGTCGAGCGCTTGCTGCCGGCGGCCGAAGATGAAGACGAAGGCGCCGTCCTCGATGAAACGCTTTGCCGCGGCGCGGCCGATGCCGGTCGCGCCACCCGTGATGACTGCAACCTTGCCGTCGAGCTTTCCCATAAGTTCTCCTGTCGTGGTGTCGGGCAGCATCTGCCCCCGAGACCCGCGACATAGGTCCGCCGGCGCCAGGCGTTGAGTGCGGAAGCGCGCACATCGGTGGTGCGAAATCGATCCGGCCCGACGACTGACGCCAGCGGCGACGATCCCGGTTCGGAATTGGGCCGGACGCATCAGCAGAGGCTATGATGACGGCCGGACTGCTGTTAGATGCCTCAGGTACGGGCTTTGGAAGGCGCACCGCGCGGTGCGGGATTGCACCATGATCGATTGGGACGATGTTCGCTACTTTCTAGCCGTCGCGCGCGGAGGCTCGGTGCGGGCCGCCGCCGAGCGCCTCGATGTGAACCATGCGACCGTGCTGCGACGCATCGCCCAGCTCGAGGAACGCCTCGGGGTCCACATGTTCGAAAAGCTGCCTTCGGGCTACCGCCTGACGGCTGCGGGCGAGGAGGTCCTCGAGTTCGCGGGCCAGATGGAAGCGTCGTCGCACCAGCTGGAGACGCGCGTCTTCGGGCGCGACCAGAGCGTGCGCGGGCGTCTGCGGGTGACGCTGGCGCCGCCGATGGCGACACATTTGCTCATGCCTGATTTCGCCGACTTCGCGCGTCTGCATCCCGATATCGAGATGGATATCCTGTCGTTCGGCGAGCTGGCCAACCTGACCAACCGTGAGGCCGACGTCGCGATCCGCGTCGTCTACGACCGCAAAACCCTGCCGCAAAATCTTCACGGCATGAAGGGACCGGAGCTGTTCGGCGCCGTCTACATGTCCAGGGATCGGCTGGCCGCGTGGCGTGCCGGCGCGCCCGATCCCTTCCGCTGGATCGTCATCAGCATGCATGGCATCCCGGACTGGGCCAGCGCGGGCGAGGTTCGCACCACGGGCGTTCCATTCAGGACCTCGGATGCCGGGGCGCAGATAGCCGCTGTCCGGCAAGGGCTCGGCATCACGACACTGCCGTGCTTCGTCGGCGATGCCGACCCGCTGCTCGCGAGAGTGCCGGGCACCGACCTGCACATGTACGGAACGGTTTGGCTTCTCACGCAGGGGGAGACACGCAAGACCAAGCGCGTGCGGCTGTTCACGGAATTCGTATCCCGCCGGCTCGCCGCGTACGCGCCGCTGCTCGCGGGGCTGGCGGGGGCGCGCGACTGAGAACTGCCAAACCGCAAGATCGGTCGAGCGTGTCATGGCCGTCAACGACTAGATGGAGCCGCCACGGAGGAGGGACGATGAAGGCGGCGCTGCAAAACTACCAGGACCGGATGCGGCGGGTGCTGGACCATATCGACCGGCATCTCGACGGCGATCTGGATCTGGACACGGTGAGTGCTGTTGCGGCCTTCTCGAAGTTTCATTTCCACCGGCAGTTCTCGGCGACCTTCGGGGTATCGGTGCATCGCTATGTCCAGCTGGCCCGCATGAAGCGCGCTTCGCATCAGCTGGCCTACGTGGACGCCCTTGATGTCACGGAGATCGCGATGGATGCCGGTTACGAGGCACCGGACGCCTTCGCCCGCGCCTTTCGGCAACGGTTCGGGCAATCGCCGTCGTCGTTCCGGAAATCTCCCCACTGGGAGCCGTGGCTTGCGGCCTTCGGGCCTCTCGACAATGCCAGGAGCAAGCTCTTGCAGAAAACGTTTACCACCGACGACGTGACGATCCGCGATGTGCCCCCGACGCCGGTGGCGATCATGGAGCATCGCGGCGACCCCACGACGCTTCCCGCCACCATCCAGCGCTTCATCGCGTGGCGCAAGGCATCTCACCTGCACCCCAGCACAAGTCCGACCTTCAATGTCTGGCGTTCCGAGCGGCGGCCTGCGTCACCCGCCGATTACAGCGTCGACCTCTGCGTCGGGACCGACCAGCCGATCGTGGCAAACGGCGAAGAAATCAAGGCCGGCGACATCCCCGGCGGACGCTGCGCGGTGCTGCGCGTTATCGGCTACACCGACAACCTCGAGCCGGCCGCGCTCTTCCTTTAT
The DNA here is from genome assembly GCF_055811835.1 of Bradyrhizobium sp. WSM4874. Taxonomy (NCBI): domain Bacteria; kingdom Pseudomonadati; phylum Pseudomonadota; class Alphaproteobacteria; order Hyphomicrobiales; family Nitrobacteraceae; genus Bradyrhizobium; species Bradyrhizobium sp. WSM4874. The sequence goes on from NZ_JBVVPR010000015.1 coordinate 41,697, forward strand.
CGCGACTGGCTTCCGGCTAGCGGAGAGGAAGCACGCGACTTCCCGATCTATTGCCAGCGGCTGAGCTTCTTTCCGGAGGTGCCGGAGCACGAGACGGTCGCGGACCTCTTTCTGCCGCTGAAATAACCCTGGCGGCGGCCTGGCCTTTCGGTCGCAACAAGCCGGCGGGCCGCTATCCGCGATCAATGCCGCCGCCATCCGATCTCGCATGTGACTCGAGAAACGGGTGGCGGCTCGCAGGTGCCTGATGTCTTGTTCGGCTACTTTTGACATCAGGAGAGTCTCGCGGTGGAACTGGCAAACAAAACGATCATCATAACCGGCGCCAGCAGCGGTATCGGTGCTGCCGCGGCGTCGCTGTTCGCGTCCGAAGGCGCCGATGTGGTGCTCGGGGCCCGCCGCGCCCCCGAGCTGCAGGCCGTTGTTGCAAGCATCAAGAGCGCCGGAGGGCGCGCGACTTTTCTCGCGGGCGACGTTCGGGACACCGGCTATGCAGCCGGCCTTGTCGAGCACGCCGTCAGGACTTTCGGAAAGCTTGACGGCGCTCTCAACAATGCCGGCATCGTCGGCGACATGACGCCGGTCCCGGAGATGAGCGTCGAAAATTGGACCGATGTGCTTGCGGTGAATCTCACCTCGGCGTTCCTCGGCGCAAAGGCGCAGATCCCGGCGCTGCGCAAGCAGGGCGGCGGTTCGATCGTTTTCACCTCGTCCTTCGTTGGCTTCAGCAACGGGGGCTTGCCGGGAATGGCGGCGTACGCAGCCTCAAAGGCAGGACTGATCGGCCTGGCTCAATCACTGGGCGCCGAGCATGCGGCCGAAGGCATTCGCATCAACGCGCTTCTGCCCGGAGGGACCGTCACCCCGGCGGCAGGCGAAGGAAATCCCGACGCCCTGAATTTCATCGCCGGGCTCCACCCGATGAAGCGGATGGCCAGTCCCAAGGAGATCGCGCAGGCAGCCGTTTTTCTCCTGAGCGACCGGGCATCGTTCATGACGGGCAGCCCCATGACGGTTGACGGCGGCATGTCGGTCCGCCTGACCTGATGACGAATCCGTTCGGGTTTGATCGACGGGGCTCTGCCCCGTCGATCAGACCAGTTCATGACGGGATGCGGTCGCGAAAGCCTGTCTCACCCGCGCGCCTCCTGCCAGTGCGGATAGGTGACATAAGCGGTGACGGCGCCTTGCTCGTGCGAGCGGATGGTGACCTGCGCACCCTTGGGCATGTGGACGATCTCGCCCGGACCGGCGGTCACGGTGCCGGCGCTGCTCGACACCGAGAGCTTCCCTTCGAGCACGACCATGACGTCGTCGACAGCGATTTTCTCGTCGAGGATTTGGTTCGGCGCGTAGCGGCCGTAGCCGATGGTGATCGGAGCGTCGTGACGCTGGTCGATCACATTGCCGACGAATATGTCGCCATCCAGTCCCGGCGAACGCTCAAGCGCTGCGTCCGAGATGGCAAACTTGCGAACTTGCATGAGATGTCTTCCGTCTTGCGATCAAAGTTGGCGGAGTGAGGATGATAGAAGTCGCGAGCAAGTGTTTTGTTCACCGCGCCTTGCGGGGCCGTTTGACGCAGATGGCGCGGACGATGGGTGGAGCGCAGGAGACGGTTGGTGTCCAGCGCGCGGCGACGGTCACCTCGGCGTAAACACTGGATGTTCCCCACCGATCGCCATGATACGAGATCCCAGTCGTTCGCTTCCGGAGCCCAATATTCATGTCCGCCGCCACCGCCCCGAGTCAGCCGCCCGCAACCGCCGCCGAAACCGATCCGGAAACACTCGGCTGGATGAAGGGCTTCCCGCCACCGGAAACCCGCACCATCTCCTTCCAGAATGGCTCGTTCCGCAGCTTCCCCGAGCTGCGCTGGGCCTGGAGCAACATCCGCCAGCTGGTGCCGACCGTGAACGTCTGGCGCGGGGCGGGGCCTGCATCGGTGCTGCCGCGGCAGGACCATGACATCGGCGCCTCCGCCTCGACCACGATGGACGGCCGGCCCATGACGTTCGCGAAGATGCTCGAGGAGACCTATGCCGACGGCATCGTCGTGCTGCACCGGGGCAGGCTGATCTATGAGCGCTATTTCGGCGCGTTGAAGCCGCACAGGCCGCATATCGCGATGTCGGTGACCAAGTCGTTCACGGGCGTGCTCGCCGGCATCCTGGTCGCCGAGGGCAAGATCGATCCGCAGGCGCCTGTCACGGAGTATGTGCCGGAGCTCAAGGCCAGCGCGTTCGGCGATGCGCGCGTGCACGAGGCCATGGATATGACCACCGGGCTCGCCTACACCGAAGTTTACACCGACAGTAATTCCGCGGTGTGGGGATTGCGGCGGGCGAACGGCATGGCGCCGATCGAGCCGGGCTATGACGGCGCGACCAATATTTTCGATTTCCTCGTCGGTCAGAAGAAGCAGGGTGAGCACGGCAAGGTCTTCGCCTACAAGACCGTCAATTCCGACGTGCTGGCCTGGATCATCCGGCGCGCCAGCGGCATGGCGCTGTCCGATTTTCTCTCGGAACGGATCTGGACCCGTATCGGTGCCGAGGAGGACGCGCATTACCACGTCGATCGGATCGGCACCGAAAGCGGTGGCGGCGGCCTCTCAACCACCTTGCGCGATCTCGCCCGCTTCGGCGAGACCATGCGCAATCACGGCCGCTTCAACGGGAGGCAGATCGTGCCTTCATCTGTCGTCGAGGACATCGCGCGCGGCGGCGATCCCGAAAAATTCAAGCCGGCCGGCTACACCACGTTGCCCGGTGCGTCCTATCGCAATCAATGGTGGGTTACGCACAACGCCCACGGCGCCTACATGGCGCGCGGCGTTCACGGCCAGGGCATCTATATCGATCCCAGGGCCGAGATGGTGATCGCGCGCTACGCCTCGCACCCCGCAGCGGGCAACGCCGCGAACGACCCCGTGACGCTGCCGGCCTACATGGCGTTGGCGAAGCAGCTGATGGCGGGCGGGTGAGGCCGCCTACGGCAGCTCCCGCCAGCGCATCGGCAAAATGCCATCCTGCCTGAAACTGTCGAGGAAGCGGAAGCGGGCGGCTTGCGGATTGGGGCGGGCTTCGATCGGAGTGCCCAGGATCTGCACGACGTCGTTCTCGTCATAGGCCGGCCAGGCTGGCAGGCCGGATCCGTTCGGGTCTCGGCTACGACTCCGTCGCGGCTTTCATCACCATGTTCAAGAAGGCGCTCGGGAAACCGCCGGGGAAATATCTGAGCGGTATCTTCCCAAAATATAAGAATTAACTTATATTAGCGTCGACCGATATTCATCCTGGCACGAAACGACAAGGAGGAGCGCCATGGAAATCGACGTCGTCAGGGTATTGGGGCTGGTTACGCGGTCGGTGAGGAATTTCGAGAAGGACGGGAAAGCGGCCAGTGCGGTGACGCTGACGCGGCTTTACGAGACCAGCGTCGACGATCTCTGGGACGCAGTGACCAGCCAGCAACGCATTCCGCGCTGGTTCTTGCCGGTCGAGGGAGACCTACGGCTCGGCGGAAAGTACCAGCTCAAGGGAAATGCAGGCGGGACCATCACGGCGTGCACGCCGCCGACCCATTTTGCGGCGACGTGGGAATTCGGCGGCGCGATGAGCTGGATCGATGTCAAGCTGACGGCAGAACGAAGCCAGGCGCGATTGACGCTGGAGCACACCGCGATCATCGAGGATCATTGGGAGCAGTTCGGTCCGGGGGCGGTCGGGATCGGCTGGGATCTCGCCATTGCGGGGCTGGAGCGATATGTTGCGACCGGGGCATCGGTCGACCATGAGACGGCCGAGGCATGGATGGGCTCTCCCGCGGGTAAGGAATTCATGACGAGCAGCGGCGAGTATTGGCGCGCGGCGCATGTCGCTAGCGGCGTGGATCCTGCCTCCGCGAAGCAGCGGTCCGACCGCACCATCTCTTTCTATCGCGGCGAGACGCTGCCCGACGTCGCGCATCCGGGCACAGGAAGCTGATGCAAATCTTCGAGGTCCTCGCTGACCCCGTCCGCCGTCGCATCCTCGAACTGCTTGCGCACTGCGAGATGGCGTCCGGTGAGGTCGTCGAGGCGATCGGGGCGGAGTTCGGGATCACGCAGGCCGCCGTGTCGCAGCACCTCAAGGTGCTGCGCGAGAGCGGCTTCGCGACCGTTCGGGCGGAGGCGCAACGACGGCTCTATTCGGTCGACGTCGCGGGGCTTCGCGCGGTCGACGCGTGGATCGGCCAGTTCAGGAACTTCTGGGAGCCGAAGCTGGACGCCTTGGCGACGGAGATCGCACGCGGCAAACGCGAGCGTCGTAACGCGCCAATGACCAAGCGGAGCGGCAAGCGGGCGTGAAGGCATCGCGGCAACGGCCACGTAGCATCGCGCCGCTTCAGTGAGGCACGAAAGCCGCGGCCAAAACTGCGAGCATGCCAAAGCTGGCGATATTCCAGAACAGCGAGCGGACGAGCGGTATGCCGGATAGGTAAAGCGCGGTGTAGGCGATGCGTCCGCCAAGATAGGCGATCGATCCCCAATAAGTCAGCTCATTGTGAACGCCTGCGGAATGAGAGATGAGGATCGCGGCTGCAAAGAACGGAAACGTCTCCATGTAGTTGCGGAAATTTCGGTTGAGCCGGCCGGGGATGGGCTTGAGCGGAGGCATCTCGATATCGCGCGGGCTCGCAGCCCATCTGAGGCCGTACTGCAGGTTCGTGGCTTGCGCGGCGGCGACAAGCTGTACGAAGCCCCAGACGATTGCGGCGGCCAGCATCGATAGCTCGAAGCTCATCGCCATTGGCTGTCCCCCAATCTGCAAATCAGCGCGATCCCGAGTGCCATTCCGGGAGTTTGGAGATCTCGGGATCGAGGTGATCCCAGGCATATCCGCGCGAGCAGAACAGCACGACGGACGGTTTGAACGTGCTGGCATCGTCCAGCGTGCCGACATAGATGCCGATGAACTCCGGCTTCTCGTCCGGCTTGTTGTAGATCGGCGAGCCGCAGTTCGGACAGAACCCCTTGCGCTTGACTGCGCCGCTGTCGGCAATGCGCTCGATTTCGCGCACCTCGCCTGTCACCGAGACTGCGCTGCGCGCGAACACGAAGATGGAGCTGTGGCCGCTGCCGGTATCGCGCTGACAGTCGCAGCACTGACATTGGAAGCCGCGGATCGGCGCGGACGCAATGGTGTAATAAACCGCGCCGCAGGCGCAACGACCTGAATATGTCATTCGTCTCGCTCCCGACGGGGCCGACCGGCCTGATCATATCAGGCTGGTTTGATTTCTCCACATCGAACAGGCGGCGCGATTTCACACAAGCCTGATCTTCGCCGGCGCGCTCACCCGCGCGACATCTTCTCGAACTTCTTCACCAGCCGTTCGCGCTTCAGCCGCGACAGCCGCTGGATCCAGAACATGCCATCGAGCTGGTCGATCTCGTGCTGGTGGCAGACGGCGCGCAAGGCTTCCGACTCCTCGCTGTGCACGTTGCCGTCGATATCCCGATAGCTGATCCGCACGCGGGCGTGGCGCTGCACCTCGTCGTTGACGCCGGGCATCGAGACGCTGCCTTCGCGATGCAGGATCATCTCGGGCGAGGCCCATTCGATCTCCGGATTGACATAGGTCAGCGCACCTTCCTTGGCGTCGAGCTCAAGCACGACGACGCGCAAGGGCACGCCGATATGCGGCGCCGTGATGCCGATGCCGGGCGCGGCGCGCATCGTCTCGAGCAGGTCGTTTGCAAGCTCGCGCAGCGTTGCATCGAATGCGGTGACGGGGCGGGCCGGCATCGCGAGCCGGCGGTCGGGATAGCGGACGATCGGGCGAATGGTCATGCAGGCTCCTAGCACTCACGGATGGTTGAAGCATGCCGTTCTTGACCGCCTACCAACTGGAAGGTAGCTTAGGGCCATGGCCAACGCCACCTCGACTGCAGACGACATCCTGGCCTGCGCGCGCAGCTTGATCATCGCGGGCGGCTATAATGGTTTCAGCTACGCCGACGTGGCCGAGGTGGTCGGCATCCGCAAGCCAAGCATCCACCACCATTTCGCCAGCAAGGTTGATCTGGTCCGCACCCTCGTGTCGCGCTACCGCGCCGAAGCCGAGGCGGGACTGTCCGCGCTCGAACGCAATGTCCCTGATCCGCGCGAGCAACTCAAAAACTATGTCGCGTACTGGGAGGCGTGCATCAGTGATGCGACGGCGCCGTTCTGCGTCTGCGCGCTGCTGGCGAGCGAGCTCCCGATCTTGCCGGAGGAGGTCGCGCTCGAAGTCCGTGCGCACTTCCGCTCGCTGGCTTCCTGGCTGAATTCGGTGATGGAGCGCGGCAAGCGGAAAGGGCAACTCAAGCTCTCCGGCACAGCCCGCGTCGAGGCCGAAGGATTCATGGCGACCATTCACGGCGCGATGCTGTCGGCGCGTGCCTATGGCGATCCAAAAATGTTCGGTGTGATCACCACCCCGTTGCTGGACCGGCTGTCCAACAAGCACTGAGAGACATCAGCGAACGATAACGCAGCTCGCAGGCGGGCTGGCGAAGTCGGCTTCGCTGCGAGTAAGACTACCAACTAGTAGGTATAGGAGAGACTGCAATGGCGCAATATGAATTGGATCTGGTTCGTGCCGATCGCGCGCGATGGCTGAAGCAATACTACTTCGTACGAGCGGCGTTCTCCGTCGCCTGGGTCGCTGCTGCGTTTGCCGCCGGGGCTTCTTCGCCAGTCATCGCCGGCGCCTTGCTGGTCCTCTATCCCGCATGGGACGCCGCGGCCAACTTCGCGGACGCCTTGCGCAGCGGCGGCTTCGATCAGAATCGCACCCAGGTTTTCAACGCTATGGCGAGCGTTGGGACAACCATCGCGGTCGTCGTCGCCCTCCAGTCGAGCATGAACTGGGTGCTCGGAATCTTCGGGGCGTGGGCGATTGTGTCTGGACTGCTGCAGTTGGGGACGGCCATCCGCCGCTGGCGGAGTTTTGGCGCGCAATGGGCCATGGTGCTCAGCGGTGGCCAGTCGGCGCTTGCAGGCGGCTTCTTCATCTTTCAGGCCACGATGCCCGCGGTTCCCTCGATCGCGAATGTCGCGGGATATGCCGGCGTTGGTGCGCTCTACTTCCTGGTCTCGGCGATCTGGCTCACGGTCGGCGAGTGGCGGCTTTCGTCCGCCGAATGACATGGTTTCGGTGTTTTCGTGGCAAATCGCCTGGTACCTAGCAACCAGCTCGGTGCACGGATCACTTGCAAAGGACGCCAAACTCTACCTCACTGTGGCGCCAAGGGGCCGGCGGAATTGACGGCAGGAGCCAAGAGGGTAACCTGACCCGGTCAACGCCGACCAACCCCTGGTGCCCTACAATGATGGCGGATCCGGGCAATCGTTCCGTTCTGCACCACCGGCTTGCGTCAGTGCTGATGGTGGATGTCGTCGGCTATACCCGGCTTATGGAGCTGGACGAGCGGGCCACTCATAGCAGGCTCATGAATTTCCGGTTTTCGTTCCTGCACCCGATGGTCGAGGAGCGGCACGGCAAGATCGTCAAGAACACGGGTGATGGCTTCCTTGCCATGTTCGACAGCGCGCGGGACGCGTTGGAAGCTGCTGTCTCGATGCAAAGCGAGGTTACAACGCGAGAGGCGGATCAGCCGCCCGACCGACGCATCGCTTTTCGCATGGGCTTGAACATCGCCAATGTCATCGTCGAGGACCACGACATTTACGGCGACGGGGTCAACATTGCTGCTCGCCTCCAAGGCTACGCAGAGCCGGGCGGAATCGTCATCTCGGGGGCGTTTCGAGATGCGGTCGGCGGAGAACTTGCCTTGGATGCCGTCGATCTCGGCTTGCTGCATTTGCGGAACCTCTCTCATCCCGTTCAGGTCATCAGTCTCAGGCCGCCCGGTGGGGGGAGGCTCACGTTTGGCGAGTCCGCGGGGGGATATGACGGACGCGCCTCGATCGCGGTGCTTCCGTTTCATAGTCTCACAACTGCAGAAGATGCGTACTTCGCCCATGGCATGGTCGACCGCATCATCTATGTCCTCGCCGCGCTGAAGGAACTCTTCGTCATTTCACGCGGCTCCCCTGGCGGCTTTAGCGGTCCGATCGATCTCCGAGCTCTCGGTAAAGATCTGGGCGTCCGCTACGTGCTGTCCGGGAGCGTGCTGCGCTCGGGACAGCGTCTGAGAATTGGTGCCGAACTCGGCGATGCAAGTACTGGTGAGATCATTCGCGCCGATCAGCACGAAGTCGATCTCGGTGATCTATTCCATGTCCAGGACCGCATTGCCCAGGAAGTTGTGAAGACGATCGCGCCGAACGTGCTCGACCGCGAGTTGAAAAAATCGTTGCGGAAACATCCTCAAAGCATGACAGCCTATGATCTTGTCCTGCAGGCTATGGAGCCGCTCTACGATCTCGACTATGCAACCTTTTCGCGCGCGAGAGGGCTGTTGCAGCGCGCGATCGCAATCGATCCCGGATACGCGCCGGCGTTCTCCTACGCCGCCTACTGGCACATGTTTCGCCAAGGCCAAGGATGGTCGCCGGATGTTTCTGCCGATATCAACGCGGCAGAACGAATGGCCCGCGCGGCGATTGCCAATGACAGCCATGATGCGATGGCGCTGGCAATCTACGGCCACACGCAATCTCACTTGACCAAAAATTTTGAGCAGTCGATCAGCGTTTTCGACAGTGCGATTGCAATCGGCCCCAACCTTGCGATCGCTTGGATACTTAAGGGCGCAACGCTCTGTTTTGTGGGTGATGGGCCGAATGCCGTGCGTTGCGCAGAGGCCGGATTCCGCCTGTCGCCTTTGGATCGGCATGTCTTTTTCGCGGAGCATATTCTGGCGCAGGCCCATTACGTCAACCGTAATTTTGACCAGGCCATCTCCTGGGGGCGCCGCGCCGACATGCACAACGCGCGAAATACGTCGAATCTTCGCACGCTTATTTCGAGCCTGATCGCAATCGACAGAACCGAAGAGGCGCGCGAACTCGCCAACCGGCACGCCGCAATAGCTCCGGGTTTCAGAGTATCGGCTTGGGCAAGCCGGACCCCGATGCAGGGGGACGTCCGGGAACAACGTATCGTCAGGCTGCTAGCCGCGAGTATGCCGGAATAATCTTCCGAAGTATGACCTATTTCACACGACACGGTCGCTACCGGTCATAAACCAGACATCGCCCCCATCAGGGCCGGGAGGAGCAAACCATGACCGGCAATACGGGTGATACCGGAGATACAGGCGATACCGGCGACATGAGTTCTGCCACGAGCGCTGATGTTCGCTACCCTGATCGAAGCGATCTTCCTTTCCTAACCGAGCCTGACGTCGCAAACGTGTTGCTGGACCGAAAACGTTTTGGCGCCAACAACTGGTCTACGATCTGGCAAGCTTGGCGCATCTTGGGTGATTTCGGTTCAACCAACTGGCAGGCCCGTATCGTGGTAGCGGAGCCGCAACCGCCGGCCTCGCTGGAGATCGAAACACTGAAAAACATGGTTCTGGACGAGCGGCCCGCCGCGCTGGGCGAGATTTTCGGCCAGGACAAGGAGTTCATGCGCTATTTCCTCGCGCTGATAGGAGCCACCCCGGGCACGCATCCGGCGACCTTCCTGGTTCTGAATGCGGCAAACTTGGTGGCGACGCTGGCTGTTATGTACTTCAAGACCAAATTCGATCGTCCGCGGCCATCACAGATCGTTCCCGCGCTGCTGCCGCCGATTCCAGTTCCGGGCCACGCATCCTATCCAAGCGGCCATTCGACCCAGGCGCATCTGTTTGCATTGTGCGCAACCGCGGTTCTGCAGGAAGCGTCCGGGCAGGGGATTGACCTTGTCCTGACCCGGCTTGCCGATAGAATTGGGCGCAACCGCGAGATCGCGGGCCTTCACTATCCGTCGGACACTGCGGCAGGCGCTAGTTTGGCCTCCGATCTGTTTTCGATTTTGACAGACGAGACCATCATGCCCCATGCGGATGGCAAGGCTTCGACATTTGGGGCTGCCATGACGGCTGCAAAAGCAGAGTGGGCTTGAAGCAGGCCATGGGAGAATTGGCGCAGCAATTTCAGTTATCGCTCGATTTTTTTAAAGAACTCGAGCAGCGAGCGCATGCGTACCCGACGCCAGCAAAGGACTTTGACCCGCTATCGGCGACGGACGTTCAGCTTGAGCGATACGGACTTCTATCACGTCACGACCGAGAGAAGCAGGCCGATTTTTCCCGGTTTTGGTCTCGGCTTCTGAGCCCACCATTCGAAGCATTTGCGACAGAATTTCCGCAGGTCAAGGACGGGCAGCCCCCACACATTCCGCTCCTTCGCGTCGGGTGCAGCGCGAGACAGGGCTCTCGGCGATTGGAGAACAGCCGGAATTGGTCAGGCGGCTACATCGTTCCCCAACATCCTGAGAAGTTTGTTTATGTCAGCGGAAGTTGGTACGTGCCGACGCCATCACTGCCCCCGGTGTTGCCTCGCAATGCAGGACCTGACGAAGACTATCAATCGTCGACGTGGATAGGGATTGATGGGCGCCGACGCTACCCCATGTCGTCGATGCCCCAGATAGGCACCACTCAATGCGTCCAGATCGTCGGAGGTGTCGAGAAGGTTCGGACATATGCGTGGTGGCAATGGTGGTCTCTTGACGGCAACTACCCGCCGGACAACCGTAACAATCCGCCCATACCGATCCCGAATTTTCCTGTGTCGGTGAACGACGAGATCATGGCTGGCTTGATGCTGCGCTCGCCAAACGACGTGCAGTTCTTCATTAAGAACCAGACGACCGGCTTGTTCACGACCTTTCTGGTCGTTGCACCTGGTCCTATCCTGCCACTCGGGTCGACGGCCGAGTGGGTTGTGGAGCGGCCGACCATGATCGGCAGTCATCGTCTGTATCCTCTGCCGAACTACACTGATGTCGTTTTTCGCGATTGCTTTGCGCAGTCGGCTCCCTCAATCGGGGCGCCGGGAAGGATTAGACGGCTCGATCGACTCGGGCTCATTCGCATGGTCGAGGTCTTTCCAGCTCCCCACCGCACGTCGTTTGTATCGGTCCCGCAAAAGTTAAACGCCGGTAGCCTTTGTGTTTCCTACCGCGATGCATCGGCGTCTCCGTAGCCTGTCGCCCCGAGGCCCCTGCAAGCGGGCTGTCGTTCGCAGGCCGCAAAAAGCTTGAGCTCGGCCATTGTGGCGGCGCGCGGCAACTTGGCAGCAGCGATCGCGTTCGCGAGGGGACGAATTCAATAGCGGCGGGATGCTGCCATCATGCAGGTGTTTTGCCCGACGAGTCAAACGCCGGTTCCTCGCACCCCAAAGAGCTGCGCTGTAAGTCCTTGATCCCAAAGCGTCCGGCTACTGTGCATGGGGTTGTTTTCGCATTTTTTGTTTGGCAGGTCACAAAAGCGTGCCGCAAAAACTTGCGTCGGCCTGTCGGTCCACCATGTTCCCATTCGTCTTCCACCCAGACAGACCTGACGGGAGACCAAAATGAACTCTTCCTCCTATCGCTGGGTGATCGTCGCCGCGGGTGGCTTGCTCGGCTGCGTCGCCATCGGCGGCATGTTTTCGCTGCCGGTTTTCCTGCAGCCGATCGCAAAGGATACCGGCTGGTCCGTGACCGGCATCTCCAGCGCGATGACGATCGGCTTTCTAGCGATGGCCTTCACCAGCATGGCCTGGGGCACGTTGACGGATCGGTTCGGGCCGCGGCCGGTGGTGCTGACGGGATCCACGGTGCTGACCGTGAGCCTGTTCGCGGCGAGCCATGCCACCTCGCTGTTGGCTTTTCAGTTCGTCTTTGGCTTTCTGGTCGGGGCGTCCTGTGCCGCGATCTTCGCGCCGATGATGGCGACCGTGACCGGCTGGTTCGACACCCATCGCAGCCTCGCAGTCTCGCTGGTGTCGGCCGGCATGGGCATGGCGCCGATGACAATGGCGCCGCTCGCGGCCTGGCTCGTCTCCGGCCATGACTGGCGCACCTCGATGCAGATCGTGGCGCTGGTGGTCGGCGCCATCATGATCCCGGTCTCGTTCCTGGTGCGCCGCCCGCCGGCGCTCGCGCACGCCGCCGTCGCGCCAGCGGGCGAGAGCGCCGTGCAAGGTGAGATGTCGATGGGAGAGGCGCTGCGCTCGCCGCAATTCCTGATCCTGCTCGCGACCAATTTCTTCTGCTGCGCCACCCATTCCGGCCCGATCATTCACACCGTCTCCTATGCCGTGAGCTGCGGCATCCCGCTGGTCGCGGCGGTGACGATCTACAGCATCGAGGGCTTTGCCGGCCTCGGCGGACGCATCGCCTTCGGCCTGATGGGTGACCGCTTCGGCGCCAAGCGCGTGCTCGTCTCGGGCCTGCTGTTGCAGGCATTCGGCGCACTCGCCTATGTCTTCGCGCACCAGCTCACGACATTTTATGCGGTCGGGGCCGTCTTCGGTTTCATCTATGCCGGCACCATGCCGCTCTACGCCGTGCTGATCCGCGAAAACTTTCCGCTCAAGATGATGGGGACGGTGATCGGCGGCACCGCCATGGCCGGCAGTCTCGGCATGGCCACGGGCCCGCTCGCCGGCGGCCTGATCTACGATGCGTTCTCGAGCTACGCTTGGCTCTATATCGCCTCCTGGGCGATGGGTCTCGGCGCCTTCCTGATGGCGATGAATTTCAAGCCGTTCCCGAAGCCGCGAGCGGAGTTGGCGCCGGCGGCGGCGTAAGCAGGTTCATCGAGGCGTAGCGCTAGAGCTGCGCCTCGATCGCGGGCTTGTCGACGATGGACCACACCTGCCGTATTTTTCCGTCGCGAAATTGATAGAACACGTTTTCGCAGAAGGACACGCGCCTGCCGTTCACATCCAGCCCCAGAAATTTTCCTGCCGGCGTGCAATCGAACTTCAGCCGGGAGGCAATTTGCGGCGGATCGCAGACCAGCAGCTCGATGTTGAAATGCAGATCCGGAATTTCGCGAAAATTCTGCTCCAGCATGGCACGATAGCCGGGCAGTCCGAACGATCGCGCATTGTGGGCGACGTCATCGTGGACGAACTGTCCGAGCGCGGGCCAATCCTGCCGGTTCAGGCAGGCGATGTAGTTGCGGTAGATGTCGGCGAGATCGGACCTGGTCATGGCGTTGCTCCTGCGGCTTCGGCCATAACGCGGCAAGAGGGCGATCGGCGCCCGCGCTCACAGACGTTTTTCGAAGAACACGTCCGGGTAGGGATCGTCATTGAAGCGGGGTATCTCGCTCCAGCCGCTTCGCCGGTAGAGCTGGCCGGCCTCCGCCAGGGCGCTGTTGGTGTCGAGCCGCAGCAGCTTGATGCCGAGCCCGCGCGCGGCATCCTCGGTCGCGTCCATCAGGCGCCGGCCGAGCCGCAATCCGCGCGCCGCCGGTGCGACCCACAGCCGCTTGATCTCGGCATAGCCGTGATCCGTGCCCTTGAGCCCGACGCAGCCGATCGGCAGCGTGTCCGACATCGCGACAATGAACGTGCCGCGCGGGCGGCGCATATCCTTGGCGTCGGGATCGCGCGACAGCGAGACGTCAAAGCCCTGCTTGAAGCGGCGGCCGAGCTCGCCATAATATTCGCCGAGGCAATAGCGGGCCTGTTCGCTCCGCGGATCCATCTCGTCCAGCGTGACGCGTTCGCGCGTCAATGCGGAGGCAATCAAATCCATCGCCGCCAGCAGCGCTTCGCGTTGCGAGTGCTGGGCGAGGAAGCCCTCGGCTTGCGTATTCGACAGCCCCTCATAGGCTGCAAACTCGCGCCGGCCCGCACGCGTCAATGTCGCCACGCGGCGGCGCGCATCGTCCTCATGCGCATTGGTCTCGACCAGCCCTTCGTCCTCGAGGCTGCGGAGCAGGCGACTCATCAGGCCGGAATCGAGGCCGAGATAGTCGCGAATCTCGGCCACGTCCGAACGTCCGTGCCCGATTGCGTTGAGCACGCGCGCCGCCCCCAGCGGCCGCCCGCGTCCGAGGAATGACGTGTCGAGTGCGCCGACAGCGGACGTGACGGCACGATTGAAGCGGCGGACGCGGGAAACAGGGTCGAGCATGATGTCTGACTTTAGTCAGGCATATCATCGAAGTCAATCGGTGCAGGCTTTCGCTTCAGCAGCGGATGCGCTTCACTCCAGACCCAGCGCCTTGCGGGACTTCCGCGTGAGTTTCGCCACGATCAGCGCGTGCGCCTGCGCCAGATAGGTCGTGAGCTCGGCGTCTGACAGTGCGTTGTTGCCGACGAGCTGCACCCATTTGGCGCGCGCCAGATAGGGCGCCGGCCGCGCAAGGCCGTGCTCGATCAGCAGCGCATAGGCCATGTTCGAGACCTTGAACATGTAGCCGCCGGAGCGCGCGGCAAAGCCGCCGCCGAGTGCGAACATCTTGCCGCCGACCTTGAACACGGAGGTGCCCTCCCACTGCACCACCTTGGTGACGGCGGGCAGGCGCAGGCAGCGGGTTTCGAAAGTTTTGGGAGTCATCGCCCGAGCGATAGCACAGCGCACGCGGCAAGGACACGGAGGGGACGAGCGTTGTCGCCACGGGGATGATGCAGTTGCGCGCCTCTTTGTGAGTTGTGCCCGCGCCGCGGACCGTTACCATGCGCCGGCTGCCGTGGAACACGGGAGCCGACATTGTGACCGGGAGGCGACATGAGTGGGCAGGAACGCAGAACAAAAGGATCCGACCTGTTCGTCGCGGCGCTGGAGAACGAAGGTGTCGACCGCATCTTCGGCGTGCCCGGCGAGGAGAACCTCGATCTGGTGGAATCGCTGCGCACCTCCAAAATCGAACTGATCCTGACCCGCCACGAGCAGGCCGCCGCCTTCATGGCGGCGACGCACGGGCGGCTGACCGGCAAGCCCGGAGTTTGTCTTTCGACGCTCGGCCCGGGCGCGCTCAATCTGTCGACGGGCGCGGCATATGCGCATCTTGGCGCGATGCCGATGATCTTGATCACCGGCCAGAAGCCGATCATGAGCAGCCGGCAGGCGCGTTTCCAGATCGTCGATGTGGTCGCCACCATGAAGCCGCTGACGAAACTGTCACGGCAGATCATCAGCGCCTCCAGCATCCCGACCGTGGTCCGCGACGCGTTTCGCGTGGCGATGGAGGAGCGGCCGGGGCCGGTGCATCTCGAACTGCCTGAGGACATCGCAGGCGATGAAGTGCCTGATGTGCCGATGATCCCGGTTCATCCGATCGAGATCCCGGTCGCCCATCGCGCCGCGCTCGACCGCGCCGCCGAGATGATTTTGGCCGCGAAGCACCCGCTGGTGATGATGGGCGCCGCGACCAGCCGGCCGCGCGCGACCCACGGCATCGCCAGCTTCGTGCGGCGGACCGGCATTCCCTTCTTCACCACGCAGATGGGGAAGGGCACGGTGCCCGGCGGCACCAATCTCTACATGGGCACCGCCGCGCTGTCCGAGCGCGACTACGTTCACGACGCGATCGACGCCGCCGATCTGATCGTCGCGATCGGTCACGACCCGATCGAGAAGCCGCCCTTCATCATGGGGCCGTCGGGCCCGAAGGTGATTCACGTCAGCTACACGCCGGCCAGCGTCGAGCTGGTCTATTTTCCCGATGCGGAAGTCGTCGGCGACGTCGGCCCCAGCCTGGAGCTGCTCGCCGACCGGCTCGAAGGCAAGCTGCCGCAAGCCGCCGCGCTACTGCCACTGCGCGAAAAGATTCTCTCGCAGATCGCCGACCGCGCCAGCGAAGCGCGCTGGCCGCCGACGCCGCAACGCATCGTGCACGACATCCGGCAGGTCGTTCCGGAGAACGGCATCGTCGCGCTCGACAACGGCATGTACAAGATCTGGTTCGCGCGCAACTATCGCACCCGCGTCGCCAACACGCTGCTGCTCGACAATGCGCTGGCGACGATGGGCGCCGGCCTGCCGTCGGCGATGATGGCCGCGATGCTGTATCCGGAGCGCCGCGTGCTCGCGGTCGCCGGCGACGGCGGCTTCATGATGAACAGCCAGGAGATGGAGACCGCCGTCCGCCTCAAGCTCAATCTGGTCGTGCTGGTGCTCGAGGACAACGCCTACGGCATGATCCGCTGGAAACAGGCCGTCGATCACTTCGCCGATTTCGGCATGACCTTTGGCAATCCCGATTTCGTCCTGTACGCGAAGGCCTATGGGGCGAAGGGACATCGCATCGAGAGCATCGACAGTTTTGGCCCGACGCTGGATGCCGCCTTCAAGGAGGGCGGCTTGCATCTGGTGGTGATTCCGATCGATTATTCGGAGAATGTGCGGGTGCTCGTGGAGGAGCTGCGGGGGCGGGAGAAGTCGAAGGCGTGATGTGCTCATCACTCAAGCCACACCGTCATTGCGAGCGTAGCGAAGCAATCCAGAGTGCTTCCGCAGGGGCAGTCTGGATTGCTTCCTCGCTTCGCTCCTCGCAATGACGGAGTATGACGATCAACCAAAATGCGATAACAACTTGCATCAACCCAATCTAATCAATCACAGGACAAAGACATGGCTCGCGTTCGCTGTATCACCGAGATGGGCATGGGTGTCGACGTCCATGGCAGGGACGCCACCAAGGCGGCGAAGCGTGCCGTCTCCGATGCCATCAGGCATTCGAGCCTCGGCTTCTTCCGGATGATCGACAAGACTGCGAACGACATGTTCGTAGACGTCACGATCGCGGTGCCGAATCCCGAAGCCGTCGACAAGGACGCGGTCGCGAAGGAGCTGCCTTACGGCACGGTCACCGTCAACGCGGTGAAGGGCGGGCTGGAAATTCCCTCAGCCCCGGAACAGGGCAACGACCCCATCCTCATCGCCAATGCCGCCGTCATCGTCAGCTTCGAAAAGGACTAGGCCGGTGTCCAACGGTGACGTGACGCTGCTGGATCGCCCGATCTGGAGCGCGCTGACGACCAGCCACAAACATCTGGCCGAAGGTGGCCCGCGAGCGTTGCGCTATCCGGTGGACGTGACGCCCTTTGCCGACATGGTCGACATGTCCGAGGCGAGCTTTGCCGCGCTCCGTGATCTCCTGTCGGGCTCGCAGGTCGCCGCACTGTTCACACCGGAGGCCGTCGATGTTCCCGCAGGTTTCAAGGTCGTGCTGGCCGGACCCTGCGAGCAGATGATCGGTGCTCCGGCCGACAGTCCGCTTCGCGATGCCGAGATCGTCCAGCTGGGTGCGGCCGACGTTCCCGCCATGATGGCATTGACGGAGTTGACGAAGCCCGGTCCATTTGCGCGGCGCACGCACGAGCTCGGAACGTTTCTCGGCATCCGCGCCGGCGGCGAATTGGTCGCGATGGCCGGCGAGCGTATGAGGCCCGGCAATTTCGTCGAGATGACGGCTGTCTGCGTCCGCCCCGACCATCGCGGGCGGGGCTACGCGCAGGCGCTGCTGGCGGCGGTCGCGCGCCAGATCGAGGCGCGCGGCGAAATTCCGTTCCTGCACGTGTTCTCGAGCAACTCCTCGGCCATCGCGCTGTACGAGCGGCAGGGGATGTGGATTCGGCGCCGCCTGCACGTGACTGCGTTCATGAAGCAGGAATAAGCCGCGCCGTCCGGTCAGGCTTCATATCCGGCGAATTCACGCTATATCGATCCCAACCATCATCGGGGAAACACATGGACGCCAGAACACCTGATTTTTCCGCCACGCGGACAGCAATGCAGCGTTACGTCGATCAGGAGATCATTCCAGGTGCATCCTGGGCGGTGCTGCGGGGCCGCGAGGTGGTCGATCAGCAATGCGTCGGTTTCGCCGATCGCGAGGCGGGCACCGCGCTGCGGCCCGATCACATTTTTCGCGCGTTCTCCAATACCAAGATCTTCGTCACCTGCGCGATTATGCTGCTGGTCGAGGACGGCCGCATCGGGCTCGATGACGTTGTCGAGAAATTCCTGCCGCAACTCGGCAATCGCAAGGTTCTGAAGCCGGGTGCTTTGAGCCTTGCCGACGTCGAGCCGGCGAAGAGCCCGATCACGATCCGGCAGCTTCTGACCCACACCTCCGGCCTCAGCTACGGCATCTTCGATCCCGGTACGGTGCTGTTCAAAGGCTATAACGAGGCGCGCGTTCTCAATCCGTTGACGCCGCTGGCCGCCATGATCGACCAACTCGCCGATCTGCCGCTGTCCTTTCATCCCGGCGCGTCCTGGGAATATTCGGTGGCGACCGACGTGCTCGGGCGTGTCGTGGAGGTCGTCTCCGGCAAGCCGCTCGACGCCGTCCTCAAGGCGCGCATCTTCGATCCGCTTGGCATGACCGACACCGGCTTCCACGTGCCGGACGCGCAGCAGGGCAGGCTGGTCGCGCTCTACAACGGCACGGATGTGCTCGATCCCATGAAGCCCGGCCTCACCCGGGCCGACGACCTGCCTTATCCGCAGGCCTATCGGCGGCAATTCCCGCGGCTGTCGGGCGGCGGCGGACTGGTCTCGACCTTGCCCGACATGCTCGCTTTGATACGGGCGCTGCTCCCCGGCTCGGATGCGCTACTGAAGCCGGAGACGCTGCGGCAGATGATGACGAACCAGCTGCCCGCCGGCGAGAACATCCGCTTCGCCAATCTCGGCCCGATCCCCGGCAAGGGCTTTGGCCTCGGCGGCGCCGTCACCTTCGCGCCGATGCCGTTCGATCCTCCCAACTCGACCGGCGAATTCCAGTGGGGCGGCCTTGCCGGCACCCATTGGTGGATCTGCCCGCAGGCCAATACCGCCGGTGTGCTGATGGCGCAGCGCTACATGGGCTTCTGGAATCCGTTCTTCTTCGAATTCAAGCGTCTGGCCTATCAGGCCGTCGGAGGCTGATCGCGAAGAAAATTGCACGTCGCCGCGAATCCTTTCCGGTCGTCGCGCCCTCTCTTGAGGGTCGAGGCATTTTGCTTCGGCTTATGTCGGAGGATGTGATGGCATTTTACAGGAAGAACATCGGCGGCCTGCACCAAGCCGTGCGGATCGCCTTGGGCGTCGCGGTGGCCGCCGCGGCATTCGTCTATTTCACCGGCGCCGCGGCGTGGCTGGTGGCGCTCGGCGGCGGCGGCTTCGCGCTGACGGGCCTCGTCGGCTATTGTCCGATGTGCGCGATGGCCGGCATCGGAAGAGGAGGCGTCTCGTGAGCGCCGCTGTGATCTCGCCGGACCTGTTCGAGGCCGCGCGCCTCGGCGATCCCCAGGCGATCGCGTCTCTGCTCGAGACGGCGCAGCCGAACATCCGCCGCTATGCCCGGGCCACCTGTCGCAGCTCGGCGGATGCCGAGGATGCGACGCAGGAGGCGCTGTGGATCCTATTTCGCCATGTCGGCACGATCCGCTCATGGCTGGCATTTTCGGCCTGGCTGTTCAGTGTGGTCCGCCGCGAATGCCTGCGGCTCGCCCGCAAGGCAGGCCTCGCGCCGGCGATCGACGGCGGAGAGGCGGAGGCGCTGTTGCTGTCGCGTCCTGAAGCCGATTTGCGGCTCGACGTCGCCGCGGCCTTCGAGGCGCTGCCGCCACACTATCGCGATGTCGCGCTGATGCGCGATGTCAAGGAAATGACCATCGACGAGATTGCCGTCGCACTCGGCGCGACCCGGCAGACCGTGAAGGCCCGCCTACATCGCGCCCGCGCGCTGATGCGCGAATACCTGACGAGATGAGCCATGACCTGTTATCAAAGCCCTGACGATCTGAAATCCATCTCTGCCTTCGTGGCGCTGGCGCCGGTAGAGGCCAACGCGTTTCTTGCGTTCAACCACGCGGTCGAGCGCACGGACGGATTGATTCCGCCAAAATATCGCGAGCTGATCTCGCTCGCGGTCGCGCTCACCACACAGTGCGCCTATTGCCTCGATGTGCACACGGCGCAGGCGGCGAAGGCCGGTGTAACGCGCGAAGAAATCGCGGAAGCCGCGCTGATCGCGGCGGCGGTTCGCGCCGGCGGCACGCTCGGCCATGCGTTGTTGGCGCAGCGCCTGTCGAGCGGCATCGGGGCGAGGAACTGGGATAGAGGAGCGGGCGGATGCCCGTCAGGATCAGGAGCTTGCCAAACTATCTCGGCCTTGACGGATTCCGCTTCGGCTGGGTCGCCGCCTGGATCGACGAGCGCGGCGATCACGGCTTCGACTATTCGCCGGGTCTCGCGCGGCTGCTCGCGCTGCCGCATGCGCGCGCGATGATCGACATGCCGGTCGGCTTGAAGCCGAGCGGGTATCGCATCTGCGATTTGCGCGCGCGCGAGCTGGTCGGTCCCGCCGTGTTTCTCGGCGCGCGCCGTGACCTCTGGACATTCGCCGATATGCCGGCAGCCAATCGCCACTACTGGGAGCGCGAGGGCAAGGGCAGGGGCGTGTCGGCGCAGCTCTGGAACCTCAGGGACAAGATCAGGGAGGTCGACGAGATCATGACGCCGACGCGGCAGGCGACCTTCGGCGAAGCGCATCCGGAATTGATTTTCTGGAATCTGGCTGGGCAGGTCCGGCTTGCAAAGAAGACATCGGCGGAGGGCCGCGAGCAGCGTATCGCGCTCCTGGAGCAGCGCGG
The DNA here is from genome assembly GCF_055811835.1 of Bradyrhizobium sp. WSM4874. Classification (NCBI taxonomy): domain Bacteria; kingdom Pseudomonadati; phylum Pseudomonadota; class Alphaproteobacteria; order Hyphomicrobiales; family Nitrobacteraceae; genus Bradyrhizobium; species Bradyrhizobium sp. WSM4874. The sequence continues at coordinate 62,213 of NZ_JBVVPR010000015.1, forward strand.
CTTCGCGCGCTTGCCAAAATGGCTGATTCAGCGACATGGCACCGGCATCGGCCGTGACGATCTCATCGATGCCTGTGCCTGCGCCGTCGCAGCGCGCGACAGCACGCAATGTGTCGGCGGGGAGGAGGCCGATCCGCGGGGCTTGCGGATGGAGATCAATTATTGAGGCCGTCTGTGTGGCGGTTCGGGAAAAAGCTGCAATTTATTTGAAGCTTGGAGGAACAGACGACGGCTGGCCCGCGTTCCTCGTGTGAACCGAAGAGGGAGAAGCTCGTCCGATGAGGGATGCCAGTCAATTCGCGACCGCGATGCTTGCGCTCGTCTTCACCGGAGCACTGCTCGTCACTGGCCAGCTCTTCATCGAGCAACGCGCACAGCGCGATGTGATGCACGCCACCAACCATTTGCTGCGGCCGTTGTGACCTGCGCGGGAAAATGATCTGACCACTCGACCTTGCGTCGTTCGTTCGCTCGCCTAGACTAGGCGGCATCTCGTGAACGAAGCCGGGGTCCTGATGTCCGATCTGTCCGCCTTTCCCATCACCAAGCGCTGGCCGGCCAAGCACCCGGAGCTGCTCCAGCTCTATTCGCTGCCGACGCCGAACGGCGTCAAGGTCTCGATCATGCTGGAGGAGATCGGGCTTCCCTACGAAGTCCATCTCGTCGATTTCGGCAAGGACGACCAGAAGACGCCGGAATTCCTCTCGCTCAATCCGAACGGCAAGATCCCGGCGATCCTCGATCCCGATGGTCCCGGCGGCAGGCCGCTGCCGCTGTTCGAATCCGGGGCGATCCTGCAATACCTCGCGGAGAAGACCGGCAAGCTGCTGCCGCAGGATGCCGCGCGCCGTTACCAGACCATCCAGTGGCTACATTTCCAGATGGGCGGCATCGGGCCGATGTTCGGCCAGGTCGGCTTTTTCCACAAATTCGCCGGCAAGGATTTCGAGGACAAGCGGCCGCTCGAGCGCTACGTGGGCGAGGCCAAGCGGCTGCTCGGGGTGATGGAGATGCATCTTGCCGGCCGGCAATGGTTCATGGACGACGATTACACCATCGCCGACATCTCCATGCTCGGCTGGGTGCGCAACCTCATCGGTTTCTACGGCGCAGGCGATCTCGTCGAGTTCAGCCAGTTCCAATCCGTCGCTGCCTGGCTCGAACGCGGGCTTGCGCGTCCGGCGGTCGAGCGCGGGCTGAACATTCCGAAGCGGCCGTGAGGTTCGAAGCGGCTTGAGGCTAGAACATCCGTCCGCCGTTTGGCACCGGCTTGCTCGGCTGCACCAGCACGACCTTGCCTTCGGCATCGGGGAAACCGAGGGTCAGCACCTCCGAGACGACCGGGCCGATCTGGCGCGGCGGGAAATTCACGACCGCAGCTACCTGTTGGCCCACCAGCGTTTCAAGCGGATGATTTTCGGTGATCTGGGCCGAGCTCTTGCGGACGCCGATCGCGGGACCGAAGTCGATCCACAGCCGCCAGGCCGGCTTGCGTGCCTCCGGAAACGGCTTTGCATCGATGACGGTGCCGACACGGATATCGACCGCGAGAAAGGCGTTGAAGTCGATGGTCGGCGACGCGGTCGCGGCTGGATCGTGGGTGACGTGCATGAAGTGTCCGTTCGGAGAGCTGGCGTCGTTCGCAATATTGTCGCGCGAGCCGGAGTTGCGTACAACGAAGTATCACGATACGACGCATGCGCGAGGACTGTCTTGCCCAATATCATCTACGGCATCAAGAACTGCGACACCATGAAGAAGGCGCGCGCCTGGCTCGACACCCACGGCGTCGCCTACGCGTTTCACGACTACAAGACGGCGGGCGTGGAGAAGGATAAGCTCAAGCAGTGGAGCGACAAGGTCGGTTGGGAGACGCTGCTCAATCGCGCCGGGACGACCTTCAAGAAGCTGCCCGATGCCGACAAGGAAGGCCTCTCCGAGAAAAAGGCGCTGGCGTTGATGCTAGCGCAACCATCGATGATCAAGCGGCCGGTGCTTGAAGTTGGCGGCAAGCTGCTGGTCGGCTTCAAGCCGGAGATCTATGCCAAGGAAGTCACGACCAAGGAAGCCGCCGCCAAATCGCGCTGACCGCTAGTTCAGCTCGATGATCTCGGTGGCAACACCGGAGCCCTGCTGGTCCGCGAACTCGACCAGTTCGGCCGGCGCGATACGGCCGGGGGTGCGATGGAACAGGTCGCGGTCGATCACCGCGCGCAATCTCGGGCGCGGCAGCGCGTCATTTCCGCGCATCAGATTCTTGATCTCGAAGCCGCCGTCCTCGCAGAACGTCTTGAGCGATGCGATGATGTGACAGACCTTGCCGGCGGTCTGGAACGGCAGCAGCAGCCGCTCATAGGCGACGATGCGGCCGTAGATGTCATCGACGTCGGCAACGCTGTAGACAGGCAGCCCGCGCGCCACGCATTCATGATAGACCGGCATCACCAACGGCACGAGACGCGGCCCGATATACTCGTCGAGCAGAACGCCCTTGCCGGTGTGCCCATAGGCGCGAGAGATTCTCGTACCTTCGCTCTGGATGGTCAGACGCGGCGTCGGCGTCGACGCATCCACCGTATAATAGATCAGATCGGAGAGCTCTTCCTCGAGCCGCGCAGGCTGGTACTCCCAGATCGCCGGGGCCGTCTGCTGGCGCGCATAAAGCCGCAGCCACGTGTTCAGGAGATCACGCTGCCGGATCGACTTGACCACGGAAGGAGCCGCGCTTGCAAAATCCAAGACAATATTCCCGGCGAATAGAAATTCCGGACGCATGAAACCCGCGCATGATCCTCGCTGCGGGAAAATTTTCTATGAAGGCTGGCGTAGGGAACGAAAGACCGTTAACGACGGCTTGATGACCGGCGCTTTGCGAACCGGGAGGCCGGGCAGGCGCGACATCAAAACACGTCCGACTAAGGGAGCATAAGTCTCCCGGCCGGAGGCCTGACCTGCTCAGCTTTCCGCCTTGCCTAACCCCCGTCACCTCCGGCATATTCCGCGCCCGGAGGCGGCGTTCCGGATGGGCTCCAAGGAGTGGCTCCAAGGCCTCCGGAAAGCCGAAGCAACAAGGATAGCCACGCGCGTTGTGCGGGCAGGGGGAAAACTGTTTGGCCGATGAGTTCATTCTCGAAACGGAAGGCTTGACCAAGGAGTTCGCGGGCTTCTTCGCCGTCCGCGACGTTGCGCTCAAGGTTCGCCGTGGGAGCATTCACGCGTTGATCGGCCCGAACGGCGCCGGCAAGACGACGTGCTTCAATCTTTTGACCAAGTTCCTCAAACCGTCTGCCGGAAAAATCCTGTACAAGGGACAGGACATCACCGCGATGGCGCCCGCCGACGTGGCCCGCCTGGGGCTGGTTCGCTCGTTCCAGATCTCGGCGGTATTTCCCCATCTCACCGCGCTGGAAAACGTCCGCGTCGCGCTTCAGCGCCAGCACGGTAGCTCCTTCGATTTTTGGCGCTCCAAATCCGTGCTCAACCAATTCAACGATCGCGCGCGCGAGCTGTTGAACGATGTCGGCCTCAGCGAGTTTTCCAATACGCCCGCGGTCGAGATGCCCTACGGGCGCAAGCGCGCACTGGAGATCGCAACCACGCTCGCGCTCGACCCAGAGATGATGCTGCTGGACGAGCCGATGGCCGGCATGGGCCACGAGGACATCGACAAGATCGCGGCGCTGATCAAGCGCATCTCCGCGAAATATACCATCCTGATGGTCGAGCATAATCTGAGCGTCGTGGCCAATCTCTCTGACATCATCACCGTGTTGACGCGCGGGCAGGTGCTCGCGCAGGGCCATTACAGCGAGCTCACCAAGGACGAACGCGTCAAGGAAGCCTATCTGGGAGCCGGTCATGGCTGAGACTGCATCGGCGGAAGCTCCCGCAAAGGCCGCGAGCGGCGGCAACCTCCTCCAGGTCCGCAACCTCGAAGCCTGGTACGGCGAGTCCCACATCCTGCACGGGATCAACTTCGACGTGAACGCGGGCGAGGTCGTCACCCTGCTCGGGCGCAACGGCGCCGGCAAGACCACCACGCTGAAGTCGATCATGGGCATCATCGGCAAGCGCACCGGCTCGGTGAAGTTCAACAACCAGGACATCATCCGCACGACCTCGGACAAGATCGCGCGGATGGGAATCGCATTCTGCCCGGAAGAGCGGGGAATTTTCGCCAGCCTCGATGTCCGGGAGAACCTGCTGTTGCCACCGGTGGTGCGTCCCGGCGGATTGCCGCTCGAACAGATCTTCGATCTGTTTCCGAACCTGAAGGAACGGCTCAACAGCCAGGGAACCAAACTCTCCGGCGGCGAGCAGCAGATGCTCGCGATCGCGCGCATCCTGCGCACCGGCGCGAACTTCCTGATGCTGGACGAGCCGACCGAGGGTCTCGCGCCCGTCATCATCCAGCAGATCGGCCACACCATTGCGCGGCTCAAGAAGGAGGGTTTTACGATCCTCCTGGTCGAGCAGAACTTCCGTTTCGCATCCACCGTCGCCGACCGCTATTACGTGGTCGAGCACGGCAAGATCATCGACGGATTTGCCAATGCGGAGCTTGCCGCCAACATGGACAAGCTCCACACCTATCTCGGCGTCTAGAACAAAAAGATTCATAGGGAAGTAGCATGATCACAAAGTCGATTGCGTCGTTTCTGCTCGGCACGGCGCTGGCCGTGACTGCCACCGGTGCAGCCTTCGCGCAGGACAAGACCGTCAAGATCGGCGCGCTGTCCGATCAGTCCGGGCTCTATGCCGACCTCGGTGGACCGGGCTCGACGCTCGCCGCGCAGATGGCCATTGAAGATTCCGGCCTGGCTGCGAAGGGCTGGAAGATCGACATCATCTCGGGCGATCACCAGAACAAGCCCGACATCGGCACCGCGATCGCGCGGCAGTGGTTCGACGTCGACAAGGTCGACGTCATCGTCGACGTGCCGAATTCCGGCGTGGCGCTTGCGGTCAACAACGTCATCAAGGAAAAGAACGGCGTCTATATCAACTCGGGCGCGGCGACCTCGGATTTGACCAACGCGCAGTGCTCGCCCAACACGGTGCACTGGACCTACGACACCTACATGCTGGCCCACACCACCGGCCAGGCGCTGGTGAAGGCCGGCGGCGACACATGGTTCTTCCTGACCGCGGACTACGCCTTCGGCGCGGCGCTGGAGCGCGACACCACCGCTGTCGTTACCGCAAATGGCGGCAAGGTGGTCGGCGGCGTCAAGCACCCGCTGAACACGCCGGACTTCTCGTCCTTCCTGCTCCAGGCGCAGGCCTCCAAGGCCAAGATCATCGGCCTTGCCAATGCCGGCGGCGACACCACCAACACGATCAAGCAGGCGGCTGAATTCGGCATCGTCAAGGGCGGCCAGAAGCTCGCGGCGCTGCTGCTGTTCCTCACCGACGTCAAGGCGATCGGGCTCGAGACCGCACAGGGCCTCAACTTCACCGAGACTTTCTACTGGGACATGAACGACCAGACCCGTGCGTTCTCCAAGCGCTTCGCCGAGAAGATGAAGAACAACGCGCCGCCCACCATGGTGCAGGCCGGCGTGTATGCGGGCGTGCGTCACTATTTCAAGGCCCTGGAAGCGCTCGGCGGCAACCCGCATGACGGCGCCAAGGTCGTCGAGAAGATGAAGTCGATGCCGACGGAAGACGATCTGTTCGGCAAGGGCGAGATCCAGCCCAACGGCCGCACCATCCACAATGCCTATCTGTTCGAGGTGAAGAAGCCCTCGGAGTCCAAGGGACCGTGGGACTTCTATAAGCTGGTCGGTACGGTGCCGGGCGACCAGGCCTTCACGCCGCTGTCCGAGAGCAAGTGCGCGCTGTTGAAGAAGTAAGATAACCGCCCGCAGGCCATCAGGTCTGCGGGCGACTTTCAGGGAACGCCGAAGGGACCGGGTGCGGGATCGATGCAGGCTCTTTACGCTCAGCTACTGGTGGGACTGATCAACGGCTCGTTCTACGCGCTGCTCAGTCTCGGGCTTGCCGTGATCTTCGGCATGCTCAACATCATCAATTTCGCCCACGGTGCGCTTTACATGATGGGCGCGTTCGTCGCCTATTTCCTGCTGAACCTCGGCGGCATCAACTATTGGTGGGCGTTGCTGCTTGCGCCGATCATTGTCGGCATCTTCGGCATGATCCTGGAACGGACCATGCTGCAATGGCTGACCGGGCTCGATCATCTCTACGGTCTGCTCCTGACCTTCGGCATTGCGCTGATCGTGCAGGGCGTGTTCCAGAACTACTTCGGCTCCTCCGGCCTGCCTTATGCCATTCCGGATCAGCTCAAGGGCGGCATGAATCTCGGCTTCATGTTCCTGCCGGTCTATCGCGGCTGGGTCGTCATCTTCTCGCTGGTGGTCTGCATCGCGACCTGGTTCCTGATCGAGAAGACCCGGCTCGGCGCCTATTTGCGCGCCGCCACCGAAAACCCGACACTGGTGCGCGCCTTCGGCGTCAACGTGCCGCGCATGATCACGCTGACCTACGGCCTCGGTGTCGGCCTTGCCGCGCTCGCCGGCGTGCTGTCGGCGCCGATCAACCAGGTGCGGCCTCTGATGGGCGCCGACCTCATCATCGTGGTGTTCGCGGTGGTCGTGATCGGCGGCATGGGATCGATCATGGGCTCCATCATCACCGGCTTCGCGCTCGGTGTGATCGAGGGCCTGACCAAATATTTCTACCCCGAGGCCTCCAACACCGTCGTGTTCGTGCTCATGGTGCTGGTGCTCTTGGTGAAGCCAACGGGATTGACGGGAAGGGCGGCCTGATATGACAGCCTTGACGGACGACACGCTGCCGGTAACCCCGCGCTCGATCCGCGACGAGATGATCGTGTTCGTGGTGATGGCGCTGCTGCTGGCTTCGGTGCCATTCACCGGAGTCTACCCGTTCTTCGTGATGCAGGCGCTGTGCTTCGCGCTGCTCGCCTGCGCCTTCAACCTGCTGATCGGCTATGGCGGCTTGCTGTCCTTCGGCCATGCGATGTTCCTGGGCACGGCCGGCTATTGCAGCGCGCATGCGCTGAAGGTCTGGGCGCTGCCGCCGGAGCTTGGCATCCTCGTCGGAGTCGCCGGTGCCTTCGTGCTCTCGCTCATCACGGGCTATATCTCGATCCGCCGCCAGGGAATCTATTTCTCGATGATCACGCTGGCGCTATCGCAGCTTCTGTACTTCATCTACCTCCAGGCGCCGTTCACCCATGGCGAAGACGGCATCCAGGGCATCCCGCAGGGACGCATGTTCGGCGTCTTCGATCTGACCAAGCCGACCGTGCTCTACTACGTGGTTCTGGTGGGCTTCCTCGCCGGCTTCCTGCTGATCTTCCGCATCATCAACTCGCCGTTCGGCGAGGTCCTGAAGGCGATCCGCGAGAACGAGCCGCGCGCGATTTCGCTCGGTTACCGGACCGATCAGTACAAGTTCCTGGCATTCGTCCTGTCGGGCACGCTGGCCGGCTTTGCCGGTGCGCTGAAAGTCTTCGTCGCGCAGAATGCCTCGCTCACCGACGTGCACTGGTCGATGTCGGGCGAAGTCGTGCTGATGACGCTGGTCGGCGGACTCGGAACCGTCTTCGGTCCCGTGGTCGGTGCCTTCGTGATCATCGCCATGCAGCAATATCTGGCTGGGTTCGGCCAGTGGGTGACCGTGATCCAGGGATCGATCTTCGTGATCTGCGTGCTCACCTTCCGCCGTGGCGTCATCGGCGAAATCGCGCATTACTTCCGGAGGTCGCTGTAAGTAATTGATATAATGGAAGATGTTATGACGCGCGAAAGCGGTGGATGATCCGGCTCCACGGGCGTGAGGTGGCACGCGCGTGGATCGAAAATGGTCTATGACAGTTTCATGACGGCCCGCTTGGGCCAGGCCATCATCCAACCGGTAGTCTCTCCCCCATGATGCGATTGTTTCGCGCTTTCCTGCCCAAGGAAGAACGGTTCTTCGACCTGTTCGACCGCCACGCCCAGACCGTGATCCAGGGCTCGATCGCGCTCCAGAGCATGCTCAACGGGGGCGAGGAGACGCCGGTCTATTGCCAGCGCGTCAACCAGTTCGAGAACGATGCCGACAACATCACCCGTGAGGTGCTGACGGCGGTGCGCCGTACCTTCATCACCCCGTTCGACCGCGGCGACATCAAGAACCTGATCACCTCGATGGACGACGCCATCGACCAGATGCAGCAGACCGCCAAGGCCGTGATGCTGTTCGAGGTCCGCAGCTTCGAGCCGCCGATGCGGGAGATCGGCGGGCTCCTGATCGAATGCGCCAATCTGGTCGGCCGTGCGCTGCCGCTGATGCAGAAGATCGGTCAGAACGTGGCGATGCTGACCGCGATCACCGAAGAGCTGGGCAAGCTGGAAGGCCGCGTCGACGATCTCCATGATATCGGGCTGAAGGAACTGTTCCTCAAGCATCGCGACGGCAACGCGATGGATTTCATCGTCGGCGCAGAGATCTACGATCATCTCGAGAAAGTCGCCGACCGCTTCGACGACGTCGCCAACGAGATCAACAGCATCGTCATCGAGCAAGTATAGGGCAGGGCCACGCCGTGGATGTTGCGTTGGGTCTTCCCGTCCTGGTCGGATTGATCGCCGTCGCGCTGCTGTTCGACTTCCTGAACGGCCTGCACGACGCCGCCAATTCGATCGCGACCATCGTCTCGACCCGCGTGTTGCGGCCGCAATACGCGGTGTTCTGGGCCGCGTTCTTCAACTTCGTCGCCTTCTTGGTGTTCGGGCTCCACGTCGCCCAGACCATCGGCACCGGCATCATCGATCCCGCGATCGTGGATGCTCAGGTGATCTTCGCGGCGCTCGTCGGCGCCATCGTCTGGAACCTGGTGACATGGGCGCTCGGCATCCCATCGTCCTCGTCTCATGCATTGATCGGCGGCTTGTTTGGTGCGGGCGTGGCCAAAGCCGGCGTTTCGGCGGCGGTCTGGAGCGGATTGTCCAAGACGGTGATCGCCATCGTGCTGTCTCCGCTCGTCGGCTTTCTGCTCGCGATGGTGCTGGTTGCGATCGTGTCCTGGGCCTCGGTGCGCTCCACGCCCTTTGCCGTGGATCGCGCCTTCCGCATCCTGCAATTCGCCTCCGCCTCGCTCTATTCGCTCGGCCATGGCGGCAACGACGCGCAGAAGACCATGGGCATCATCGCCGTGCTGCTCTATTCGCAGGGCCAGCTCGGCGGCGAATTCTTCGTCCCCTTCTGGGTGGTGCTCTCGTGCCAGGCCGCTATGGCGATGGGGACGCTGATGGGCGGCTGGCGCATCGTTCGCACCATGGGCCTGCGCATCACCAAGCTGACCCCGATGCAGGGCTTTTGCGCCGAGACAGGCGGTGCCGCGACCCTGTTCATGGCGACCTTCCTCGGCGTTCCCGTCTCGACCACCCACACCATCACCGGCGCCATCGTCGGCGTCGGCGCCGCCCGCCGCCTCTCGGCGGTGCGCTGGAACGTCGCCAGCTCGATCGTCTATGCCTGGGTGATCACGATGCCGGCCTCGGCCATCGTCGCCGCGCTGAGCTGGTGGGCGGTCAAGCTCTTCGTCAGGTAACCAGCTTCAGTCCGACAATCCCGGCGACGATCAGCCCGATGCTGGCGAGGCGGAACGCGGTGGCCGGCTCGCCGAACAGGACGATGCCGAGCGTCGCGGTACCGACCGCGCCGATGCCGGTCCAGACTGCATAAGCGGTTCCAATCGGCAGCGATTTGAGGGCGAGCCCGAGCAGGATGATGCTGCCGGCCATGGCGCCGAGCGTGAGGACTGACGGAACGAGCTTGGAGAACCCCTCGGTATATTTGAGGCCGATCGCCCAGGAGATCTCCAGCAGACCGGCGACGAACAGGATGCTCCAGGCCATGACGACCCTCCATTCAAGGCAGGGTCGTCCCCGCGACTGGTGTGCTGTGTGAGGGGAAGGCCGTCCTCCCAACCCAAGCCCGATATGGGGCTGGCCGGAAGGCTCCGCAATCACCAGATGAGGCTTGATCAGGCTCATTTTCCCTGCCAAACGCTGCCGCAATGTCCGACATCGCCACCACAGCCGAATCGACGGCCCGTTCCTCGCTTGCCGCTGAAGTGTCGCGGCGGCGTACCTTTGCGATCATCTCGCATCCGGACGCCGGCAAGACCACGCTGACCGAAAAGCTGCTGCTGTTCGGCGGCGCCATCAATCTGGCCGGCCAGGTCAAGGCCAAGGGCGAGCGGCGCAACACGCGTTCGGACTGGATGAAGATCGAGCGCGAGCGCGGCATCTCTGTCGTGACCTCGGTCATGACCTTCGAGTTCGAGGGCCTCGTGTTTAACCTGCTGGACACGCCGGGCCACGAGGACTTTTCGGAAGACACCTATCGCACGCTCACGGCGGTCGATTCCGCCGTCATGGTGATCGACGCCGCCAAGGGCATCGAGGCGCGCACCCGAAAGCTGTTCGAGGTGTGTCGTCTTCGCGACATCCCGATCATCACCTTCATCAACAAGATGGACCGCGAGAGCCGCGACGTGTTCGAGCTCCTCGACGAGATCGAGAAGACGCTGGCGCTCGACACCACGCCGATGACCTGGCCTGTCGGCCGCGGCCGCGAGTTCCTCGGCACCTATGACGTCGTCAATGGCGGCGTGCGCCTGCTCGAAGGCGGCGGTGCCAAGACCGGCGCGGCGCAGCAGATCGAGATCGCCGAGCTCGGAAAGCTCAACGCCAATCTCGACGTGTCCGCGGTCAAGGACGAGCTCGAGCTCGTCACCGCGGCTTCAAAACCGTTCGAGCTCGAAGCATTTCGCGAGGGCCATCTGACGCCGGTTTATTTCGGCAGCGCGCTTCGCAATTTCGGCGTCGGCGACTTGCTGCAAGGGCTCGGCAAGTTCGCGCCCGAGCCGCGCGCGCAGGAGAGCGATCAGCGCAAGGTCGAAGCCACAGACCCCCGCATGAGCGCCTTCGTGTTCAAGATCCAGGCCAACATGGATCCCAATCACCGCGACCGTATCGCCTTCGCGCGGCTTTGCTCCGGCAAGTTGAGCCGCGGCATGAAGGCGAAACTCGTGCGCACCGGCAAGAGCATGCCGCTGTCGAGCCCGCAATTCTTCTTCGCGCAGGACCGTTCGGTTGCGGACGAGGCTTATGCCGGCGACGTCGTCGGCATTCCCAATCACGGCACGCTTCGCATCGGCGATACACTGACCGACGGTGAGGATTTCAACTTCGTCGGCGTGCCGAGCTTCGCGCCGGAAATCGTCCGCCGCGTGCGTCTCACCGATGCGATGAAGGCGAAGAAGCTGAAGGAAGCGCTTCAGCAGATGTCGGAAGAGGGCGTTGTGCAGGTGTTCCGCCCGCGCGACGGCGCGCCCGCGCTGGTTGGCGTCGTCGGCGCACTCCAGCTCGACGTGCTCAAGGCGCGGCTGGATGCGGAATATTCCCTGCCGGTTGAATTCGAGGTCAGCGAGTTCCAGCTTGCGCGCTGGGTCTCTTCGGACGACCGCAAGAAGCTCGATACCTTCATCGCGGCCAACACCTCCAGCATCGCCGACGATGTCGACGGCGACCCCGTCTATCTGGCGCGGAACGAGTTCTATCTCGGCTACACCAGGGAACGGGCCGAGGGCATCGAGTTCACCAACGTCAAGGACGTCAAGAAGAAGGGGTAGGGTGCGGCTTCGCCCGCTCTGCAGCCACTCCCCCTCCGCTGTCATGCTCCGCGAAAGCGGGGCATCCAGCACGCCGCAGCCTCTCGGCTCAATCACAAACGTCTCTGGAATACTGGGTCGTCCCGTCAAGCCGGACGACGACACCGCGTGTACGCGCGAGCATGTGAACGCTTGCGGGCTTGACGGCTTCTCCGGCGATGCCACGTTCTGGTCATGTGGCGCGGCATCCTTGTTTTCCTCCTGCTGGCGATCTCGACGATCGCCGCGGACGCGCGGCCGCGACAAATCAACCCGATTCCGTTTTCGCACGAGCCGTGCAGCGTGCTCGACGGCAGGCCCTGCACGCCGTCCTATTGCAGCCCGCTCGAGCCTGGTCCCTGTATTCCCGAGATCGACTATCCCTACGGCCAGAACCTCCAGCTCACGATCCAAAGCGTGCCACCGGAGGCGGATCGCGGCAAATATCAAAAGCCGGATCACGATCTCGATACGATCGGCGACCTCTTCGCCGAGCTGCGCAGCTGCTGGTCGCCGCCATCGGACAATGCGCGCGCGGGCATGCAGATGGCCGTGCGTTTCAGCTTCAACAAGTCGGGCGGCCTGATCGGCCCGCCGCGCCTGACCTTTGCGACCGCGGGCGTGCCCGCCGAGACGAGAACCACCTATCTCAGGGCGATCAATTCATCGCTGAATGCCTGCTTGCCGCTGAAATTCACCGGCGGTCTTGGCGGTGCCCTGGCCGGGCGGCCGATCGCGATCCGGTATGTCGACAATCGCGAGATCGGCAAGTAGCCCATCAGTTGCGACCCGCGGCCAATCGATGATACGCCATGAGCTGGGGCGCTGGTTGAGGGGAGAATCTCGTGGGTCTGCTGGTCATGATCCTGGGGCTTGCGCTGTTTTTTGCGGCGCATGTGTTCACGACGAAACGCGAGGCGCGCGCGCAGGCAATCGCGAGGCTGGGCGAGGGGACCTACAAAATCCTCTATTCGCTCGCCTCGCTCGCGGGGCTCGCGTTGATCATCTGGGGCTTCGCGCATTATCGTGCGACGGGCTGGATCGACGTCTGGTATCCGCCGAAAGCGCTGAAGCACATCACCCTCGCGCTGATGCTGCCGGCGGTCATCCTGGTGGTTGCGTCCTATCTGCGCGGCCGCATCTATGCGACGCTGAAGCATCCGATGCTGGCCGGCATCAAGCTGTGGGCGGCGGCGCATCTTCTGGCCAATGGCGATCTCGGCTCCATCATCCTGTTCGGCTCCTTCCTGGGCTGGGCGGTGTATGACCGCATCACGCTGAAGCGTCGCACCGATGGCGGCGGTCCGCCGATTCCGGTGGGCGGCGTCACCAACGATCTGATCGCGATCGTGGTTGGAATCGTCGCATATCTGGCGCTGGCGTTTGCGTTCCATCCGGTCGTGATCGGTGTTCCCGTGATCGGCGGCTAGCCGATCAGCACAAGACAGCACCGGCATGCCCATGCGCGGAAGGTAACAAGAGCAACAAGCCGAGGGCATCCCGATGGACTGGTCGCATTCTCAGATCCCGCCGATGCGGCTCGAGACGCGCTTTGGCGATCGCGTGGTGCCGGCCTTCGCCGACCGCCCCGTGAGCATATGGGCCATGATCGCAGATGCCTGCGCGCGCAATCCCGACGGCGAAGCGCTGATCTCGGGCGATGTCCGGCTGAGCTGGCGGCAGGCCGCGGAGCAGGCTGCGCGGATCGCGGCGGGATTTCGCAAGCTCGGATTGCAGCGGGGCGATCGTGTCGCGATCCTGCTCGGCAACCGCGTCGAATTTCCGCTGCTGCTGTTCGCTGCCGCGCATGAGGGGCTTGTCACGGTGCTGCTCAGCACGCGGCAGCAGAAGCCGGAAATCGCCTATGTGCTCGCCGACTGCGGTGCCAAAATCCTGATCCACGAGGCGGCACTCGCGGAGCGGCTGCCGGATGCACTAGACGTGCCCGATGTGATCCACCGCATCGCCGTCGACGACGATCCGGCTCTGTCGGATTTCGCGGTGCTCGTCGACAACGCCCCGGCCGCGGCGCCGGTCGAGACGAGCGAGGAGGACACCGCGATGATCCTCTACACCTCGGGCACGACAGGCAAGCCGAAGGGCGCGATGCTGGCCCATTGCAACATCGTCCATTCCTCGATGATCTTTGTGTCCTGCCTGCAATTGACGGCGGCCGATCGCTCGATCGCGGCGGTGCCGCTCGGCCACGTCACCGGCGTCGTCGCCAATATCACGACGATGATCTGCTGCGGCGGCGCGCTGATCATCATGCCAGAGTTCAAGGCCGGCGAATATCTCAAGCTCGCCGCGCGCGAGCGCGTCACCTACACGGTGATGGTGCCGGCGATGTACAATCTCTGCCTGCTCCAGCCCGATTTCGAGAGCTACGATCTGTCGAGCTGGCGCATCGGCGGCTTTGGCGGCGCACCGATGCCGGTTGCTACCATCGAGAAGCTCAAGGCGATCATTCCCGGCCTCGAGCTGGCGAATTGCTACGGCGCGACCGAGACCACGTCGCCGTCCACGATCATGCCGGGCGAGTTGACGGCGAGCCATATCGACAGCGTCGGCCTGCCGTGTCCGGGTGCGCGCATCCTGGCAATGGGGGCGGACGGGCGTGAGCTGCCGCCTGGCGAAATCGGTGAGCTCTGATCCAGAGTGCCTCCGTGATCAAGGGCTACTGGAACAATCCGAAAGCCACGGCCGAAAGCTTCACCAGCGGGTTCTGGCATTCCGGCGATCTCGGCTCGGTCGACGCGGAGGGATTTGTCCGGGTGTTCGACCGGCAGAAGGACATGATCAACCGTGGCGGCCTCAAGATCTATTCGGCCGAGGTCGAATCCGTGCTGGCCGGCCATCCCGCCGTGGTCGAGAGCGCGATCGTCGCCAAGTCGTGCCCGGTGTTGGGCGAACGCGTTCACGCCGTGGTCGTGGCGCGCGCACCGGTGGACAGCGAGGCCTTGCGCGCCTGGTGCGCGGAGCGGTTGTCCGACTACAAGGTCCCGGAAACGATGGTGATCACCGCGGAGCCGCTGCCGCGCAATGCCAATGGCAAGGTGCTGAAGCGGCAGCTGCGGGAGCTGTTGGGAGCCTGACCGGGGGGCGGTCTCTCCGGGCGGTCCCGGGTGGTTAACGCCTTGATCGGGCTCGCTTTGCCTTGCCACCGCCATATCGTTAGGGTACCTCGCCGCCACGTGGGGACGGGATTCCTGACGCGAACGCTTTGGCGCGCGCACCCGGACGGGCATGGGATTAGCATAAGTGTCTGAATTATTTGACGAAGTCGACGAGGAAGTACGTCGCGAACAGCTCAAGAAGCTGTGGGACAAGTATTCGATTGTCTTCATCGCCCTGATGGTGCTGATCGTCGCCGCCGTGGGTGGCTGGCGCGCTTACCAGTATGTGGAGGCCAAGAAGGCTGCCGAGGCCGGCGCCGCCTTCGAGAAAGCCGCCGAGCTGTCCGATCAGGACAAGCATGCGGAGGCCGAGGCGGCCTTCACCGAGCTCGCTGCCAAGGCTCCATCGGGCTATCGCACCCTGGCGCGGCTGCGTGCTGCGGCTGAGGCTGCAGCCCGCGATCCCAAGGCAGGCGCCAAGCTGTATGACGACATCGCCGCCGACCGCAGCACAGGCGGCGAGTGGCAGGATCTGGCAAAGATCCGCGCCGCAGGCCTCCTGCTCGACAGCGCCGGTTATGCCGACATGCAGCAGCGGCTGGACGCCTCCACCGCGCCCAAATCAACCTTCCGTCATACCGCCCGCGAGATGCTGGCGCTGTCGGCCTGGCGCAACAACGACATGACCGCGGCCCGCAAATGGCTCGACGCGATTGCCGAGGACGGCGAAACGCCGCCCGGCCTGCGCTCACGCGCCGAGGCGCTGCAGGCCCTGCTGCCGCCCGTAGCGAAGAGCTGAGCCGAGAGCTGAGACGAGATACCGATATGCGCCGCACGCCACGCTTGATCGCAGCCGCCGTCCTGATCGCCTTCACGGGCGTGCTGGGCGGTTGCTCCAGCTTCGATCCGAGCGACATGCTCGACTTCCTCGATACCAAGAAGAAGCTGCCGGGCGACCGTAAGCCGGTGTTCCCGGAAGGCGTGCCGGGCCTCGAGCAGGGTGTGCCCAAGGATATGTACAAGGGCGCGCAGCAACAGCCCGATCCGAACGGACCCGCCGTCGCAGCCTTGCCTGTGGAGCCCCAGCCCGAGCCGAAGCCGGCGAAGGGCGCCAAGGCGAAAAAGACCAGGCAGCCGGCCAGCGCGGCCGTCGCGCCGGTTGAGGCGCCCGCCGGCGAAGTCGATGGCGAGGCCCAGCCCGAGGCCGCGCCGCCCGCGGCCACTCCGCCGCCCAGGCAGAAGATCGTGCGCAAGCGCACCACCGCGCCGCCGCCCGATCAACCCGTCCAGCAGGCGCAGCCGACCCAGACCACCCAGCAGCAAACGCAGGGCGCCTTCCCGGCGCCGATGCCGAGCGGCAGCTTCTCGCGCTGATTTTTCATTTCATTGACAGGCGCGGCTCCGGCAGCGCACGAATGACCCATGTCCTTTAAGATTGCCATTATCGGCCGGCCCAATGTCGGCAAGTCGACGCTGTTCAACCGCCTGGTCGGGCAGAAGCTCGCGCTTGTCGATGACCTGCCCGGCGTCACCCGCGACCGCCGCGAGGGCGAGGCCAGGCTCGGCGGTCTCGACTTCACGATCATCGACACGGCCGGCCTCGATGAGGGCGCCAAGGGCTCGCTGACTGCCCGCATGCAGGAGCAGACGGAGGCCGCGATCGCGCAGGCCGACGCGCTGTTCTTCGTGATCGATGCCCGCATGGGCCTCACGCCCAACGATCGCGCCTTCGCCGATTTCGCCCGCAAGGCCAACAAGCCGGTGCTGCTCGTCGCCAACAAGAGCGAAGGCAAGCATGGCGATGCCGGCGCGATGGAGGCTTTCGCGCTCGGCCTCGGCGATCCCATCCAGATCTCGGCCGAGCACGGCGAGGGCATGGGTGAGCTCTACGACGCTCTGCGACCGCTGATGCCGGAGCCGGTGGAGGAGGATGAGTTCGAAGATGACGAGCCGCTGACCGAGGAAGAGGCCGCCACGCGTCCGATCCGGGTCGCGATCGTCGGCCGGCCCAACGCCGGCAAGTCGACGATGATCAATCATCTGCTGGGCGAGGAGCGTCTGCTGACGAGCCCGGAGGCCGGCACCACGCGCGATTCCATCGCGGTCGAGATCAACTGGAAGGGCCGCGAGTTTCGCGTGTTCGACACCGCAGGTCTGCGCCGGCGCTCGCGGATCGAGGAGAAGCTCGAGAAGCTCTCGGTCGCCGATGCACTGCGCGCGGTGCGCTTTGCCGAAGTCGTCGTGATGATGATGGATGCGCAGAACCGCTTCGAGGAGCAGGATCTTCGCATCGCCGACCTGATCGAGCGCGAGGGTCGCGCCGTCGTGCTCGCCGTCAACAAATGGGACCTGATGGAGAGCAAGGGTGGCGGCGCGATCTCTAACCTGCGCCGCGACGCCGATCACTTGCTGCCGCAGATCAAGGGCGTGCCGATCGTCGCCGTCTCCGGCTTGATGGGCGAGGGCATCGATCGATTGATGCAGGCAATCCAGGATGCCTATGCGCTTTGGAACAGGCGTGTGTCGACCGCGGCGCTGAACCGCTGGTTCGAGGAGGCGGTCCAGGCCAATCCGCCGCCCGCCGTGTCCGGCCGACGGCTGAAGCTGAATTACATCACGCAGACCAAGGCCCGCCCGCCGAGCTTCGTGCTGTTCTGCTCGCGTGCGGACGCGGTGCCGCAATCGTATCTGCGATATCTCACCAATTCGCTGCGTGAGGCCTTCGAGCTGCCCGGCACGCCGGTGCGCATCACCCTGCGCGAGAAGGCCAATCCGTTCGCCCACAAGCGCAAGCGGCCGTCGTGAGCAACGAGGCCGGCGAGGCGATGGCGCAGGGCGCAGCGCCGGTCCGGCGCGGTGCGGTCGCCTTCATCTTCGTCACTATCCTGCTCGACATGCTCGCGCTCGGCGTGATCATGCCGATCCTGCCAAAACTGATCGAGAGCTTCGTCGACAACGACACGGCGCACGCGGCCCGCATCTTCGGTCTGTTCGGCACCGCCTGGGCGCTGATGCAGTTCGTGTTCTCGCCGGTGCTCGGCGCGCTGTCGGATCGGTTCGGGCGGCGGCCGGTGGTGCTGCTGTCGAATTTCGGGCTCGCGGCCGATTATGTGCTGATGGCGCTGGCGCCGTCGCTGCTCTGGCTGTTCGTCGGCCGCGTCATCTCGGGCATCACCTCGGCCAGCATCTCGACTGCCTTTGCCTATATTGCCGACATCACGCCGCCGGAGCGGCGCGCGGCGGTGTTCGGCCGGATTGGGGCTGCGTTCGGCGCCGGCTTCGTGCTGGGCCCGGCGCTGGGCGGCCTGCTCGGCGATATCGATCCGCGCCTGCCATTCTGGGCCTCGGCGGCCCTGAGCTTTGCCAACGCGCTCTATGGGCTCTTCGTCCTGCCGGAATCGCTGGCGCCGGACAAGCGTGCGCCGTTCCGCTGGAGGAGCGCCAATCCGCTCGGTGCGCTCCGCCTGCTGCGTTCCAACGCGGTGCTCGCTGCGTTGTCCGTCGTCAACTTCATCGCGCAGGTCGCGCATGTCGTGCTTCCCTCGACCTTCGTGCTCTACGCCACCTATCGCTACGGCTGGGATTCGAAAACCGTGGGGTTGACGCTGGCGATGGTCGGCATCTGCGCCATGGTGGTGCAGGGGCTCGCGATCGGCCCGATCGTGCGCGTGCTCGGCGAGCGCAACGCCTTGTTGATGGGCCTATGCTGTGGCGCGATCGGCTTCGTGATCTTCGGCGCGGCGCCGACCGGGCCGCTGTTCTGGATCGGCATTCCCGTGATGTCGCTGTGGGGCATCTCCGGCGCCGCCATGCAATCGCTGATGACGCGACTGGTCGCGCCCGATCAGCAGGGCCAGTTGCAGGGCGCGACCGCGAGCGTGCAGAGCGTGTCGCAGCTCGTCGGCCCGTTCCTGTTCACGCTGACGTTTTCATACTTCATCGGCGCCAGCGCGCCATGGCAGCTGCCCGGCGCGCCGTTCCTGCTCGCGGCGGTCTTGATGGTGGTGTGCGTGGCGATCGCGGTGCGGGCGCTGGGAGCGGCGAGATCAGAACCGTAGGGCGGATTAGCGAAGCGTAATCCGCCACCTTGTCCGACGCGCGAGAAGAGGTGGGTTACGCCCTGCGGACTGCGCTTTGCGCAGCCGTAGAGCTAACCCACCCTACGACTTCTTACTTCTTCACCAGCGGGCACTCGCTGTCCTTGAGCGGCTTGGCCGCGTCTTCCGCCGCGATCGTGGCGATCTGCTTGTAGTAGTCCCACGGTCCCTTCGATTCTTCGGGCTTCTTCACCTCGAACAGATAGGCCGGGATGAGGCGGCGCCCGTCCGCGCGCAGCGGGCCGTTGCCGAACAGCGGGTCGTCGGTCGGCAGCTCCTTCATCTTGGCGACGACCTTGGCACCGTCATGCGGGTTGCCGCCGAGCGCGTCCATCGCCTTCAGATAATGCAGCACCATCGCGTAATTGCCGGCTTGGGTCATGGAGGGCATCGCATTCTTGCTGGCCAGCGCCGAGAAGCGCTTCGACCAGGCGCGGGTCTGGTCGTTCATGTCCCAATAGAAGGATTCCGTGAAGGTCAGGCCCTGGGCGGTCTTCAGACCCAGCGAATGCACGTCGTTGATGAACAGCAGCAGCGCCGCGAGCTTCTGCCCGCCCTGCACAATGCCGAACTCGGCGGCCTGCTTGATCGCATTGGTGGTGTCGCCGCCGGCGTTGGCGAGACCGACGATCTTTGATTTCGACGACTGGGCCTGCAGCAGGAAGGAGGAGAAGTCTGCGGTGTTGAGCGGATGCTTGACACCACCGAGCACCTTGCCGCCATTGGCGGTCACGACGGCGCTGGTATCGCGCTCCAACGCATGTCCGAACGCGTAGTCGGCGGTGAGGAAGAACCAGCTGTCGCCGCCGGCTTTGGTCAACGCCTTGCCGGTGCCGTTGGCGAGCATGTAAGTGTCGTAGGTATAGGAGACCGTGTTTGGTGTGCAGGCCTTACCCGTGAGGTCCGCGGTGGCGGCGCCCGAATTGAGCAGCACCGCATTCTTCTCCTTGACGAGGTTGCTCACCGCGAGCGCCACGCCGGAGCTCGGCGTGTCCGCGATCGCATCGACCTTGTCGTTGTCGATCCATTGCCGGGCGATGTTAACGCCGATGTCGGGCTTGTTCTGGTGGTCGCCGCTCAGCACGTCGATCTTCCAGCCCTTCTTGAGCAGGCCGGAATCCTCGACCGCCATCTTGATCGCGACCACGGAGTTCGGGCCGCCGATGTCGGCATAGAGGCTGGACATGTCGTTAAGCACGCCGATCTTGACGGTCTTGTCCTGGGCGTAGGCGGATGTGGCAAAACCGAAGGCGGCACAGGCCAGAAGGGCCGCGGAGCGGCGCGCGAACGTCGTCGTCATAAAAGGTTTCCTCCATTGTCAAACATGCGGACAGCTCTCTTGGATGGGAGCCTTGTTCCGGCTGATGGCTCTACCGTGTCCCACGGCCGGCGGCAATGCGCCTAAAGCCGGATGACGCTGAGTCGCAGCGTCATCCCTCCGTTAACTTTTGGGCAAAATGCGTCGAGACGCTATTTCAGCGCGTCCGACGTCAGCTTGAATTTCTGGATGCGCTTTCCGGTGTCGACCTCGGCGGTATAGACGTTACCCTTGGCGTCGATCGCCATGGCATGCACCCAGTGGAATTGTCCGGCGTTGCGGCCGCTGTGCCCGAAGCTTCCGGCCACGCTGCCGTCCTCGCGCTTGATGACCCTGATCTCGTTGTTTTCGCCGTCCGCGCTGAGCAGCCAGGTCTGCTTCGGATCGGGCCAGATCGCGATGTCCCACACCGCGCCGTTGCCAAGCGTGTTCTTCTCGAAAAAGAACTCCTTCACGAAGGTGCCGTCCTTCCTGAACACCTGGATGCGGTTGTTGATGCGGTCGCAGACGTAGACGAGACCGTCATTGGCGAGCTTTACGCAATGGACGGGATTGCCGAACTGCTGCGACACCGGCGCTTTGGGATCGTACGCCGCCTGCTTGGTGTCGTCGGGCTTGTTGCCGTAGGCGCCCCAATGCCGCTTGTAGGCGAGAGTGGTCGCGTCGAAGACGATGACGCGGCGGTTGCCGTAGCCGTCGGCGACGTAGATTTCGTTGGCAGCCTTGTCGATCGCGGTCTCGGCGGGCTTGCCGAGCTGCGTCGTGTCGCTGCTGCCGAGGCTCGGCGCGATCTTGCCGATCTGGGCGACGAACTTGCCGTCGAGCGTGAATTTCAGGATAGCGTTGTCGTTGTCGGCATTGCCGCCGACCCAGACGAAGCCGCGCTCGTCGACCTCGATGCCGTGCTCGCGGCCGACCCATTCATAGCCTTCGCCCGCGCCGCCCCACGATCGCAGCAGATTGCCGTCGCTGTCGAATTCGAGCACCGGCGGCGCCGAGACGCAGCATTTCGAGCGGGGCGGGGTGAGGCTCGCGCCTTTCTCGTCGTCGGTGAGCGAGCGCGGCCGATGGATCACCCAGATGTGGCCCTGCCAGTCGACGGTGATGCCGCCGACCTGACCGAGGATCCAGTTGTTCGGCAACGGCTTCGGCCAGGAAGCATCGACCGCGAAGGTCGGGACATCGCTGGCGATAGCCGCGCCCGGAAGCGCAAACGCGATAGCCGCGATCAGGACGGAGAGGACGCGAGAGACATTTGCGAGCGCATTCGTTGAGCCTGCGCGATTCCGCCATGACGCCATGGCAACCTCCCTTTTTGGCCTGCAGCTTGCTGCCGCTTGAGCGCGGGCAGTCAATCGCGGGGAGGCCGTCAAGTCAATCAGGCCGGCGAGCGGAAGCTCATCAGGCTGCGGCTCTTGTAGTCGTAGAACTTGCCGGTCTCGGTCCAATCAGGCGCGCACATCGGCACGATCAATTCGGCGACCTGCTCGGCTGTATCCAGCGTCGCCGGATCCTCGCCCGGCATCAGCGTCGCGCGCATGCGGGTGCGGACGGGGCCGGGATTGAACAGGTTGACGCGCAGCTTGGTATTCGCGGTCTCCTGCGCCCAGGCGCGCGCCAGCGTTTCCAGCGCCGCCTTGGAGGCGGCGTAGGGGCTGACATAGGCGGTGGCTTTGTTGGCAGCGCCTGAAGTGACGAACACGGCCCGGCCCGCGTCGGACTGCTTCAGCAGCGGCTCCATGCAGCGGATCAGCTGGAAGTTCGCGGAAACGTTGACCGCCATCACATCGGTGAAGGCCTTCAGCTCGATATGGCCGATCGGCGAGGAGGGGCCAAGCACGCCGGCATTGCCGACGAGGATGTCGAGCTTGCCGTAGCGTTCGTGCAGGCCAGCACCGAGCCGCGCGATGCCGTCGGAATCGGTGAGGTTGAGCGGCACGAGGGTTGCGGTGCCGCCGTCCTTGCGGATCTCGTCGTCGAGCTCTTCCAGCCCGCCCTGCGTGCGCGCCACGGCGACGATATGCGCGCCGGCCTTGGCCAGCGCCTTGGCCGTGGCAAAACCGATGCCGCGCGAGGCGCCGGTGACGAGAGCGATGCGGTTGGCGAGGGGATTTGTCATGGCGGGGTTTTACAGGCGTAGATGGCCGGGACAAGCCCCCAATACGCCGTCATTCCGGGGTGATGCGAAGCATCGAACCCGCAATCCAGAGGTTGCAAGACAATCCTGCGGACCGCCCGGGATGACGGCTGCGCCGTCAGCTCGCCTCTGCCAGCAGCGACAATTGCCGGGGCTGCTGCTCGGTCTGGGTCTGGTCGGTGAGGTGGGTCGGATAGGCCCCGGTGAAACAATGATCCGAGAATTTCGGATTGGCGGGGTCGCGGCCGGGCTCGCCCATGGCGCGGTACATGCCGTCGATCGACAGGAAGGCGAGCGAGTCGGCGCCGATGATCTCGCGCATCTCCTCCAGCGAATGTGTCGCCGCAAGAAGACCGCCGCGGTCCGGCAGGTCGATGCCGTAATAGTCGGGATAGAGGATCGGCGGCGAGGCGAGGCGGAAATGCACTTCCTTGGCGCCCGCATCGCGCATCATGCGCACGATCTTCTTCGAGGTGGTACCGCGCACCAGCGAATCGTCGATCAGGATGATGCGCTTGCCTTCGATCGCGGCGCGGTTGGCCGAATGCTTCATGCGTACGCCGGATTCGCGGATCGCTTGTGTCGGCTGGATGAAGGTGCGGCCGACATAATGGTTGCGGATGATGCCGAGTTCGAACGGGATGCCGGAATGCTGGCTGTAGCCGACCGCCGCGGGCACGCCGGAATCCGGCACCGGCACCACGACGTCGACCGGCACGTGGCTCTCGCGCGCGAGCTGGGCACCGAAGGCCTTGCGCACCTCGTAGACCGAGCGTCCGTGGACGATGGAGTCCGGACGGGAGAAATAGATGTACTCGAAGATGCAGGGCCGCGGCGCGATCGGCGGGAACGGCTTGTGAATGTCCTGCCCGTTCTCGTCGAACACGATCACCTCGCCGGGCTCGATGTCGCGGACGAAGCGTGCGCCGATGATGTCGAGGGCGCAGGTCTCGGAGGTCAGGATCGGGCAACCATCGAGTTCGCCGAGCACCAGCGGACGGATGCCGCGCGGATCGCGCGCGCCGACCAGCTTCTTGTTGGTCAGCGACACCAGCGCATAGGCGCCCTCGATCTCGCGCAGCGCGTCGATATAGCGCTCGATGAAGCGACTGCGCCTGGAGCGCGCGACCAGGTGCAGGATCACCTCGGTGTCGGTGGTCGACTGCATCATCGCGCCGTTCTTCACGAGCTCGCGGCGCAGCGTCAGGCCGTTGGTGAGGTTGCCGTTGTGGGCGACAGCAAGGCCGCCGGCATTCAGTTCGGCGAACAGCGGCTGCACGTTGCGCAGGATGGTCGCGCCCGTGGTGGAATAGCGGACATGGCCGACTGCCATTGTGCCGGGCAGGCGGTCGATCACCTCGCGGCGGGAGAAGGTGTCGCCGACGAGACCGAGGCGGCGTTCGGAATGAAAGCGGCCGCCGTCATAGGAGACGATGCCGGCGGCTTCCTGGCCGCGGTGCTGAAGGGCGTGGAGGCCGAGCGCCGTGATGGCGGCGGCATCGGGGTGGCCGTAGATGCCAAAGACGCCGCATTCCTCGCGCAGCGTATCCCCCTCCAGATCGTCTTGAAGTTCCAGCGCGGCCGGGCCGAGATCAAGTAGGGCGTCCTGGTCAGGATTTCGCATCTCGTCCGAGCCTCTCGTTAGGGCTTATCAACGCGCCGCGGGTTTCTCGATCAGCTTTTTAAGGCTGTCACGAGCCGGTTTGCTGTATCCGTCGCCACTGCCCGAAGGCTGCTGCTCGGAATCAGTTTGCTCTTCATCTGGTTTGTTTTTCTTGAATCTCTTCAAGATGGTGTTCTCGGGGTCGTCAGGCAAGAGGGCCATCAGCCAATCGCCGGTTCCCTGCAGCACCACGCGGGATTTGGCCCCCGTGACCCAGTCCGGGCGCTGCTTGTCCGGCACCAGCCAGGTGAAGAACAGGAACGCGACCACGACGATCAAAAGCCCGCGCGCGAGCCCGAACAGAAAGCCGAGGGTGCGGTCCAGCGCGCCGATGCGCGAATCCAGGATCATGTCGGAGATCCGGACCGTGATCACGGAGACCACGACCAAAGTGCCCACGAACACGCCGGCGACCACGACCACGCTCGCGACGGTATCGTTGTTGAAATAGGTCTTTGCGGTCGGCAGCAGCTTCGAGAATGAATAAAGGGTGACGATTGCCGCCGTGCCCCAGGCCGCGATCGACAGGATTTCGCGCATGAAGCCGCGAACCATGGCGAGCAGGCCCGAAATCAGCATCACACCGAGCAGGATCAGGTCGAGGATGGTTACTGGCATCGGCTGGTCTGGTCCGCTCGTACTTCAAGGTGCTCAGCGAATCGGTGCTTGGCCGCCGCCCTAAGTGAAGGCCAGACGACGTTCCCGGCAAGGCCGCAACCACGCAATCCCATGCTGCTTTTGTGACGGGTGTATAGCGGCGGGGGCGGGAGACGTCACCACCGGCTAACCCTCTCCACGGCGGAATCTTGCCGGTGTGGCATTTTTCTCCGCCGGCGCACTCGAGTCTCCCCGCCGGGAGCCGCGTGCGGCGATCTCGGCGACCAATGTCGTTAGGCTGTTGATCGCGTTGAGCGAGAGGCCGGCATCACCGCCGGCTTCGCCCCGGGCCGATTCGGGCAGCACGGCACGCTGAAAGCCGAGTTTTGCCGCTTCTTTCAGCCGGGCCGGGGTCTGCGCCACCGGGCGCACCACGCCGGACAGCGAGATCTCGCCGAAATAGACCGCATCGGTGGGTAACTGCGCATTAACCAGCGAGGACACCAGCGCCGCCGCGGCGGCCAGATCAGCCGCGGGCTCGTGGATGCGCAGGCCGCCTGCGACGTTCAGATAGACGTCATGGCCGGACAGCTTGACCCCGCAATGGGCTTCCAGCACCGCCAGCACCATCGACAGCCGGCTCGGATCCCAGCCGACCACGGCCCGGCGCGGGGTGCCGAGCGAAGTGGGCGCCACCAGCGCCTGCAATTCGACCAGAACGGGCCTCGTGCCCTCGATGCCCGCGAAGACTGCGGTGCCGGGCGTGCCGAGATCGCGCTCGGACAAAAACAGCTCAGAGGGGTTGGTGACTTCGCGCAAGCCAAGCCCGGTCATCTCGAACACGCCGATCTCGTCGGTCGGCCCGAAACGATTCTTCACGGCGCGCAGGATGCGGAATTGCTGCGAGCCTTCGCCCTCGAACGACAGCACGGCGTCGACCATGTGCTCGACCACGCGAGGGCCGGCGATCTGGCCGTCCTTGGTGACATGGCCGACCAGGATGATGGCCGCGCCGGTCCTTTTGGCAAAACGAATCAGAGCCTGCGCCGAGGCGCGCACCTGCGTCACCGTGCCGGGTGCCGATTCGACCGTGTCGGTCCACATCGTCTGGATCGAGTCGATCACGATCAGCCGGGGCACCGCGCCCTCGGACAGCGTCGAGACGATGTCCTCGACAGACGTTTCGGCGGCGAGCTGCACCGGCGCGTCCGACAGCCCGAGCCGTTCGGCGCGCAACCGCACCTGCGCGACCGCCTCTTCGCCGGAGATGTAGACGACGCGGTGCCCGGCGCGCGCGAGCAGGCTGGTGGCCTGCGTCAGCAGCGTCGACTTGCCGATGCCGGGATCGCCGCCGACCAGCAGCACCGAGCCGCGCACGAAGCCGCCGCCGGTGACGCGATCGAGCTCCGTCATGCCCGAGGACAGGCGCGGGGCGTCCTGGGTTTTTCCGGACAAGCTCTCCAGCGCGAAGGTCCGCCCCTTGCGCTTGGAGCGGATCGACACCGGCACGCTGCCGGTCGTGTCCTCCTCCGCGAGCGTATTCCACTCGCCGCAGGACTCGCACTTGCCCTGCCAGCGGTTATAGGCCGCGCCGCAGTTCTGGCAGACGAAGGAAAGTGTGTTCTTGGCCATGGGGACAGCGAGTCCGGGACAGCGAGTCGGGAGTTTCAGGTTTGCTGATAGCACGGAATGGCGGGTCGAGAGAGTGAGCCGGGCGCACCCTGAAGCCCGGCTACGGCTGCGCCGCATTCCACAGCACGGAGAGGCCGGCCGCGATCATGATCGCGTCCATCACCACGCGGAACATCTCCGGCTTCAGGCGCAGCACGAAGCGTTTGGCGATAAAGGCGCCCGCCATCAACGAAGATCCGGCGATCAGGCCTTTGACGAACACGTCGCCGGTCAGCGCCCCGAACCGTTCGAAGGTCACGGATTTCGCGGCATAGAGCCCGAGCGAAGAAGCCGCTTCGGTCGCGAGGAAGGCGCCCCGGGACAAGCCGTAGAACAGGAATAGCGGGACGCTGAGCGGGCCTGTGGAGACGACGATGCCGGTGAGGTAACCGATGACGGCCCCCCCGATCGCCAGATGCCAGAGATTGGCCTTGAGATCGTGCCGCGCCAGCCAGTGGCGCACCGGCACCATCGCGATCAGGAAGACGCCGATGGCAAGATCGACGGCGTGCGAGGGCAGGGCCAGCAGCGTCCGCGCGCCGAGCACGGCGGCCGGAATGCCTGTCACCGAATAGGCCGCGCAGGCCCGCCAGTCGACCTCGCGCCACCAGGCCAGGATTCGTGAGAAGTTGGCCATGACAGCGGCCACCGCCATGATCGGCACCGCCTCTTTGGGCCCGTAAGCATAGACCAGCACCGGCATCAGCATGATCGACGAGCCCGTGCCGACGATGCCGGAAATGGTGCCTGCGACGAGGCCGACGATGAGGACGAAGAGGAAAGCCAAAACGGTCTCCACGAATCGGGAGAGTTTAGCCGCGGCCAGCGGCGCGGGCGATCCGCGAGGCGAGGGAACCCTATCTTGCGAACGAGAGCCCGGCGTTAACCATCGCTGATGGTTCCAGCCTGAGCGAAATCGCTTCGAAGTTTCTTAAATTTTACTGGGTACCTCTCGTGGGCATGGTGACCCGGGGGAAAGAGTATGGGTAAGCAGGCCAAACGCGGAAAGGCGGAGACGTTCGCAATCCCGATGGCCGCAAGAGTTGCAATTGGCGCCGTGGCCGTCGCCGCCTTGGGGTACGGTTTGCTGTCCGGGCCGGCGAATGTGCAACCGACACGAAAGCCGTCCGCGCACGAAGCCCAAGCGTCGTCAACTCCGGTTTACGTCTCAACGCCAGTTCATGCATCACCGTCAGCCCCGGCTCCGCTTCCGGCCCCGGCGCCTCTGGTCGAACCGCCCAAAGCGGCCGACGTTCCCGGAGCATTCGTTCGGCAGGTGGTTGACTACGCCAGCCGCCAGACTCCGGGCACCGTGATCATCGATACCAAGAACACATTCCTCTATCTCGTTCTGAACGACGCGCAGGCACTCCGCTATGGCATCGGCGTTGGCCGCGAAGGTTTCACATGGTCCGGTGAGCAGACTGTGGCGCGTAAAGCAGAATGGCCGGATTGGCATCCGCCTGCGGAGATGGTCTCGCGTCAGCCCTATCTGCCGCGGTTCATGGCCGGAGGTCCCGGCAACCCGCTTGGCGCTCGGGCGATGTATCTGGGCGAAACCGAATATCGAATTCACGGCACCAACAAGCCCGATACGATCGGGAAGCGGGTCTCGTCCGGCTGTATCCGACTGACCAATGACGACGTCGTTGACCTCTATGATCGCGTGAAAGTCGGCGCGAAGGTGATCGTGCTTCCGACGACCGTTGTCCGCCGACCACCCCAGGGAGCGCCGGCCGACGCCGCTTTCCGATTACCGGACCCGGCATCGCCGTCGAACCGGTTCTCGGCAACTCACGCGCAGATGCCGTCATCTGGGCCGAAGATCGCCGAGGCCCGGTAACGCGTCCTCCGTCGCCATCCTGCAACTGAGGACAAGGCGCCAATGCAAGGCGCCACGAGGTCAGCTCCTGGCCCATCGCACCGTTTGCGTGTCGGGCGAAGTGTCTCGACCGGTGAAAACCTGCGTTTCGGAATATGCGTAACCCATTGATTCGCCAGCGGTCGGCTACTGTG
This sequence comes from Bradyrhizobium sp. WSM4874, assembly GCF_055811835.1. Classification (NCBI taxonomy): domain Bacteria; kingdom Pseudomonadati; phylum Pseudomonadota; class Alphaproteobacteria; order Hyphomicrobiales; family Nitrobacteraceae; genus Bradyrhizobium; species Bradyrhizobium sp. WSM4874. The sequence continues at coordinate 90,520 of NZ_JBVVPR010000015.1, forward strand.
CATGGGGTTGTTTTTGAGGTTTTTGTTGAGTTGGCGCGCCAAGTCGATGCTCGCAGCACTTGGGACAAGGCCGGCCGCGCGCTGCTGACAGCATGTTGGCAGCAGGGGCCGGCTACGACCATCTCCTGACAAAACGGAGAGTGGGTCATGCCGATCGAGGCAAGCTGTCATTGCGGTGAGACGGTGTTCGAAGTGACGGAGGCGCCCTCGAGCGTGACCCGTTGCACCTGCTCGCTCTGCGCCAAGCGCGGCGCGTTGTGGGCCTATTACACGCCGGCGCAGTTTCGGCTGCTGTCGCCCGCGGAGAACGTCGCGACCTATCTCTGGGGCAGCCGCACGGTCAAACACCATTTCTGCGCAAGCTGCGGCTGCGGCACCTATTCGGAGTCGCCGGACTGGTCGACCGGCAAGCCCGATTTCGACAATCCCAGGGTCGGCGTCAACGCGCGCCTGTTCGACGAGTTCGATCTCGAGGCCGTGCCGGTGACCATGATCGACGGCAAGAATCTGTGGTGAGCATGGGCTTCTCACGCATGTCTGCTGCTCGTCCGTGCTCTTGAGGCACTCTTGAAAAGCTGATTTGTTTCCGCCCGACAGAAAAGGGGAGGAAGCCGATGATGCGTCTTTTCGCGCGAGTGATGCTCGCGATGTGTCTGGCCGTTGTAGTCGGCTTCAATGCGCAGGCGCAGACCAGGCCCAAGGTCACCACATCAGGGCCGGATTTCCCCAAAGCCACGCTGTTCGTCGGCAACAGCTTTTTCTACTACAACAACGGCATGCCCGGGCATCTCACCTTCATGGAGCGGGCTGCGTATCCCGAAAACAAGGCGGCCTATCGCAACACCATGGCGACGATCGGCGGCTCCGGCCTCGATTGGCACGACATGGAGAACCTGCTGCGGGCAGGCGGCCTCGGCGCCTATTCGTTCGACGAGCAGAACAACGTCGTCTTCAACAAGCCGGGCAGGCAGTACGACGCCGTCGTCATGATGGATTGCAGCCAGTGCCCGATCCATCCGCAATTGAAGGACACGTTCGCGACCTTCGTGAAGAAGGACAGCGAGATCGTCCGCGCCCATGGCATGCGGCCGGTCCTGTTTATGTCCTGGGCTTACGCCGACAAGCCTGAGATGACGGAAGCGTTGGCCGAGGCCTACACGATCGCAGGCAATACCAACGATGCGCTGGTGATCCCCGCGGGCCTTGCTTTCGCGCGCGTGCGCAAGCTGCAGCCCGAGCTCAATCTGTATGCGCCGGACAAGCGGCACCCGAGCCCCGCGGGCACGTATCTGTCGACCTGCGTGACGTTCGCTGCCCTGACGGGCCGCTCACCGGTCGGCAATTCCTACACGATAGGACTCGATGCGCCGACGGTGGAGCTGCTGCAGAAAGCAGCGTGGGACACGGTGCAAGAGTATTACGGGCGTTGACCTAGCGCAGCACGACCCATGCCGGTGCGTGATCGCTCGCGCCTTCCTCGCCGCGAACCTTCTTGTCCACGCCGGCTTTTGCCAGTCGTGAGGCGAGGGCAGGGCTGAGCAGGAGATGATCGAGCCGCAGGCCCGCATCGCGCGGCCAGCGGTTTCGCTTGTAATCCCAAAAGGTGTAGATGGGCTTTTCTGGATGCAGTTCGCGGATCGCGTCGCACCAGCCTTGTGCCACCAGCGAGGCAAAGGCCGCACGGCTCTTCGGCTGGATCAAGGCATCCTTGTCCCACGAGCGCGTCGGATAGATGTCGATCTCATCAGGCGCAACGTTGTAGTCGCCGGCGAGCACCACGGGCAGGTCCTGCTTGATCAACGTCCTGGCATGGCGCTTGAGGCGCGCGAACCAGTCGAGCTTGTAGTCGAATTTTGGTCCCGGCTGCGGATTGCCGTTCGGCAGGTAGATGCTGGTGACGATGACACCGCGTACTGCGGCCTCGATGTAGCGGGCTTCGTGATCGCCGGGCTTTCCGGGCAAGCGATCGCGGGTGAGAATGGGCTCGGCATTGCGGGCCAGGATGGCGACGCCGTTCCAGGTCTTCTGTCCACACCACACTGCGCCGTAACCGGCCTTTTCGATCGCGGCTGCCGGAAATTCGCCATCACTTGCCTTCAACTCCTGAAGTGCGACGACATCTGGCTTCGCCGTTCGCATCCATGCCAACAGATTGGGCAGGCGGCGATTGATGTTGTTGATGTTGAACGTCGCGATCTTCATGTAGAGCTACCGGCTTCTGCCTTCCGTTACCGGAGAAACAATGTCCAAGTTGAGCTTTGCCGTTATTGCCGTCGCCGTTGCGTTCTCCGGGGTCGCTTCGGCACAATCATCCGATCCGCGCGGCGCGTGCAAGGCGGACTATGACAAATTCTGCGCCGGCCTTGCGCCGGGCGGCGGCATCGTCGCTTGCCTCAACAGCAAGCGCGATCAGCTCAGCGCGACCTGCAAGACGGCGCTGGACAGCAGGAAAAAGAAGTAGGCGGCGAGCGCTCAGCCCGGCAGCGGCGGCGGGCTTGCGGGCTGTTCGATCGGCGGCGGCGCGGGCGTCTGCTGCTCGACCGCCTGCGCGGGAGTCGGCTTGGCCAGCGGCTCCACAACATTCCCCCCCTTGTAGATGCGGGCGTAGCGGCGGCCGAGGCTGGTCAGCACCTCGTAGCCGATCGTTCCGAAATGATGCGCGAGCTCGTCGACGGTGATGCCCTCGCCAAGCAGCGTCACCATGTGGCCGCGCCGCGCCGCGTTGGGCGGCAGATCGGTGATGTCGATCGCGATCAGATCCATCGAGACGCGGCCGGCGACCGGACAGCGCTTGCCGGCGACGATGACCTCGGCGCCGCGGGTGCCGTCATTGGAGCTTGCGGCGCGAAAATAGCCGTCGGCATAACCGACCGCGATGATCGCGAGTTTCGTCGGCCGCCGTGCGGTCCAGGTGCCGCCATAGCCGACGCTCTCGCCGCGCTCGACGTTGCGGATCTGCACGATGCGGGCCTTGAGATCGGCCACCGGCTGCATCGGATTGTCGGCCTCCGGCGTTGGGTTCACGCCGTAGAGCGCGGCGCCCGGCCGCACCATGTCGAACTGGAAGGGCGCGCCGAGGAAGACGCCGGACGAATTGGCGAGTGCCGCCGGCACGCCGGAGAATTCGCTGGCGATGCCTCGGAAGGCCGCGAGTTGCTTGGCGTTCACCGGGTTGTTGAGCTGCTCGGCCGAAACCAGATGGCTCATCACCAGCGTGATGCCGTGATCGCCGGCGTTGATGCGGGGGATGATGGCCTGCGCTTCCGCAAGCGTCAGGCCGAGCCGGTTCATACCGGTGTCGATGTGGATGGCGGCGCCACCGGTCCAGCCGGTGCGGCGGCAGAACACGTCCCATTCGGCGAGTTCGTTAAGATCGCCGATCACGGGGCGGCAGTTGATCTGGGCGTAGTGCTCGCCGGTGTTCTGGAAATAGCCGCCGAGCACGTAGATCGTAGGCTCCGGCACCGCCGCGCGCACCTTGCGCGCTTCCTCGATGGTGGCGACGAAGAAGGTCTTGCAGCCGGCCTTGTTCAGGGCACGCGCGACCTGCTCGGCGCCGCAGCCATAGGCGTCTGCCTTGATCACCGCCGAGCATTCGGCCGGCACCGCCGTCTTCTCGAGCTTGCGCCAATTGGCGATGATGGCGTCGAGATCGACGGTGAGCACGCCGCCGAAGGTCGCGAGCGCGGCAGCCTGATTGGCCTCCGCGGAGAGAAGGCCGGATTGCGGGATCATTTTCGGGTCGGACGCCATTGTCATGGCGCCGTTTTACGCAAGAGGCCGGTCGGGTTCAACCCAGGGACCTCAGTAGTCGTTGCCGCTGCGGTCCGGCACCTGGCTGTCCGGCGCGAGGTCGCCGAACCGTGTGATCGACGCTTCGAAGGCCACATCGACGGTGCCGGTCGGGCCGTGGCGCTGCTTGCCGATGATGACTTCGGCCTTGCCATGCGCAAGATCCATGTCCAGACGCCATTTTTCGTGCTCGGGCGTGCCCGGGCGCGGCTCCTTGTTTCCGAGGTAATATTCCTCGCGATAGACGAACAGCACGACGTCGGCGTCCTGTTCGATCGAGCCCGATTCGCGCAAGTCCGAGAGCTGCGGCCGCTTGTCGTCGCGCGACTCGACCTGGCGCGAGAGCTGCGAGAGCGCAATCACGGGCACGCTGAGCTCCTTGGCGAGCGCTTTCAGACTGGTCGTGATCTCGGTGATTTCCTGCACGCGGTTTTCGCTGCGCTTGCCCGAACCTGACAAGAGCTGGATGTAGTCGATGACGATGAGGTCGAGGCCCTTCTGCCGCTTCAGCCGGCGCGCGCGCGCCATGAGCTGCGCAATCGAGAGACCGCCGGTCTCGTCGACATAGAAGGGCAGCGACTGGAGCTCGATCGAGACCTCGCGGATCTTCTCGAAATCGGCCTCCGAGATGCCGCCGCGGCGGATCGACGAGGAGGGAATGCCGGTGCGCTCGGCGACGATACGCGTGGCGAGCTGGTCGGCCGACATTTCGCAGGAGAAGAAGCCGATGACGCCGCCATGGGCGGCCTTCATGGTGCCGTCGGCCTGGAGTTCTCCGACATAGGCCCGGGCCACGTTGTAGGCGATGTTGGTTGCAAGCGACGTCTTGCCCATGCCGGGACGGCCGGCGACGATGATGAGGTCGGAGTGCTGCAACCCGCCCATCTTGGTGTCGAGGTCGCGCAGGCCCGTCGAGATGCCCGACAGCTTTCCGTCGCGCTGAAACGCTTTCGCGGCCAGATCGACCGCAAGCGTCAGCGCTTGCGAGAATTTCTGGAAGCCTCCGTCATAGCGGCCGGATTCGGCGAGTTCGTAGAGGCGGCGCTCGGCGTCCTCGATCTGCGCCCGCGGCGCGAAGTCGACCGGGGCGTCATAGGCGACATTGACCATGTCCTCGCCGATGCCGATCAGGTCGCGTCGCAATGCCAGATCGTAAATGGTGCGCCCATAATCCTGCGCATTGATGATGGTGGTCGCTTCGGCGGCGAGGCGTGCCAGATATTGCCCGATGGTCATGCCGCCGATATCGGTGTCGGCGGGCAGGAAGGTCTTCAGCGTGACGGGCGTCGCGATCTTGCCCATCCGGATCAGGCTGCTGGCGGTCTCGAAGATGGTCTGGTGCAGCGGCTCGAAATAATGCTTCGGCTCCAGGAAGTCGGAGACGCGGTAAAACGCGTCGTTGTTGACCAGGATTGCGCCCAGAAGGCTCTGTTCCGCTTCAATATTATGCGGCGCGCTTCGATAGGCGGGAGTTCCGGCTTCGGGCGCGAGTTTGAGAACGTTCGAATCAGTTAGGGCCATGGTCGAGCGATAGCAATTTTCTGGGGCGGATGCGGGGCCGGGATAAAGCGCCGCCTCAGCCCAAAGCGGAAGCAAAAGCTCGCCGCTATCAACCGATCATTAAAATGGTGGATGATTGGCCGCCGCAGCATGCGCCGCGCTTGACGGACTTTCGTGGAACCAGGTCGCAGCTTGGAAGCGGCGGCTACCGCGCCGCGGAAAACGTCGGATGAAGTGAACCTGATAGGTTGACGGGCCGACATATCGAGACGCGCGCGAAATGACGCACGCTGGGCGCTTTCGGCTCGGTTCAGACCAGCAGGAGGTAGACCAGCGCAACCAGGGCCGCCCCGACGCCCGTAGCGATCAGGGCGTAATCGGTGCGGAGGTCGTCCTGCACGTCGAATGAGGTTTTGGTCTCGTTGCTCATGGCGACGGTCTAAGCCAGGGCCGACGAGACTTATGTGAAGCAGATCACATCTCCCCGGATTCTTTCGGGAGTAGAGCCGGGAACAGGCAAGCGGGCGGGGGGTTGTCCCCCGTCTGCCATCAGGGAATGAGGCAAGCGATGCGGCCAGAACGGCAGCCCCGGAATTGGCGAAGCGAAGCAGGCAGCCGACTTTGGCTGTCGGGGCTGATCGCGGCCATGGAGCACGCTGAGCGGCCGGAAGTGCGTCGGGAGCCGGTCGCCCCCGAAATCCTGAAGGCGCTGCGGATGCAATTGGCCTTAACGGCGTCTTTCCGGTCCGCTCCGATTTCGACCCTGCGCCACTAGGATTTATTCACCAGCCAGCTTTAGCCTCGGCTTGGCGCCGGCTTCGATGGCCCGCAGCCGGGCTTCTTCACGCGCGATGTAATTGCGTGTCATCGGCACGACGCCCTGACGCCGCGTGAGTTGAATCTGGAAGTTCATCATATCCTGCTTGCGGAACGTCATCTCGCTGGCAGCCAGATAAAATTCCCACATCAGCGCGAAGCGCTGGTCATACAGCTGCACGGCTTCTTCGCGCCGCGCGATGAAGCGCTCGCGCCATGCCTTCAGCGTTTCGGCGTAATGCAGGCGAAGAATCTCGATGTCGCAGACCAGCAGGCCCGCGCGCTCGATGGCTGGCAGCACCTCCGAGAGAGCAGGGATGTAGCCGCCGGGAAAGATGTATTTGGCGATCCATGGATTGGTGGAGTCCGGGCCCTGCGAACGGCCGATCGAGTGCAGCAGCATGACGCCGTCCTTGTCCAACAGCTCGGCGCAGCGCTGGAAGTAGGTCTCGTAGAAGCGAGCGCCGACATGCTCCAACATGCCGACCGAGACGATGCGATCGAACGGGCCGGCGATGTCGCGATAGTCCTGAAGCAGGAATTTGGCCGATCTGGTCAGGCCCTTTTCGGCTGCGCGCGCATTGGCGATCTGCAACTGCTCGGTCGACAACGTGATGCCGGTGACGTCAGCACCTGCGATCTCGGCGAGATAGAGCCCAAGTCCGCCCCAGCCCGAGCCGATGTCGAGGACGCGCTGGCCGCCTTTGACGAGCAGCTTTGCGGCGACGTGCCGTTTCTTAGCGAGCTGCGCATCGTCGAGCGTGCTCTCCGGCGTCTCGAAATAGGCGCAGCTATATTGCTTGTCGGCGTCGAGGAAGAGCGAATAGAGCCTTGCATCGAGGTCGTAGTGATGTGCGACGTTGCTGCGGGAGCGCGGGCGCGGATTGAACTGCTTCAGGTGCCGCACCAGATAGCGCAGGTGCCACCAGGGTTTTGCCCAGTGCGGCAATAGGTCGGGTTGATCGAGCAGGATCGCGAGGGCATCAGCTATGGTGCCGTGCTCGACGACGAACTCGCCGTCCATGTAGGCCTCGCCAAGCCCGAGTTCGGGATTGACGAGGATCTTCCGCTCTGCGTCCGCGGTGACGAAGCGGACTGCAACCGGTTCGCCCGAGCCGTCGCCGACGGTGAACTTCGAGCCGTTCGCCGTGGTCACCGTCATCGACCCGCGGCGGATGAACTGAGACAGGAATTGACGCAACAATCGGTCCATCGGCATCCATCCTCTCGAGCGAACCCGAAGAGATGCGACTAACCCGGCCTTCACACCCTACGCCCGGGCATCTCAGCGGTTCCTATGCGTTTGCATCCAAATCTAGTAAGGTGTCCGGGGCCTGCTATTGCGCTGTGCTCACAGCGGATATTCCAAAATCGCTTAATCACATCCTTGCGCGCGGAGCCTGCTTCCATTCGCGGCTCAATCGGATAAAAGGTGACCCGCCGTGGCGCCGCCTGCCGGCTGCACCTCTCGGAATTCAATGGAGATGATGGGAATGTCGAGCCGAGCGCTCAGCCTCGCGATGATCTTGCTTCTGATCGGCTTCGGCTCGACCGAGACCGTTCTCGCGCAGGCGACGAACCTCGAGGCCGGCAAGGCCCCATCCCAGCTTTTCGCGCAGACCTGCAATGCATGTCACAAGAGCCCGCGCGGCCTGTTGAAGACGGTGGCGCCGGGCTCGCTGCCGGGCTTCCTGCGTCAGCATTACACGACCAGCTCCGACATGGCCGGCGTGCTCGCCTCCTACCTTGTCTCCAATGGAGCCACCGACACCCGCTACCAGGCCAAAGACGGCAAGGACAAGAAAGACGGGCCCAAGGAAGCCAATACCAATCCCGCGCAGCCCCATCAGGGCCGTCGGCAACGTTCTCAGGAATCCGCCAAGCCGGAAGGCGAGGCTGCCGCGCCCGCCGCCGAGGGCGCGCGTCAGAAGCGCGCCGCGCGACCGGCCGAAGAAGGAACGAAGGAAGGCGTGAAGCTCGAGGGCCAGGCTGCACCCGAAGGACGCAAGGCCAAGCGTCTCGGCAAGCGCGGCAAGCCGGGGAGTGATGAAGCGCCGAAGGTCGATGCCGCGGCGCCGGCGGCCGACGACAAGAAGAGCGAGCCGAAGGTCGAGCCCAAGCCCGAGACTGCAAAGGGGGACACCGGCGAGGCCAAATCCGAAAGCAGCAAATCTGAGGGCAGCAAGCCGTCCGAGAAGCCCGCCGAGGCCAAGCCGGAAAGCGCCAAGGTTGAGCCGCGCGGCAGCGAGGCTCCGGCGTTGCGGCCCGATCCGGTGCCGCAGGTGACGCCGGCGGCACCGTCCGCCGCGAAGCCCGCCGAGCCGGCTGCGCCCAAGGCGGCGGAAGAGGCTGCTCCCAAGCCCGCCGCGAGGTCCGAACCGCCAGCGAAGTCGCAGGAGCCGGCGCCGCCCGCGACCGCTGCGGCGCCACCGGCGCCAGCCGAATCGTCGGGTCCGCCAACGCCGCCGATTTCGCGATAAACGACCACGTTTTTTAGACATGCGAAGGCCGCGCTCTGGCGCGGCCCTTCGTCGTCTTGACCGTATCTAGAGTGTTGCTCTAGAGTAGCTCTCTAGGAGCGTTCATGGCGGCTGGTGTGCGCGAGGATTTGTTGGCGGCGGGGCTTTTCGTCTTCGATCGCGTCGGCTTCGAAGCTGCCACGGTGGCTGCGATCCGCGCCCGGGCGCGCGCTTCCAACGGCAGCTTCTTCCACGTCTTCGGCTCGAAGAAGGAGCTGGCGGGTGCGCTGTTCCTGGAGGTGCTGCGGCACTATCACGCCGCGATGCTGGCAGCACTCGATCCTCTTCCCGATGCCGAGCAGGGCATCGATCGCTTGATCCGGGCGCATCTGGACTGGGTCGTCACCAGCCGGCGCGAGGCGCGCTATCTCTTCGAGATCTCACGCGGCGAATGGGGCGAGAACGTTCGCGATGCCCAGCGCGCGCAGAATGCGCGCCTTGCCGAAGGCATCGAGTGCTGGCGCGCGCCGCTGGTCAGACGCGGAGAGCTCTTGCCGATGACGCCGGTCATGTTCGTCAGCCAGCTCATCGGTCCGGCGCAGATTTTTTGCCGCGCTTTCCTTTCGGGACGCGACCGCGCCGATCCGCGCGCCGAGACCGACACGTTGATCGCCTGCGCCAGCCGCGCGCTACGGCCGCTCGATCGTATCAACAAGCAATAAGGAGAGGCCTCATGCGACCCGAAGCAGATCCCGAATTCGGACCAATCGCCGAGCGCATCCACGCCAATGTCGGCCGGCAGGGCTTTATGAATCTGGTCGGCGCCGAGCTGTCCGAATTGTCGCGCGGCACCTGCACGATCGCGGTGCAACGCCGGCCGGAGCTGTTGCAACAGCACGGCTTCTTCCATGGCGGCGTCACCGCGTTCCTGATCGACAACGCCACGACGATCGCAGCCGCGACTTCGCGCGGCCAGCCGGCGCTGACGGCGGAATACAAGCTCAATCTGTTGTCGCCCGCGGCCGGCGAGAAGCTGATCTGCCGGGCGAGGGTGATCAAGCCGGGGCGTCAGGTCTCCGTGGTCGCAGCCGACGTTTTCTGCGTCAGCGACGGCGTCGAGAAGCATACGGCAACGGCGCTCGCTTCGATCGCGATGCTGAGCGAGGACGTTGCCGCCAAAACGAAAAGCCCGGCCGCCTGAGGCGGCCGGGCTTCGCAAGCCTTGCGCGAACGCGAGGCTTACTTCTCGGTCTCTTCCGCAGCCGGCGCCGGTTCGGCGTCGTCCTGCTGGGCTTCCGGGTCGAAGAACTCGCCGGCGGCTGCGATCGCTTCGGCCGCGGCATCCCGGTCTTCGTTGCGGGTCGAGATGTCCTCGCCGCGGTTGATGCGCTCTGCCTCGTCCTGGCTGCGCGCCACGGTGACACTGATCTCGACCTCGACCTCGGGGTGGATGGCGACCGTGATGGTGTGCTTGCCGATGGTCTTGATCGGCGCGTCGAGCTGAACCTGCGGGCGGGACAGCGAAACACCGTCGGCTTCGAACGCCACGACGATGTCGCGCACGTTGACCGAGCCGAACAGTTGGCCGGCTTCCGAAGCCTGACGGATCACGATGATGTTCTTGCCCTGGATCTTCTCGGCGACCTTGGATGCCTCGCCCTTGGACTCAAGGTTGCGAGCCTCGAGCTCGGCCTTCATGCCGTCGTACTTGGCACGGTTGTCGGCGGTGGCGCGCAGCGCCTTGCCGCGCTTGAGCAGGAAATTGCGGGCATAGCCGTCGCGAACCTTCACGACTTCGCCCATGTGACCGAGCTTGTTGACGCGCTCCAGCAAAATGACTTCCATATTCGTTCTCCTTTGATGTTTTGGGTGAGTTGGAATTTCGAACTTGAACTCAAGAGGTCGGCAGCGGCGGTGGCTGGCGCGTACGAAGGAAGCGTTCGCGGAGGCCGAACACGGCATCCGCGAGGCCAAGGATCACCATCGCGATGACGGGCCATCCGAACACGACCACGACGGCATAGGTCGAGCCGAGCCAGAAGGTGCGGCTCTTCAGCGCCAGCGTCAGCGTATGCAGCACGGCAAAGCCGGTCAGCGCATATCCCATCATCAGCGCCGCCGTCGCGATCTGCGCCACGATCGCAAGCAGTCCGCCGGTGAAGCAGAAGGCGAGCGCGATGCAGAGCGCCACGAGCGTCATCGGCGGCAACTCCGCCGTCATCAGGTCCGGCCAGGGGCGCCGCAGCCGGCCCGACGTTGCCGTCACCTTGGTGCTGAGCCAGAGGTTGAGGGTCAGCGTCATCATCGCGACGATGGTGGCGCCGGCCGGCAAGATCCGCAGCAGTGCGCCGACGAACTGGTCGGTCTCGCCGGAGCTCTGCGGGTCGGTGGCGCGGAGGAGGCGCATCAGACCACGACGCAGCGTGCCGTTGATGGTCTCGGCGTCGGTGCCGAGCGTGAGCAGGGCGGCCATCGTGGTCAGTGTGGCGAAGCCCGCGATCCACAGCAGGATGCGGCCGACCGGATACCACTCGAGCACAGGCTCAGTGGGCGGCTCGGCGGCGGCCTCCGGCGCGGCAGGTCCGACCTCCCGGCTGAGCAGGACGAGATGGCCGAGCCACCAGGCCGGCAATGCGACGGTGAGGGCAAAGGCGATGCAGTAGGGCAGGCCGAACAGCGCGCCGAGGCCAACCGCGGCGGCGATGCCGCCGAGGCTCGCGCAAAGCGGTCCCCAGCCGATCGCGGCGACCATCAGCGGCAGCGGTGCGAGATAGAACAGGACGAGCGAGACCAGCGCGCCCGAAATGATCGAGGCGAACATCAGGGCCGACGCAGCGCCGGCGATCAGGGCTATCAGTCCAAAGGCCATCATCAGCTGTCCCGCTCCCTTCGAGCGGTTAGAGGCATCTCGCCCCAACCATCGGCGACCGGACGACCCGGAAGCCTTATGAGAAACTAGGTCGTACGGCCGGCGGCGATGTCGCCGCCGGCCGAATTCGTCTTAGCGAATGACGTAGGGCAGCAGGCCCAGGAACCGCGCGCGCTTGATGGCGCGGGCGAGCTCACGCTGCTTCTTCGCGGACACCGCGGTGATGCGGCTCGGCACGATCTTGCCGCGCTCGGAGACGTAACGCATCAGCAGCTTGGAGTCCTTGTAGTCGATCTTCGGAGCATTCGCGCCCGTGAACGGGCAGCTCTTGCGACGACGGAAAAACGGGCGGCGTGCACCAGCTTCAGCCATTGTTCTTACTCCCCATCCGTCGTGGTGGTGGTGGTGGTGGTTTCAGCGTCTTCGCGCGGACGGCGCGGACCGCGGTCACCGCGGAAGCCGCCACCTTCACGATCGCCACCACGGAAACCACCCTCGCGGTCGCCACGGAAGCCACCGCCTTCGCGATCGCCACGGAAGCCGCCGCCACGGTCGTCGCGCTCGCGGTCACGGTCAGCCTTGCGCATCATCGCGGACGGACCTTCCTCGAGCTCCTCGACGCGGACGCTGAGATAGCGGATCACATCTTCGCTGATGCGCTCCTGGCGCTCGATCTCGGCGATCGCCGCGGACGGCGCGTCGATATTGAGCAGCACGAAATGCGCCTTGCGGTTCTTGTTCATGCGGTAGGTGAGGGAGCGCACGCCCCAATTCTCGGTCTTGACAACCTTGCCGCCGAGACCCTCGACAATGCCGGTCATCTGCGCAGTCAGCTCTTCAACCTGCTGCGTGCTCGCGTCTTGGCGCGCGAGAAAAACATGCTCATAGAGAGCCATGGAAGTCCTTTCCTCATGTTGGCGCATCGCCCGGCGTCAAGCCCTTAAGAGGCCTTCGGAAAGGACTCTGGGATTAAGCTCAGAAGGCGGAAACACGGGACGACGGGCCGACTGGCCCTGCCACACCAAAATCACGAATGATTTGCTGAGACCGTCCGTTCAGCTCCCGGCCGGGGTCTGCGGATGGGCGCGTTATACGGATTTCGGCTGACTTGGCAAGGTTTTTGGCCAGGTTGCAGGCGGCGTTTCGGCGAGGAGGGTTCCGATGCGGGCGGCTGGATCCCCCGCCGGCTACCATACCGGCTTGATTTGTTTGTTTGTATATCATACAAATAGCTCCAACGGGAGCGAACCCCAATGGCAGAGAGGCCGGCCCATGAGCCGCTCGAGGCGGCAGGCGACCCCAAGCACGCCGCCCGCGCCACGCGGTCGGCCGGCCGCAAAATGCGCTCGCTGCTGCTGGATGCCGCGAGCCCGCTGTTTCGAGAGCGGGGGCTGTCGGGTACGGCGATCACCGACATCGCAGCCGCTGCGAACGCGTTCCCGAGCCAGATCACCTATTATTTTCGTACCAAGGAGGCGCTGTTCGTCGAATGCGCCTGCCGCGAGCTGCTGTATCTGGCGCGGGCGACCGAGCAGGCGGCGCTGAAGGCGCGCACGCCTCAGGATTATACCCACGCGCTGGCCGAGACCGTGACGGCGAGCGATTCGGTGACCTTCTTCGCCGAGGCGCTGACGCTGACGCGGCGGCGCCAGGATCTCGCGCCGCTGGTCGAGCGCACGATCGAGCGCCTGCACAGCGAAGGTGCGCGGGCCTATGCGAGCCAGGTCGCACGACACGGCTGGCGGTCCCTGCGCGCGCCCGATGAGAGTTCGCGGCGGTTCTGGGCCGTCGCGATCGGCGTCATCCTCGAGGGCTACGCCATGGGCCGTTCGCCCGAGGCGCTGTGCGCCGAGATGCTGCGCGTGCTGGGCGAACAGGCGAAATCCAACAATGACACCGCGCGGCTGCGCCTCGTCGACGCGCGCGACGCATCGAGCGATTCGAAATGAGGAGAGTTAGGCCATGACTGCGCTTCGCATGCGTGCCCGCGATTTCCTGACCGACGATCAACTTGCCGACGTGCGCCAGCGCGTGACCTGGAAGGGCGTCGCGCTGATCGCGCACGCCTGGGCGCTCATCATCGCTGCAATCGCCCTGGTCTTGTGGTGGCCCAATCCGATCACCTATGTGTTCGCGGTCGCCATCATCGGCTCGCGCCAGCTCGGGCTCGCGATCCTCATGCATGACGGCGCGCATGGCTGCCTCTCCGCCGACGAGAAAACCAATCTGGCCCTGAGCCAGTGGTTCTGCGCCTATCCTCTCTTTGCGGAGACGCGCAGCTATCGGCGCTATCATCTTCAGCATCATGCGCGCACCCAGCAGGAGGATGATCCTGACCTCGTGCTGTCGGCGCCGTTCCCGATCACGAAGCTGAGCTATCGCCGCAAGTTCATTCGCGACCTCACCGGGCAGACCGGCTACCAGCAGCGCAAGGCGCAGCTGCTCAACGCGCTGGGGCCGAAGGACTGGCCGTTGCGGCAGCGCGCGGCGCATTTTTGGGAGAAGCTTGGCCCGCAATGTCTGGTCAATGGCGCGATGTTCGCGGCGCTCGCGGCGGCCGGCGTGTGGTGGGCCTATCCGCTGCTATGGCTGGTGCCGCTCCTGACCTGGATGATGGTCATCACCCGCATCCGCAACATCGCCGAGCACGCGGTCGTGCCTGACAGCAGCGATCCCTTGCGCAATACCCGCACCACCTACGCCAATTTCCTCGAGCGTCTGTTCATCGCTCCGTACTACGTGAACTACCACCTCGAACATCATCTCTTGTTCTACGTGCCCTGCTACAATCTGCCGAAAGTGCATCGCCTGCTGAGCGAGAGCCGGCATGCGGGCCGTATGGAGGTGCAACCGAGTTACGCAGCCGTACTGCGGCTTGCGACCGCGAAGCCGAACCGCGATGACCGGCCGGGGCAATTGGTCAACAGCGCGCGCCGTGCGCAGGCGGGGTCCGAGGTCGACGCCAATCAGACGGCCGGCGGATTCTAGCGACCCGTCTCTACAGTGAAGGCTGCCAATTGAAGGCTGCCACTTGAAGGCCGATCGAAGTTCCTAACTTGGCTTGACATTCCGGCCCCGGACAGTGTCTACGGCGCCCTTTGGAGTATGATCCGGAACCATGTCCTGAGGCCGAGCGTAAACGGCTGCCGGTTCTCGCAGGGATCACGCCCGACAAGCAGGGAGCGCCGATGACGGCAGCATTCACATTTCCGGGGCAGGGTTCCCAGGCGGTCGGCATGGGCAAGGCCCTGGCCGATGCCTTTCCAGTGGCGCGCGCCGTGTTCGACGAGGTCGATGCCGCGCTGGGGGAGAAGCTGACGGTGACCATCTGGGATGGTCCGGCCGAAACCCTCCAGCTTACCCAGAACGCCCAGCCGGCCCTGATGGCGGTGTCTGTCGCCACCCTGCGCGTGCTGGAGGCCGAAGCCGGGTTTTCCGTGGGGCGGGATGCGGCCTTCGTCGCCGGCCACTCGCTCGGTGAATATTCGGCACTGGCTGCGGCCGGCAGCCTGACGATTTCCGATACCGCACGGCTGCTTCGCATCCGCGGTCTCGCAATGCAAAAAGCCGTGCCGGTCGGCGTCGGTGCGATGGCCGCTCTGCTCGGCCTCGACTACGAGGCCGCCGTGGCGGTGGCGGACGAGGCCGCTCAGGGGCAGGTCTGCCAGGCCGCCAACGACAATGGCGGCGGGCAAGTGGTCGTCTCCGGCGACAAGGCCGCGGTCGATCGCGCCCTCGAGATCGCCAAAACCAGGGGAGCCAAGCGCGCAATGTTGCTGCCGGTGTCCGCACCGTTCCATTGCAAGCTGATGCAGCCGGCTGCGGACGCGATGGCAGAGGCGCTGGCCAAGGTCACGATCAAGGCGCCGGCGGCCCCGCTGGTGTCGAACGTGCTGGCGAGCGCGATCACCGATCCCGACGAGATCCGCCGCCGCCTGGTCGAACAGGTCACCGGCACCGTGCGCTGGCGCGAGTCGGTTGCCTATATGGCGGAACAGGGCGTCACCCGTTTCTTCGAGATCGGTGCCGGCAAGGTGCTGACCGGCCTCGTCAAGCGCATTGCGGACGGCGCCGTCGGCGTTGCGGTCGGTGGTCCCAACGACATTGCTGCCGCCAAAGATGCATTGGCCGCTGCCAAGCAGGCCTGAAGCGCGATGATTCGTCGTCGCGCGCGAGTTCTTTAGTTGACGCACGATGCTTTCGGAAAACAGCTGCGCACTTTTCCGGATCGTGCCTTGGAGGAGTTATCGATGTTCGATCTGACTGGCAAAAAGGCGCTCGTCACTGGTGCTACCGGCGGCATCGGCGGTGCCATCGCGCAGGCGCTGCACGCGCAGGGCGCCACCGTTGCGATATCGGGGACGCGCAAGGAAGTGCTGGATGAGCTTGCCGGCAAGCTTGGCGAGCGCACCCATGTGCTGCCCTGCAATCTCTCCAAGGCCGACGAGGTCGAGGCGCTGGTGCCCGCTGCGGAAGCGGCGATGGGACAGGTCGACATCCTCGTCGCCAATGCCGGGATCACTCGCGACAATCTCTTCGTGCAGCTCCGTGACGAGGACTGGGAGGAGGTCATCAACATCAATTTGACCTCGACCTTCCGGCTTGCCCGCGCCGCTACCAAATTGATGATGCGCAAACGCTTCGGCCGCATCATCGCCATCACCTCGGTGGTCGGCGTCACCGGCAATCCGGGGCAGGGCAATTATACCGCGTCGAAGGCGGGCCTGATCGGCATGATCAAGACGCTGGGCGCTGAATACGCCAAGCGCGGCGTCACCGCGAATTGCATCGCTCCAGGCTTCATCAAGACGCCGATGACCGACGCGCTCAACGACAAGCAGCGCGAAACGATTCTGACCAAGGTTCCGGCCAATCGCCTGGGGACGCCAGAGGACATCGCGGCGGCCGCCGTCTACCTGAGTTCGAACGAAGCGGCCTATGTCACCGGCCAGACCATCCACGTCAACGGCGGCATGGCCATGATCTGACGCTTCATGCCGCACTACCCCCGTGGCGGCGCGGAATGCGGCAAACGGCCGTTTTCGGAGCGAAATGAGGCTTGTAGTCAAC
Organism: Bradyrhizobium sp. WSM4874; assembly: GCF_055811835.1. NCBI lineage: Bacteria > Pseudomonadati > Pseudomonadota > Alphaproteobacteria > Hyphomicrobiales > Nitrobacteraceae > Bradyrhizobium > Bradyrhizobium sp. WSM4874. The sequence continues at coordinate 107,026 of NZ_JBVVPR010000015.1, forward strand.
GCAATTGAAGTATGATAACCGGACCTTCAACGGATGGGCAAAGAACGCCATTGCAGGTTTTTGAAACCCTGTATATTGGCGATGCGGAGCCTTGGCCGTCATTCGCCGGGCCTGCATCGGTTAGGATGGGGCCAGATCAAAGTTCGTAAGCGAAGGCAGTCAACGACCACGACGGCTCGTATCGTCCCGGGGGGTCGGGTCTACAGGGAACAACACGAGGTTATGCAATGAGTGAGATTGGCGAGCGGGTTAAGAAGATCGTGGTCGAACACCTTGGTGTTGAACCCGAGAAGGTTGTCGACGCTGCGAGCTTCATCGACGACCTCGGCGCCGACAGTCTGGACACCGTCGAGCTGGTGATGGCGTTCGAAGAGGAATTCGGTTGCGAGATTCCGGACGACGCCGCGGAGACGATTCTCACCGTCGGCGACGCCACGAAGTTTCTCGAGAAGAACGCGAAGAGCTAAGGCTCTTCATTTTCGCGGGGACAACATTGAAACCGGACGGACCGCTCAACAGCGGTCAGCCGGTTTCTTGTTATTGGCCGTGAATCTTTCGATGCGGAGTTTTCGGATATGAGACGGGTTGTCGTCACGGGTCTTGGCATGGTTTCGCCACTCGGCTGCGGTGTCGAGCCGACCTGGAAGCGCATCCTCGACGGCGAAAGCGGCGCACGCAAGATCGAGAGCTTCGATGTCTCCGATCTTCAGACCAAGATCGGCTGCACGGTCGTGCGCGGCGACGGCACCAACGACACTTTCAATCCCGACATCTGGATGGAGCCGAAGGACCAGCGCAAGGTCGACGACTTCATCATCTTCGGCATGGCCGCAGCCGGCCAGGCGCTCGACGATGCCAACTGGCACCCCGAGACCGAAGAGGACAAATGCGCGACCGGCACCATGATTGGGTCCGGCATCGGCGGGCTCAACGGCATCGCCGAAACCGCGGTCCTGCTGAAGGAACGCGGGCCGCGCCGGGTCTCGCCGTTCTTCATTCCAGGCCGCCTGATCAATCTCGCCTCCGGCTATGTCTCGATCAAGCATGGGCTGAAGGGGCCGAACCACTCGGTGGTCACGGCCTGCTCGACCGGTGCTCACGCGGTCGGCGATGCCGCCCGCCTGATCGCGCTCGGCGACGCCGACGTCATGGTTGCCGGCGGCGCGGAATCGCCGATCGGCCGGATCGGCATTGCTGGCTTCAACGCCGCGCGTGCGCTCTCGACAGCCTTCAACGAAACGCCCGAGAAGGCCTCGCGCCCCTACGATAAGGACCGCGACGGCTTCGTGATGGGCGAGGGCGCCGGCGTTCTGGTCCTGGAAGAGCTCGAACACGCCAAGCGCCGCGGCGCGAAGATCTATGCCGAGGTGATCGGCTACGGTCTCTCGGGCGATGCCTATCACATCACCTCGCCGTCACCCGACGGCGACGGCGGCTTCCGCAGCATGGCGGCGGCGCTCAAGCGCGCCGGCCTCACCGCGTCCGATCTCGACTACATCAACGCGCACGGCACCTCGACGCCGCTCGGTGACGAGATCGAGCTCGGTGCGGTCGAACGCCTGCTCGGCAATGCCGCTTCCAAGGTCGCGATGTCCTCGACCAAGTCGTCGACCGGTCATCTCCTGGGTGCGGCCGGCGCGATCGAGGCGATCTTCGCCATTCTCGCGATTCGCGATAATGTCGTGCCGCCGACCATCAACCTGGACAATCCGTCAGTCGAGACCGCGATCGATCTCGTGCCGCATCAGGCGAAGCAGCGCGAGGTCAACGTCGCGTTGTCGAATTCTTTTGGTTTTGGCGGTACCAACGCGTCGGTCATCTTCCGGCGTCTGGTCCATTAGTTTGTTGTTGCGACGAATCCACCGTTTTGCCGTATTCGGCGATAGTCATGGAAGCGGGCGCGTGCATTTGGCTCGGCAAGCGATTGTCAGGTCGCGATTGAACCGGCAGGATTCAGGTTGCTTCGATGAGTGAAAGGCCGCCCATTTCGCCCCGGAGCCCGCGGGCAGCGCTCGAGCCCGAGCAGGTCCCGCCGCCGCCGAAGCGATCGGACCGCGCGCGCAATCCCTTCGTGATCGTCGGCAACGCCATCATCACCCTGCTGCTGATTGCGATGATCGGCGCGGGCGGCGTGTACTACTACGGTCGACAGGTGCTCGAGGCGCCGGGACCGCTGAAGGAAGACAAGATCGTCAACATCCCGCAGCGCGCCGGCAAGCGCGACATCGCCGAGACGCTGAACCGGGAAGGCGTGACCGACGTCAATCCGTGGGCGTTCATTGCCAGCGTCGCTGCGTTGAAGGCGAGCTCGGACCTCAAGCCCGGTGAATATTCGTTCCAGAAGAACGCGTCCTTGCGCGACGTCATTGCCACCATCGTCGAGGGCAAGGTGGTGCAGCATGCCGTGACGATCCCGGAGGGCCTCACCTCCGAGCAGATCGTGGCGCGCCTGTCCGACAACGACATCTTCACCGGCAGCGTGCGTGAGCTGCCGCGCGAAGGTACGCTGCTGCCCGAGACCTACAAGTTCCCGCGCGGCACCCCGCGCGATCAGGTGATCCAGCGCATGCAGCAGGCGCACAAGCGCGTGCTGACCGAGATCTGGGAGCGCCGCAGTCAGGACATTCCGGTCAAGAGTCCGGAGCAATTGGTGACGCTGGCCTCGATCGTGGAGAAGGAGACCGGCAAGCCGGACGAGCGCAGCCGTGTCGCCGCCGTGTTCGTCAACCGTCTGAAGCAGAGGATCAAGCTGCAGTCCGATCCCACGATCATCTATGGCCTCGTCGGCGGCAAGGGCACGCTCGGCCGTCCGATCAAGCGCAGCGAGATCACGCAGCCCTCGCCCTACAACACCTATGTCATCGAGGGCCTGCCGCCGGGCCCGATCTCCAACCCCGGCCGCGCCTCGCTCGAGGCTGCCGCCAACCCGGCCCGCACCCGTGACCTCTATTTCGTCGCGGATGGTACCGGCGGGCATTCCTTCACCGAGACCTACGACGCGCACCAGAAGAACGTCGCCAAGCTGCGCGCGATGGAAAAGCAGATCCAGAACGACACGGTCGAGCCGGCCGAGGACGCGCAGCCACCGGCCGCCGCCGCGCCGGGTGCCGCCGATACGCCGACGGCGACCACGCCGGCGCGGCCCAGCCAGCAGAAAAAGCCGCCGGCGGCTCGCCCCGCGGGTCCGCCGCCGGCCCGGCAAGGTGCCGTGCAGGCCTCGCCCCCGGTGGTGCAACGCTAGGCTGCGCGCAGAGCTGCCCCGCGGGACTTTGCGGATTACATTTTCCTGCAAAATAGTCTTAAGATTCGCGTGGCTTGATGGCCGCGCGAATCCCGTGCTTCTGGAGAAATTGACTTGATGGCGTTGTCGTCCATGACGGGCTTTGCCCGAAGCCACGGCGCGAGCGGGCCGTATACGTTCGAATGGGAATTGAAGTCGGTCAACGCCAAGGGCTTTGATCTCAGGGTGCGGCTGCCGCAGGGGTTCGACGAGCTCGAGGCTCATGCCAAGAAGCGCGCCGCCGAGCTGCTCTCGCGGGGCACTGTCTACGCCAATCTGACCGTCAAGCGCGCCAATGCCGCCACCAGCGTCCGCGTCAACGAGGACGTGCTCAACGCCGTCCTCAAGGCCGCCGCCGTGATCGCCGGCAAGGTCGATGCGGTCGCGCCGAGCGTCGACGGGCTTCTGGCCATCAAGGGTGTCATCGAGGTCGCCGAGCCCGAGGGCGACGAGGAGGAGGACAAGTCCGCGCGCGCCGCCGCCGCGGACGCCTTCGACAAGGCGCTCGCCGAACTCGTCGAGATGCGCAAGCGTGAGGGGACCTCGCTCGGGCAGATCCTGATCCAGCGCGTCGACGAGGTCGAGCAGCTGGCGAAGAAGGCCGAGGCCGCGCCCGGCCGCAAGCCCGAGGCGATCAAGGCGAGACTCGCCGAGCAGATCGCGAGCCTGCTCGACACCTCCGACCGTTTCGATTCCGACCGCCTGATGCAGGAAGCGATCCTGATTGCGACCAGGGCCGACATCCGCGAGGAGCTCGACCGCATCGCCTCGCACATCGCGCAGGCGCGCGAGCTGATCGGCAAGGGCGGCCCGGTCGGGCGCAAGCTCGACTTCCTGGCGCAGGAGTTTCACCGCGAGGTCAATACCTGTTGCTCGAAGTCGAACGACATCGAGCTGACCAATACGGGGCTCGCCATGAAGAACGTGGTCGAGCAGTTCCGCGAGCAGGTCCAGAATCTGGAGTGATCGATGACGATTGGCGGTCACGGAACTGACGGTGTCGAGCGGCGCGGATTGATGTTCGTGCTGTCCTCGCCGTCGGGCGCGGGCAAGACGACGCTGTCGCGCATGTTGATCGACCGTATGCCCGGCCTCCGAATGTCGGTGTCGGCGACCACGCGGGCGATGCGGCCGGGCGAGGTCGACGGCAGGGATTATTCGTTCGTCGACAAGGCCACCTTCGACGCGATGGTGAAGGCCGACCAACTGCTGGAATGGGCGACCGTGTTCGACAACAGCTACGGCACGCCGCGTGCGCCGGTTGAAGCGGCGCTGTCAGCTGGGCAGGACGTGCTGTTCGACATCGACTGGCAGGGCACGCAGCAGCTTCGAGAGAAAGCACGCGCCGACGTCGTCAGCGTGTTCATCCTGCCGCCCTCGGCTGCCGATCTCGAGAAACGGCTGCATTCGCGCGCGCAGGATTCCGACGAGGTGATCCGCAAGCGCATGAGCCGCGCCAGCCACGAGATGAGCCACTGGGCCGAGTACGACTACATCGTCATCAACCACGACGTTGACGAGGCCTTCGCCGAGGTGCAGTCGATCCTGAAGGCCGAACGCCTCAAGCGCGAGCGGCAGACCGGCCTCGTGGGCTTCGTGCGAGGTCTGCAAGGTCAGCTTCAAGGTTAGGCTGCGTCAGCCGCGGCCCGTCCTTCGCCAGCCGTTCCAGCATCGTCGTGATCACGTCGATGTCGATGGCGTCCTCGACTCCCGCATCTTTATCTCGATCGGCCGCCTCTTCGTCATTGACGTCGTTGGCCGCAAGCCGCGGCGCGGCCTCGATCTGGAATTCTCCGTTGAAGATATCGGCATCGTCGAGCTTTGCGGCATCTTGGTGCGCTTGCGGGGCCCGCTCGTCGATCACATCAATCTCGCGATCGATCGCGGCGAGCTGCGCGGTCTTGGCTGGCTGCGGACGCACGGCATCGAAATCCACCGGGCGCGGCTGCTGAGCGTGCGGCGCGCCGGCCGGCGCTGCGTTGAGCCACGGCGCACGGCCATCGTCGTGATCGTGCGGCTCAAAACTGTCCCAGTTGACGCGGCGCTGGTCGGCACCCTGGACGCGGACGCGTCCACCGGCGAAGCGGTAGACGAGGCTGGCGAGGATGCCGGCAAGCGCCAGCGCACCGCCGATCACGAGCAGCAGCATCTGGAGCGAGCCGGTCTGCTTGTCGGCGGTGCTGTCCGCCGAAGCCAGAGCCAACGGAGCAGGGGACTTCGCCGGTTTCGCGGTCGGCTGCGCGGCGGCCGGGACAGGTGCAGGCGACGGCTGCTCCGTGGGCGCGGCGGACGCCGTGGAGGCGTCGGGCCAGCGCCCGGCGACGGCAGGCTGCTGCGCGTTGGCGTCGGCGGCGGGGCTCGCAGCTTGTTGCGTCGGCGCCGGTCCCGCCTGTGCAGGCGTCTTCACCGTGGCGGTGCTCTGCGGCGTCAGATATTCGGCGCGCGCGTCCTGGACCGAGTGCTGCTGCGGCACGGCTGAATCCGCTGCAGGCGTGTCGGGCGCAGCCTGTGCGGTTTGAGTGGCCTTGCCGCCTTCGGCGCGCAGATACCAGCACTGCCGCTTGGTCGCGCGCTCGAGACGATAATGCCAATGCTGTCCCTGCGGCGCGGCGCCCTTTGGCGAGGCAAGGCAGTCGCTCGCGGCATTTGCCGTGCTCGGTGCCGCCGGTGCATTCTGCGACACGGCGGCCAGCGGCGCGCCGGCAATGATGCTGCCCACAAGGGCGGATAAGAACTTTGCGGTGCGGTTGCCCATCCTGGTCTCCCGATTACGCGCGACGCAACTCGTTACCTTCCCTTTCTCGTCAAAGACTTGGGTGGCAATGAGCCGCAAATCCGGAGAGGATGTGGCCTGAATCGGGCCTGCGCGGCGTTCGTTCCGCCGCGGAATCAGACTTTTTCGCTGCTATTGCTTGGTCGAAGTCCAGGTTCCGCCGCAGCCGTCCGAGCGGCGGAAGGATCCGGAGCCGCTGCGTCCACCGAGGCGGCCGGAGCCGGTGAAGGTCACGCCGTCGCCTTGACCGAACGTGCTGACCGCGCCGCTCGCGCTGACGGTACCCGTGACGCCTTGGCCTATGACCTTGCCTGAGGAGACCAGATGCCCGCGCCCGGTTGGGCCGCTACATCACCGCGAGGCTTGACGCACAGCCCCCGGGCGTCAGGACCACACGACTTCTCCGTCCGCGGACGGTCTCGCCCAAATCGTCGAGGGCTTGCGTGTGCTCACCCCCGATGACCGACAAGCCCGCTCTCCAGCGCCGTGTCGTACGCGTCGCGTGAGGACTCACGGTTTCCCGCCCTGTCATCACGCCGCCCGCGCCGTCGCTGCCGCGTCCACCGCCACCCGGCCCGCATGTCGTGACGGTCGCGAACGCCCCTTTGGCAGGGCCAGGATGCGCGCTGTGTGCCACAAATCCGAAATTCCGAAAAACGAAAAGTTTTTGCGAGCAGGGGTTGACTAGGTGTTTGCCCGACGCCCTGTGTCGGGCTGGCCGACATCTCCGCGGCTCATCGCCGGCCGATCCCGAGTCCGGAAACTTCCTCAGGCGCCAGACGTTTCATTGCGGCTGAGGAGACGCCATGCCAATCAAGGACCAGATCAAGAATCTCGCCAAGAAGCTCGTGGAGGATCATCCCGATGCGGCAACGCTGCGGGCGCTTGTGCGGGCTCGGAAACCGACAGCCATCCGTTTCCGGGACGACGGCATCGTGCCGAATAACCCGCATTTTCCCGTGTTGCTCTATCGCGGCGCGGTGAACCTGAAGACCCGGCGTTTTGCTCCAGAGGTCATCGTCGACACGCTGTTCGATAGTCATGGCTGGGGCCGCTCTTGGCGCGATACGGTCTATGACTTTGTCCACTATCATTCGCAGATCCACGAAGTAATGGGCGTGGCACGCGGCACGGCCAGGATTGAGTGCGGCGGGATCAAGGGGCGAATCTTGAGCGTGAAGGCCGGAGACGTTCTGGTCCTTCCCGCAGGCACCGGACACCGTCTGATCGAGTCCAGCCGGGACTTCCTGGTCGTCGGAGCGTATCCGCAGGAGGGGACGTACGACGAGTGCACCGACGCGCGAGAGCGTCCTGACGCCAGCAAACGCATCGCCAAGGCCCGCAAGCCGAAGACAGATCCGGTGCTGGGTGCCGGCGGCCCGTTGCTCAAATCATGGCGGATAAAGTCATCGCGATCGTGACGCGCGGGGATCGCCTTCGCTGTGCCGGTTTCGAGCGTCTTCCATTGGAACGCCGCCCCATGGCGCGAGTTGCCGCGCATGTCCCTTCCCAAATCAAAAGGCTGGCTCACCGAGATTGGCGTTGCCACGTCGCGGCCCGCCGCGTTTGCCGTGTTCGCGGCCTATGCCGTTGCCTGGGTCACGTTGGGCAACGGGCTCGAATGGCACTCGTTCGCCACGCTGGCGACATGGGGCATGACGCTGGTGATCCAGCGCGCCGAGCATCGCGATACTCAGGCGATTCACGCCAAGCTCGACGAACTGCTCAAGGCGAGCGGCCGTGCCCATCAGATGAACGTCGATGACGAGGACGCCGAAGAGGTCGAGACGCAGCGGGAGGAGATTCGACGGAGCGGGTAGCGCGTCCGGCGCCCCGACTAGGGGGCACATTCACCGGTCTTTGTCAGGTCAGATAGTCCGGCGTGAAATCCGCGAGTGCGCGGAGCTCGTCGGGTTGCAGCAGCTCGATCTCGCTTCCCTCCCAGGCAATCAATCGGCGCCCTCTCAGCTCCTGGATGGTGCGATTGACATGAACGATCGACAGTCCGCATGCATCGGCAACATGCCGCTGCGTCATCGGCATCTGGAAGCGGCCGTTCTTGACGAGGCCCACGACCTCCAGCCTTGCGGCGAGCTCGCAGATCAGATGCGCCACCTTCGGCAGCGCCGCCTGTGCGCCCAGGCGCGCGATCCATTGTCGCGAGATCGCCGCGTCGATCAGCGTCTCGCGCCAGAACGCGCGGGTCAGATGAATGGAGCCGTCAAGCAGCTGCTTGAGATGGCTGTGTGCAACGTAGCCGACGATGGAGGGTCCGAGACCGACGAGGTCCGCATCCATCGGCGAGACCAGCAGCGTGTGCAGGCATGGCATGTCGCCGGGAACGTGGAAGGCGAGGATCTGGCTGCGATCGCCGACGATGCGAGCCTGGTAGAGGAATCCGCTGACGACGAAAACGCAGCGGGAGGGATCCTCACCCTGGCGCAGCACGATCTCGCCATCCGAAACCTGGCGCAGCGTGGACGGCAAACCCGCGATCTGGCGTCGTTCGTCTTCGGAGAGGCCTTCGATCGCCTGGAGATGTGCGATGAACTTCGGGTGTGGCATGGAGAGGAAGAGGTGTTTCAGTCGTCACGCGGCATCGCCGGCTCGAGCAGGCGTCGTGAGAGTTTTGCGGTGGTCCAATCGGAGACGGGAACCGCCTGGAACTCGCGGATGGCGCGCGCAAGCTCCTGATCCGACATCGGCCGCGTCGGCTCCTTCAACGTGCCATGCAGGAAGGCAGCGCGGATACTGTCCAGGTGCTCGCCCGAATCCGATGCGAACAGGTGGCGGATGCGTTTCAGGATCGTCGTAGGGCTCATGCGAATGGCGGGCGCAGTCCGCGATCGAGGGACGGGGGCCGCGACCCAGCAATGTCGCAGACCGGTAGCAACCTGTGCTTCCGACCAGCGTTCTAGTCCGCTGGATGCGGGCCAGATGTATCATTTGATCCAACCGGCAGGATTTTTGGCGGGACACATGGAACGGGTCACATGGAAAAAGCGCATGATGTGCTGATTCGGAACCTGGGCGAGCACACCGCACTCGCACACGAGGATGTCGCCGAAATTCGCGGGCTGACCTTTGTGCAGCGCGAGTTCGCGCCGAACGAGGATTTCATCCGTCAGGGGGACGAACCCGAGCATTCCGCGCTGGTCGTCTCCGGCATGGTCGCGCGCTACCATTTGCTCGACAGCGGCCGGCGGCAATATCTCGCGTTCCATCTGTCTGGAGACCTGCCGGACTCCCAGGGACTGTTCATAGACCAGATGGACCATGGCCTCTGCGCGCTCGGGCCCGCTTCCGTGGCGTTCATCCCGCATCGCGAATTGTTTATTGCCTTCCGGCGACGGCCGGCCTTCGCACTGTCGGTCTGGCGCGAGACGCTGCTCGATGCCGCGATCTTTCGCGAGGCCATCACCAACAACAGCGCCCGGCCGATGCACGCGCGCATGGCACACCTGTTCTGCGAGCTGTTCTACCGCGCCCGCGCAGCGCAGCTTGTCCGCGGCAATCGCTGCCGTCTGCCGATCAGCTTGGCGCAGCTCGGCGAAACGCTGGGCATGGCGATCGCGACGGTGAACCGGACGCTCGCCGACCTCAGACGGAGCGGGACCATGGATATGCGCGAGGGCGAGCTGATCGTCCTGAAATGGCGCGATCTGCAGCGGCTCGGAAACTTCAGTCCGAGCTATCTGCACCTCAAGCGTCAGTCGCCGCCGCGCGCGTGAGGCCGCAAAGCGTCAGCCGCTGGCAGATGCCGCGCGCCCAGCACTTCCTCGAAATGCTTCTTCACCCAATCGTTGCAACGGCAGGCTCTGGCTTCGAGCGCCGGGGCGTCGAGGATCAGGATGGCGCCACGGCGCGTCGCGAGGATCCGCCTCGCCTTGAACATCTGGATGACGCGGCTGGCATAGCTGCGGGACACGCCGAGCATGCCGGCAAGCTGCTCGTGGGTGAGGGGGATCTCGGGGCCGCCGACATGCTCCTGTGCGGAGATGATCCACTTGGCGGCGCGCTGCTCGATCGAATGCGCGGCGTTGCAGGCCGCGGTCTGGAGCAGCTGCGCGAACTGGCAGTCGCCATAGCGCGAGAGCACCTGCTGGAGCGTGGCCGACCTCTGCTGGGCCTGCTCGAGCGCGCGCAGCGGCAGCCGCACCAGGGTCCCGCCCAGCTTCACCACGATGCGCGAATAGGCCAGCGAGACGCTGCGGCCGGCGGCAATGCCCACCGCGCCCTCGCGCCCGACCAGCAGGCTTTCGACCTCGCGATCGTCCTCGACCGGCACGGCGAACGACACGAGCGTGGAGCGGCAGGGAAAATGGACCGCCGCGACCTCGTCGCCGGCGTGATACAGGATGTGGCTCGCCTCGAGTTCGACCGGCTGTAGGTGCGGCGCGAGCAGTTCGAAATCCGGGCGGCTGAGCCGCTGGAGAAGATCGTTCTGGGGCCGACCGGTCACATGTCTTGCTCTGGCCGGGAATCGGCACCGGCCAGAACCCTACGTTTCCGTGGCGGAGCCGACGGTTCCAAAGTGCACACAAGGCGTTTTTCAGACGTTGAAAAAGTGGCCTCCCGCTTGCGGAAACCCGGAAGTTACTGGCGAGGCGCATGGCACGCGAGGCACATGGCGCGGCCGAACCCAGCGGCCTTCAACTTCACGAGCTCTGTGCAGGAGTGCACACAGCAAGGGCGCGGATCGGCGTAGCGTCCTCGTCGCGGAGCGCCGCACCCCGTGCGCTCTGCCCGACGGACCGCCGGCCTATACCTCAAACGCCGCCCGGCCGGCGGGCCCGAGGGCGGCAAGGATGATCATCACCCGAAGTTCGTCACCCGAAGCGTGCTTCGCAATCGTGCGCGGGCCGGCTTTTTTCCGCGTGGGCGCGATAGGCATCGATCGCCCTGTTGGCGAGCATCAGTTGCCGGCGTTCACCGGTCCTGAGCTGGGCCTCAATGGCGTCGAGCAGGACGTTCGCCGTCTCGTCCGGAGAGCCGAGCTCTCCGCTCTGCTCCAGGAAGCTCCAGGCGATGAAGAATGCGTTCTCGACGGTGCAGCGAATGGACATGGCTGCCAACGCGGGGCGGCCGTTGCCGTTCCGCGGGACAGACGAATGCCGTGAATTAGCGCGCGTGCCCGCGTTACTTCAGCGAGCTGCTGATCGAGGTGAACTTCTTGTTCAGCGTCGCGCCGAGGTTGTTGACGACGGCGATGATCGCCAGCGCAATGCCGGCGGCGATCAGGCCGTACTCGATCGCGGTGGCGCCGGACTCGTCGGCGAGGAAGCGGCGGATGGTCTGCATGGCCTTACCAGAATTCCAAAAGAGAGCTGGCGAGGACCATAGTCCGCAGAGAGCGTGTTCCCCAATTTGGAACACCGGCTTGCGTCAATTTCGAGTTAATCGCGAACATTGAAGCCGGCGGCGAGATCCCGACCCGCCGCCTCGGGCTTCTCGCGCATCCTAGTTCTTGAGCACGATGCGGCCGACGACCTTGCCGGCGCGAAGCTCGTCGATCCAGGTCTGGACGTCGCCCATCGGCTCCTCGCGCATCGGCGTCGGCTTGATCTTGCCGGCGCGGGCGAGTGCCATCAGTTCGTGGGCCTCGGTGAGCGTGCCGACCATGAAGCCCTCGATGGTCATGCGCTTGTAGACCCATTGCACCATCGGCAGCGTGAACTGGCCGCCCATCAGGCCGGAGACCACGATCTTGCCGCCGCGCGCGGCGACGGCGACCGCGAAGGCCATGGACTTCTCGTTACCCGCGAAATCGACGATCTCGTCGAAGCCGCCATCGGTTTCCTTGAGGATGCGCTTGATCACGTCGGGCTCGGCCGGATCGTAGGCCACCGCCGCGCCGTTCTTCAGCGCGGTCTCGCGCGCGGCAGCGCTGAGATCGGCGACCGTGATCGGTTGCTTGAACATGGCCGCCGCGAAGGAAAGACCCATCATGCCGACGCCGCCGAGGCCGATCAGCAGGAGATTGCGCTGGCGCGGCCGATCGACCAGGCGCTTGAGCGCGCCATAGGCGGTGACCCCGGAGCACATCAGGGTCGCGGCCTGGTTGACGGGCAGCGGATCGTAGTCGAGCAGATATTTCGCGTCGGGCACCAGCACGTGGGTGGCGAAGCCGCCGTCGATGGAGACGCCGAGAAAGCGCTGCCTGGCGCAGAGGTTCTCGTCGCCATTGGCGCAGTCGCGGCACTGGCCGCAACCGATCCACGGAAACACCGCCTTCTTGCTGCCGACGAGACCGGCGAACACGTCGGGACCGACTTCATCGACCACGCCCGCGATCTCGTGGCCGAGCGTGAAGGGCAGCGTCATGCCGCGCGTGGTGTCGAGCTTCTTGCCGCCGCCGAGATCGGCGTAGCCGTCCTGGATGTGCAGATCGGAGTGGCAGAGGCCGCAGCGCTCGATGCGCACCAGCACCTCTCGCCCTTGCGGCTTCGGCGTGTCGACGATGGTCTCGCACAGCGGCGCATCGAACTTGACCAGGGACTGCCGACGCATCAACGCCATATTTCTTCCTCCGAAATTATCTCTCTGTTTCGCCGCGTATATTGGCCAATTCACGCGCCATGGCAACAAAGCCGGAAATCGGAACGGTCTCGGCGCGCCGCGTCGCATCGACGCCGGCAGCCGCGGCGAGCCGCGCGGGATCGGCCCCCAGCGCCTTCAGGCTTTGCCGCAGCATCTTGCGGCGCTGGCCGAAGGCGGCGGCGGCGACCTGTTCGAGCAGCTTGCGATCGCAGGCGAGAGGATTTTCGCGCGGGATCAGTCGCACAACGGACGACGTGACCTTCGGCGGCGGCACGAAGGCAGACGGCGCAATGTCGAACAGGATCTTGGTCTCGCAGCGCCAGTTGGCGAGCACGCCGAGCCGCCCGAAGGCCTCCTCGTCCTCGCGCGCCACGATGCGCTCGCCGACCTCGCGCTGGAACATCAGGACCATCATGTCGTACCAGGGCGGCCAGGGCTCGGTGGTGAGCCAGCCGACGAAAAGGTGGGTCGCGATGTTGTAGGGCAGGTTCGCGACGATTTTTGCTCTCTCGCCCGATAGCAGCGGGCGTGGATCGAAGGTCATGGCGTCGCCATGCACGATCTCGAGACGGCCGGGATAGCGCGCGGAAATATCCTGCAAGGCAGGGATCGCACGCTCGTCATGCTCGATGGCGATGACGCGTCTGGCGCCGAGCGCGAGCAAGGCGCGGGTCAGCCCGCCCGGGCCGGGGCCGATCTCGATGATGGTGGAGTCCTCGAGTGGAGCCGCCGCACGCGCAATGCGCGCGGTAAGATTGAGGTCGAGGAGGAAGTTCTGGCCGAGTGATTTGCGGGCCGACAAGGCGTGCTGGCGAATGACCTCGCGAAGCGGCGGGAGGTCGTCGATCGCGCTCATCGGGTTTTCGCAGCCGCCATCCGGCTCGCAAGCCTCAACGCGGCGATCAGGCTTGCCGGATTGGCCTTGCCGGTGCCGGCGATGTCGAAGGCGGTGCCGTGGTCGGGCGAGGTGCGGATGAAGGGCAGGCCGAGCGTCACGTTGACCGCGTCGTCGAAGGCCACCGTCTTGATCGGGATCAGCGCCTGGTCGTGGTACATGCAGACGGCGCAGTCATAGCTGTTGCGCGCGGCTTCGTGGAACATGGTGTCGGCGGGGAGCGGCCCCTTCGCCTCGATGCCGTCGCTGCGCAACGTCTTGATCGCCGGCGCGATCACGGTCTGCTCCTCGTGGCCGAGCGAGCCGTCCTCGCCCGCGTGCGGATTGAGGCCGGAAATCGCGATGCGCGGATTGGCGATGCCGAAGCGGGATTTGAGTTCGCTCGCGACAATGCGCACGGTCGAGACGATCAGCTCGCTGGTGAGCTGGGCCAGTGCATCGCGCAAGGAGACGTGGATGGTCACGGGCACCACGGCCAGCCGCGGCGACCACAGCATCATCACCGGCTGCGGCGCGCGGCCGTCGTCCGCGGCGAGCTCGGCGAGGAATTCGGTATGGCCGGGATGGCGGAAGCCGGCGCGATAGAGCACGCTCTTGGCGATCGGATTGGTGACGACGGCGCCGGCGCGGCCCTCGCGGACATCCGTGACCGCCTGGCGGATCGAGGCGAGCGCGGCCGGGGCGCTCGATGCGTCGGGCTTGCCGGGCTCGGCGCTCGCGGGCTCGCCGGTCGCGACCACGGGCAGGGCCTCGGGGAAGGCGGCCGCGGCCTCGCCGGCGCTCACCGAAGCGATCCTGATTTCGGCGCCGAGCGCCTTGGCGCGGCGGGCGATCAGTGCCTCGTCGCCGAGCAGATAGAAGGCGGGCAGGTCCAGTTCGCGGCGCTTGAGCCAGGCTGCGATGGTGATGTCGGGACCGATGCCGGCAGGCTCTCCCAGCGTCAGGGCGAGGGGCTTGGCAGGCTGCTGGGCCATCAGCGGTTGCGATACTCGATCATCGCCGCCTTTCGGAGGTCTTCGAGATAGGCCTTCTGGGTCTTCTCGTACTTCTCCTGATACATCTTCTCGCGAACCTCGCGCTTCTTCGGCGTGTCGATCATGGTCGGCTTGCGCGAACACAGCACCACCATCTCGATGCCCGCCTTGGTCATCTCGGGCGCGGTCAGGTGGCCGATCGGCGTGTCGTCGAGGACCTTGCGCAGCGCCTCGGGTAATTCCGCCGTGGTCTTGGTGACGATGTCGCGGATGGTGGCGTTCGGCGTCGAGCGGAACAACGAATTGGCTTCTTCGCAGCTTCCGACGCGCGAGCGATATTGCTCGGCTTCCTTATGCCGCGTCTCCAGGAACGCCTGCGACGATCCGCGCGGCACGATCAGCACGATCGGCTGCATCTTGTATTCGGTGCCCTCGATCTGCAGTTTGTCGCCGGTCTGGGCCTGTACGGCCTGCGCGACGTCCTTCTCGCCGACCAGCAGCTTCTCCTTGAAGCGGCCGCGCACGAGGCTGGTCCAGACCATCTCGGCCTTCATACGGCTCTTCAGGGTTTCGGGGCGGACGCCCTTGACCTCGAGCGTCTTGGTGAGCTGGTCCGACGAGATGCGCATGCGCTGCGCCATGCCATCGTAGGACTGGTTGATGTCGGAGACGCCGGGGTCGACCCCGTATTTCTTGCCTTCCTTCATCTTCACCCGGTCGTCGATCAGCTCATTGATGACCTCCTGACGGGACGGTGTCTTCTGCGTCGTCAACTGGTCGAGCTTGGAGCGCTGCTCGATGTCGAAGTCGGTGATGGGATCGCCGTTGACCATCACGACGATGTTCTGCGCGCGCAACGGCGTGCCGGCCAGGAGCAGGGCGGCGAGTACGAGGAGGAGTCGGAAGACTGGCAATGGGATCGTCATATTTGTCGCTCGCATGTCAGCCGCGGTGAACCTGCGATCGGGAACACGCGGCCGGCACCTTCAAACCGTTCACTGGAGGCCGCCGCCGGAACTGCTGGTCGTCGCTGTGTTCGCCAGCGTGCGCAGGCCGATCTGGAACATGATCGCGTGGTTCAGGGTGGGCGGCGTCGCGCCTGCGGAATAGCTATACGCGGTTACATAGTTCAAGCCGAGCACAAAACAATCGTCGACGTAGCCGGCACCGAGCACATACTGGTTGATCTTGTTGGCCTCCAGGTCCCAGCGCGCCGAGCCCGTGACCACCCAATTGGCCGCGACCTTGATCGAGCCCGACGTCAGGATGCCCTCGCGGCGGGTCAGATAGCCGAGTTCCGGCTGTGCCGCGTAATTGCCGTACAGCATGCTGACGGACCAGCGGTTGAAGTTGGCGCGGCCTTCCGCCTCGAAGCGCTGGATGTTCCAGGTCTGCTCGTCCATGCGGGAGCGAACGCTGAACGTATAGGTGCTGTTGGGCGAGTAGGCGGCGCTCGCCACGTAGTCGGAGCGCGGCCTTTGCAGGCCGGAATCCACGCCGGTATTGATGGAGTCCTGGACCGCGAAGGAGTTCATGCCGAACAGCTGGTAGGACTGTCCGAACAGCGTCTTGATCGCGCCGCCCCTGTCGAACTGCGTGGTGGACTGCACGCCGACATTGGCGCGGCCGCCGCCCTCGACACGGTCGTAGCCGGAGAACTTGTCGACGCTGAACAGATTCGAGGCGTCGAACACCATGCTCTGCGCGTCCTCGTTGGGGAGCTTGCCGGCATAGGTCTCGTTTGGCCGGATGATGATCTGCGCGATCGGCTCGATGGTGGTCGAGCCCCAGGGCTGAACGTTGATGAAGGGGTAGCGGTATTCGAGGCCCACGGTCGGCATCAGGCGGAGCGCCTGGGTGTCCCCGGCAGGAAGATAGTTCGACACGCCCGGCTGGTTGGAGACCGAGGAGTTGATCGCGTCGGCGCGGAGAATGGCGAAGGGGGTCCAGATTTCACCGAATGGATCGGTGAAGGATTTGCGCCACTGCGCTTCGGCCGTCAGGCGGGTGTAGGTGCCCGGGAAGCCGCGCAGCAGGCACTGCGACGGCGTGCGCGCGAGCGGATCGGCCGACACCGTCGTGCACAGGCCATTGGTGTTGGCGAGCGTCGTGATCGGATCGAACACCGCGGTGTCACGCGACAGGTTCACGAAATTGGTCTTGTAGCTGAACTCGCCGCCGAAGACCGGATAGTTCAGCACGTTCGAGTAGTCGATCACGGGGTAGACGATCGGCACCTGGCTCTGGTTGCCGGAGTAACTCAGCCAGTACATCGTGCGCGCGTCGAAGAAGCTGCGATTGCCGACACCGGTCAGGTAAAGCTGCGAGAGCGCATCCGTCGGCAGATACAGGAACGAGCCCAGCGGATCGCGATATTGCGACAACCGATAATCCGAGAAGAAATAATAGTCGGACATCAGGACGCCGTCCCAACCCCAGACCCATTTGTCGTTCAGCGCGAACTGACCCTTGGTGTCGACGGCGCCGCGGAACTGCTTGTCGCCGGGCTGGCCGGCGAGCGCGCTCCGATCGAGCTGGTCGATGCCGTAGACGCGGATCTGATAGGCGCCGTCCATCAGGCGCTGGCGGAATTCGGCCTGGAACAGCACGCCCTGCTTGGACGTGATGCGCGGGTTGAAGGTCGCGTCCATGTCGGGCGCGATCGCCCAGTAGAACGGAACCTCGACGCCATAGCCGAACGGCGTATTCGAGGTGAAGCCCGGCATCAGAAAGCCGGTCTTGCGCTTCACGGTCGGATCGGGCGTCGAGAAATAGGGCATATAGGCGATCGGCACGCCGAAGAATTCGAGCTGCGCCGTCTCGAAATACAGCATCTTCTCCTGCTGGTCGTGGATGATGCGCGCACCCTTGACCTGCCATAGCGGCGGCTTCTTCGGATCGTCCTTGCACGGCGCGCAGGCCGTGTAGACGCCGTTCTCGAACACCGTGTAGTTGCCGCTGGAGCGATCGGAGCGGCTCGCCGCCATGCGGGTCTGATCGGCCGTGTCGACGCGCAGCGAATCGACGAAACCGTCACGGTAGTCGTCGGAAAGGTCCAGGATCTCGGCATAGGTGATCTTGCCGTCGGCATCCGTCATGCGGATGTTGCCTTCGGCATGGAGCCGCTTGGTCTTCTGGTCGTAGATGACCTTGTCGGCCTCGACGCTGGTGCCGTTGTAGAACAGCTGGACGTTACCGACCGCGGAGACGCGCGAATTGTTGTAGTCGTAGTCGACCTCGGTCGCCTGAACCAGCATCTGGTTGTCGTTGACGGCCTTCGGCGGCTTCGCACGCGGCGGCAGCGGATTGTAGGTGAAGCTCTGGGCGGAGGCCGGTGCCACGGCGGCAACGTCCATCAGGCCACCGAGCGATGCCACGGCGGCAACAGCAAGCAGGAACCTGCGAATGAACAAGCCACACCCGTTCGCGCGCACCAATGTGCGCCGCGTCAAACGAGACACGGGCCCTCGGTGGACGGCCGTCACTATCCGTCCTCCTGATACAGCAAGGCCAAAAAGCCGGTGAGGCCGCCCACCACCACGGGCAACCACGCCGCAGCGATCGGATGCATCAACTCAGCCTTGCTCAAATCTTCAGTCACTTTCGACAGAACGTAGAGCAGAAAGCCTGCGCCCACGCCACTCAAAACCATCTTCTGCACGCCGCCCATCCGGAAGAAGCGCAACGACACGGAGGCCGCGAGCATCACCATCGCCGCAAGCAAAAACGGCTGTGCCAGAAGCTTCTGATACTGGAGTCGGTATCCGGCTGTCGCGAAGCCCGAGCTTTCGGAAGAGCGGATGTAGCTCGGTAGTTGCCAAAAGGACACAGTCTCGGGTGTGGAAAAGCTGTTGCGGACCTGCGCCTCCGTCAGCGTCGTCGGAATCTCCAGGCTGGCCTGATCGACCGGCGGCGAATCCAGCGAGAAGCGGCGGACGTTCTTGAACAGCCAACGACCGGCCTCGAGCGTCGCCTCGCGCGCCTCGACCCGTTCCTTGAAGTGCTGTTCTGTGTCAAACCGGAACAGGGTGAGCCCCGTGAGCCGGACGCCCTGCTGTTCGCTTCGAGCTGCGTTGATGATGGTCTGGCCGTCATTGGTGACTTGGTTGAGCCAGAAGCCGGAGGCGTCCTGAATGCCGCCGCCGGGCGCCGAGCCAAACAGCTCGGCTTCCATGCGCTTGGAGAGCTCGCGCAGATTGGCCGACATCGGATTGTAGGCGACGGTCGCGATCACGCCGATCAGGAGCGCGCTTCCGAGCGCCGGCGAGATGAATTGCCATGCGGAGACGCCGGCGGCGCGCGCGACCACGAGTTCGAGCCGGCGGGAGAGGGCGAGATAGCAGGTCATGGCGCCGATCAGCATGCAGAACGGTGTCAGCTTCTCCAACAGCTGCGGTACGCGGAACAGCGAGGTCTCGGCCACCATGACCGCGGAGGCGGATGCGAGCCCTGAGGTCTTGCGCACCATCTCGATGTAATCGACCAGCACCAGCAGCAGGAAAATGCTGGCGAACACGCCGAGCGCCGCGACCACGAAACGGCCGGCGAAATACCGCCCGAGTGTGTTGGTGAGCATGCTCATGCGGTGGCCGGCCGTCCGAACAGCCGCGCGATGCGCGCGTTCGACCTGTTGATGGCCTCCATGAGGCGCGGTGGCGGTTCGACCACGAGGCCACCAATGATGATCGCCAGCCCGATGCCGATGGCACCAATAACCATCGCATATTGAACCAGCACCGCGCCCGGCGATTTCACCGCCATCACCGAGCAGGCGAAGCCGGCCATGCGCAGGCCGAACACGGCGAGGATCGAGGAGCCGATCGAGAAATTGCGGCTCTGGCGCGTGGTGCGAGGCGCACCCAGAAACGCGAAGGTCAGCACGGCAAAGGCGAACGGATAGATCGGCGCCAGCAGGCTGTCATGCAGGGCCGAGCGGAACTGGCCGGGAATCTGCTTGTAGACGGGATCGTCCTCGGACGGCGAGAGCAGCTCCCAGAGATAACGCTCCCGGATGCCGAGGGTGACGTCGCGGCCCTGGCCCGAGAACTTCGACATGTCGAAGCCGTAGCGGCCGAACGCCACCAGCGCGGGATCGCGCTTGCCGGCCTCGAAGCGCTGGAGATTGCCGGTCTCCAGCACCAGGAACGATCCGGTCTCGTTCTTCACGACTTCGCCATGCTCGGCGACGATCGAGACCCGCTCGTTCGGATCGCGGCGGTCGTCGATGAAGATGCCGGCGAGGATGCCGCCGGGCTGGCGTTCGCGAATCCGGATCGTCAGGTTCTTGTCGAGCTGGGCGAAGCGGCTGGGCTGCAGGATGTTGGTGAGCACGTCGGCGGTGATCTCGGCGTCCCACTGCTTGATCCGCCGCATGCCGTCGGGAGCGAGATAGGCGGCGATGAAGGCGACCAGCAGCGCCACGACGCAGGTGGCGTAGAAGAACGGATAGAACAGCCGGAACGGCGAGAAGCCGGCGGCATTCATCACGATGATCTCGGAATCGGTCGCGAGCTTGTTCAGCGTATGCGAGATCGCGATCATCAGCGCGATCGGCGAGATGATCAGGACCAGCGCGGGCACGACGAGGCTGGTGATGCCGAGAAAGGTCAGGATGGTCTGACCCTGGCTCGTCATCAGGTCGATGCCGCGCAACGCCTGCGTAATCCAGATCACGCCCGTGAGGCTGACCAAGACCAGCGCAAACGACGCGAGCGTCGTGCGGAAGATATACCTATCGATTGACCCCATGCGCTACCGCACGAATCCCACCAAGTCCCCAATGCCGGCCGGAATTCCGGCTGTCCAACCAATACCCGCAAGGGGATCCCCAAGGTCGGCCAACCATCTCATCCGCCGGCTTACTCTCTCAGTACCATCCCTTTGATCCGTCAACAAAATGGCTGCCCCGTGGCACCCTCAATATATGGTTAATATTTCCCTCGTTGTGGCGCCCCGGCAACGGGGGGTGCTTGGCATCTGCCGGGCCGGTGGCCCATAGTGCGGCACGCTCAGTGAATCGCCGTTCAGCTCTGCCCCCGTGACCGGGACCGCCGATCGGTAAAAGCGCAATGTTTTTGAGGAGTTACTCATGTCCGATGCCATCAAGGTCGGCTTCGTTCCATTATCTGCCGCCGTCCGTGGCATCATGGTCGTGTTCTGCGACGACGCTCTGAAGCTCGGCCCGGCGAGCGCAAAGGCGCTCGGCGGCGCCACCGAACTCGTGAAGCGGGCGGCGGCCGCCGCCGCCTTCAAAGGCAAAAGCGGCGCCGCGCTCGACATCCTTGCACCCGAGGGCGTGAAGGCCACCCGCCTGATCGTGATCGGCGCCGGGAAGGCAACCGGCCTGAAGGCTAACGACCTCCTCAAGTTCGGCGGCGTGGCGGCGAGCAAGCTTCCGGTCGGGACGGCGGCCATGACCATTATGGCGGAACTGCCCAATGGCGCCATGACGAGCGAGCAGGCGGTCGCGATCGCCTCGGGCCTGCGGCTGCGCACCTACAAGTTCGACCGCTACAAGACCAAGAAGAAGGACGGCGAGGAGGGCGGCTTGCGCGCCGACATCTCGCTTGCGGTCGGCGATGTCGTCGCCGCGAAGAAGGCGTTCGCATCGGCCGGCGCGATCGTGGACGGCGTGATCATCGCGCGCGACCTCGTCAACGAGCCGCCGAACGTGCTTTTTCCCGAGGAGTTCGCGCGCCGCGCAGGCCTGCTCCGCAAGCTCGGCGTCAAGATCGAGGTGCTCGACGTCAAGGCGATGGACAAGCTCGGCATGGGCGCGCTGCTCGGCGTCGGCCAGGGCTCGGCGCGGCCGAGCCGTACCGTGATCATGCGTTGGGACGGCGGCAAGAAGGGTGAGGCACCGGTTGCCTTCGTCGGCAAGGGCGTCTGCTTCGACACCGGCGGCATTTCGATCAAGCCGGCCGGCAGCATGGAGGACATGAAGGGTGACATGGGGGGCGCTGCCTGCGTCGTCGGCCTGATGCATGCGCTCGCGGCACGCAAGGCCAAGGTCAACGTCGTCGGCGCCATCGGCCTCGTCGAGAACATGCCGGACGGCAACGCGCAGCGCCCGGGCGACATCGTCACCTCGATGTCGGGCCAGACCATCGAGATCATCAACACCGACGCGGAAGGCCGTCTGGTGCTTGCCGATGTGCTCTGGTACGTCGCCAAGAAAACCAAGCCGAAATTCATGGTGGACCTGGCGACGTTGACCGGCGCCATCGTGGTCGCGCTCGGCACCGAGCATGCCGGCATGTTCTCCAACAATGACGAGCTTGCCGAGCGGCTTCTGGCGGCCGGCATCGAGAGCGGCGAGAAGGTCTGGCGCCTGCCGCTTGGCCCCGAATACGACAAGCTGATCGATTCCCAGTTCGCGGACATGAAGAACACCGGCGGACGCCATGGCGGCTCGATCACCGCGGCGCAGTTCCTCCAGCGCTTCGTGGACGGCACGCCCTGGGCGCATCTCGACATCGCCGGTACCGCCATGGGAGCGCCGAAGACCGACATCAACCACAGCTGGGGAAGCGGCTATGGCGTTCGCTTGCTGGACCGTCTGGTCGCTGACCATTACGAGCGCAAATGACCCGAGATGACTGAAGTCCTTTTCTACCATCTGCAAAACATGACGGTGGAGAACGTGTTGCCGCCGCTTCTCGAGAAATCGCTCGAGCGCGGCTGGCGCGTCGTGGTGCAGTCGAATTCGCCGGAGCGCGCCGATGCGCTCGACGCCCATTTGTGGACCTATCGCGACGATTCCTTCCTGCCGCACGCGACATGGCGGGTGAGCGACGCTGCCGATCAGCCGATCGTGCTGGCGGTCGAGGAGGACAATCCGAACGGTGCCAATGTCCGTTTCCTCGTCGACAACGCCGCGCTGCCGCAGGACGCGCAGGGCTATGAGCGCATGGTGCTGCTGTTCGATGGCGACGATCCGGACGCGCTTGCTTTCGCCCGCAGCGCCTGGACGGATTGCAAGGCGCGGGGATTTGATGTCACCTACTGGCAGGCCGACGAGCGGGGCCGGTGGCAGAAGCGGAATTAGCGGTCGCTCGCAATTAATGATAATTTGCACTTTTCGGGTGATGATGGCTTTTGTCACCTTCGTGCCGCAAAGTGGTGTTGGTACAATTGCTTAGGGCCGATCCTTCACTCGGGGAATTTAGTTTATCGTGCGACATCAAAAGCTTCCCAGCTCGCTCATAGTTGCGTTGATGGCCGTAGCACCGCTGGTCGCGGGCTGTTCGGGGACCGATCTGTTGTCCAGGGATGCCCAGTGGTTCAACACGCCCAGCCGCCTGTTCATCAAAAGCATCTCGATCGAGTCGCCGCCGCTGACACCCGACAAGCCGGTTCGCGCCGAGGATCTGGTCAGCGCCGACGGGGGCTGTGCCGGCATGGCGCCGCCGCCCGGACCGGCCGATGCCAATGCGTCGACAACCGCGCCGGCGCCCATGGGCGGCACCGTCGCGCTCGGTCACACCGAATGCGATGTGGTGCGCGGCATCGGCGCGCCCTCGAGCGTCAACCTCTCCGGTGATGCCGCGGGCAGACGCGTTGCGGTCGTGACGTGGACGACCGGTCCGCGCGCCGGCATCTATACCTTCACGTCCGGCCGCCTGTCCTCGATCGAGGGCACGCCGGAGGCGCCGGTCATGCCGAAGGCGACCAAGCCAAAGCCGAAGAAGAAGTCGGCGGCGTAACACGGGTCGCCTTCTGCCCTGAAGGTGGTTGCGGCTATCGATGCGATCAGCCGCGCATGCTCGTCCCCATCGTCAAGCGGCTTTGCATCCCTTGATTGCGATGGCGGAGGCGTGAACCGTTATCTCTCCGCTCGCACCCGCCGGCGATCTCGTTCGCGAGTTTCGACATCGCGGGATGCCGACCTTCGCCCAAAGCGCCTTCATTGCCTCGGGCCGCGTTCTTCCGCGCGCGTTGAAAATCACGGGGGCGTTACGCGTGATCCGTGATCAGCGAGCCTTCACGTCCGCTGTCGAAAACTGCCCCGAAGCAAAACTGGAGGAAATCTCCAGAATAATCACGCGCGTCTCAAGCAACGGTTCAAGAACGTCATGTGCGCGAATGCTACGCACCGAGGGGAGGGGCTAGGTCGGAAGGATCATTTGGATGTCCATTACCTCTGTGTTTTCCCCGGTTACGGGGCAGCTCACCATTTTCGGCGACAGCGCGAATAACGGCCTCGTGATAAGTCGCGACAAGTCCGGGCGCATCCTGGTCAATAACGGGCACGTGAAAACGGTTGGTGGCGAACCCACGGTCGACAACACCACGGCGATCGACATCTTCGGTCAAGGCGGTGACGACACGATCACCGTCGACGAGTGCCACGGACCGATGCCCGCGGTGCACATCTTCGGCGGCGACGGCAATGACAGGATCACGGGCGGCTCGGGAGCCGACCTTCTGTTTGGTCAGGCCGGCAACGATTTGATCAAGGGCGCCGGCGGCAACGATTTGCTGTTCGGCGGAGCGGGTAACGACGTCCTGGATGGCGGCAGCGGCGACAACCAGCTGTTCGGTCAGGCCGGCGACGATGTCATGATCTGGAATCCCGGCGGCGGCACCAACCTGTTCGAGGGTGGTGAGGGCAACGATACGGCTCAGGTCAACGGCAACAACGGCGCCGAGACGTTCACGATCACGGCGAACGGCACCCGCGTGCGGCTCGACGGGGCGGGCGCGGCGCCGTTCTCGCTCGACATAGGCACGACGGAAAATCTCGTCCTGCACGGCGGCGGCGGCGACGATGTCATCACCGCGGGCAACGGGCTCGGCAGCCTGATCTCGCTGACGCTCGATGGCGGCGCCGGCAACGACAGGATCATCGGCGGCGACGGCAACGACCTCATCATCGGCGGCAGCGGCGACGACCTCGTCAGCGGCGGACGCGGCAACGACGTCGCCCAGCTCGGGAGTGGCGACGACACTTTCATCTGGAATCCCGGCGACGGCAGCGACACGGTCGAAGGCGGATCGGGCAGCGACAAGCTGCTTTTCAATGGCGCCAACATCAACGAGACCATCAACATCTCGGCCAATGGCGGCCGGGTGCGCTTCACCCGCGATGTCGCCAACATCACGATGGATCTCAATAGCGTCGAGCAGATCGAATTCGATGCGCGGGGTGGCGCCGACAACATCACCGTCGGTGACCTCACCGGGACCGGCGTCAAGCAGGTGCTGGTTGATCTCGGAGCCGTTCCGGGAGGGACGCAAGGCGACGGCGCAGCTGATACGGTGACCGTCAACGGCAGCAACGGCAATCAGCACATCGAGGTCACAGCCACGGGCACGACGGTCACGGTCACGGGGCTGCCGGAGGTCGTGACGATCGCAAATGCAGAGGCCGGCAACGACCGGTTGGTCGTGCAGGCGCTCGGCGGCAACGACGCGATCGATGCATCCACGCTCGGCGCGGCGATCGGGCTGACCATCGACGGCGGTGCGGGCAACGACACCATCACCGGCAGCCAGGGAGCCGATACCCTGATCGGCGGCGACGGCAACGACAAGGTCACTGGCGGCCGCGGCAATGACGTCGCGCTTCTCGGCGCAGGCGACGACATCTTCACGTGGAATCCCGGTGACGGCAGCGACACTGTCGAAGGTGGCACGGAAACCGATACGCTGGTGTTCAACGGCGCCAATGTGGCCGAGACCATGTCGATCTCGGCGAACGGAAGCCGTGCGCTACTCACCCGTGACGTCGGTGCAATCGTCATGGACCTCGCTGGCGTCGAGCACGTGCAGATCGCGGCAGCAGGCGGCGCCGACAACATCACCGTCAACGATCTGACCGGGATAGGAATCACGCAGGTTGCCATCGATCTCAGTGCCGGCCCCGGCAGCCAGAGCGGCGATGGAGCGGCGGACCGCGTGACCGTGAACGGCACGACCGGTGACGACAACATATCGGTCGTGACCTCCGGCGGATCAATCGTGGTCAACGGCCTCGCTGCGCAGGTGACGATTGCGCACGCGGACGCCGGTGATGTGCTCGGCATCAACGGCGGACAAGGCAATGACGTCATCAATGCGTCTTCCATCAAGGCGGGACAGTCGTTCAGCCTCAACATCAACGGCGGCGACGGCAACGACACCATCACCGGCAGTGCCGGCAATGACATTGTGAACGGCGGACGCGGCAACGATTTCGCCAATCTCGGTGCGGGCGACGACACTTTCGTCTGGAATCCCGGCGACGGCAGCGACACCGTCGAAGGCGGCAAGGGCACCGACACGCTGGCATTCAACGGCGCCAATATCAGCGAGACCATCAACATCTCGGCCAATGGCGGCCGGGTGCTGTTCACCCGAGATGTCGCCGCCATTGCGATGGACCTGAACGGGGTCGAACATGTCGACTTCAATGCCCTCGGCGGTGCCGACGACATTACGGTCGGCGACCTCTCCGGCACTGGCGTGAGCCAGGTCGACCTCGATCTCGGCGCCAATGACGGCGCCGCGGATACCGTGACCATCAGCGCAACCGGCGGCAACGACGTCATCACGGTGACCGAGCACGACGGCATCATCACGGTGTCGGGGCTTGGCCAGGACATCAACATCACCGATGCCGGCGCGGGCGACAGGATCGTCATCAATGGCCTCGATGGCGACGACGTCATCACGGCTTCCGGCTTGCACGGCGGCATCCAGCTCGTCGCCAATGGCGGCAACGGCGACGACGTGCTGATCGGCAGCCCCGGCAACGACACGCTGGCAGGTGGTGCCGGTGATGACGTGCTGATCGGCGGCGGCGGCCTCGACATCCTGGACGGCGGCACCGGCAACAACGTCGTCATCCAGGGCGGAGCGTTCGCGGCCGCGATGCTGCTCAACCAGGCCATGGCGGCCAGCTTCGTCCCGGCAGGTGAGGGCAACGGCGAGATGCCGCTGCCCGATCCGCACGCGACGCAAAGCCAGGTGCTCGCATCGCCGCAGCACGCCTGAAGCCGGCGGCATCGGCCCGGAGAACGCTCATGATGACCAACGCG
The DNA here is from genome assembly GCF_055811835.1 of Bradyrhizobium sp. WSM4874. Taxonomy (NCBI): domain Bacteria; kingdom Pseudomonadati; phylum Pseudomonadota; class Alphaproteobacteria; order Hyphomicrobiales; family Nitrobacteraceae; genus Bradyrhizobium; species Bradyrhizobium sp. WSM4874. Next base: position 133,508 of record NZ_JBVVPR010000015.1, read on the forward strand.
GTCTCCTCCGATACGGGGCTCGATGCGTTGCTGACGCTGCTGCATCTGCATGGTGGCGCGGCCGATCGCGCGCAGCTCTGGCACGGGCGGGGCGCGGCAAGCTTCGGCGCAGCGTATATTGCCCGCTGCGCCAGGTCTCTCGGACTTAAAGCGCGAACCTATCGAACGCAGTGGAGCCGTCTGTCGGACACCCCGCTGCCTGCAATCGCAATGCTGCGGGACGGCGGCTTCATGGTCATCGCAAAGGCCTCCGCCGACAAGGTGCTGGTGCAGTCTCCGGAGGCGCAGCGCCCGGTGCTGATGGATCGCGACGAGCTGTGCGCGATCTGGGACGGCGGCTTGATCCTGATGGTCCGGCGCGCCGGCCGGTCCGACCTCGGGCGGCACTTCGACATCACCTGGTTCATCGGCGCGATCGGCAAATACCGGCGGCTGCTGGGCGAGGTGCTGGCGGCTTCGTTCTTCCTCCAGCTTTTTGCGCTGGTCTCGCCGCTGTTCTTCCAGGTCGTGATCGACAAGGTGCTGGTGCACCGCTCGCTGTCCACGCTCGACGTTCTCGTCATCGGCCTCGTCGTCGTCTCCCTGTTCGACACCGTGCTCGGGATCCTGCGCAACTACCTGTTTGCGCACACGACCAACCGCATCGACGTCGAGCTCGGGGCACGCCTGTTTCACCATCTGCTGGCGCTGCCGATGGCCTGGTTTCAGGCCAGGCGCGTCGGAGATTCCGTGGCCCGGGTCCGTGAGCTCGAGAACATTCGCAATTTCATCACCAGCTCGTCGCTGACGCTTCTCATCGACCTGGTCTTCACCTCGGTGTTCCTGGCGGTGATGTTCGCCTATTCGGCGCAGATGAGCTTCATCGTGCTGGCATCATTCCCGTTCTACATCGCGATCTCGGCCGTGGCGACGCCGCTGTTTCGCCACAGGCTGGACGAGAAATTCCGCCGTGGCGCCGAGAACCAGGCTTTCCTGGTCGAGAGCGTCAGCGGCATCGAAACGCTGAAGGCGATGGCGGTCGAGCCGCAGATGCAGCGCCGCTGGGAAGAGCAGCTCGCCGGTTATGTCTCCGCGAGCTTCGGTGTCACGAGCCTCGGCAACACGGCAAGCCAGCTGGTGCAGCTCGTCAGCAAGGTCGTCACCGCCGCCATTCTCTATGTCGGAGCCAGACTGGTGATCGGTGACGCCCTGACCGTCGGCGAGCTCGTGGCCTTCAACATCTTCGCGGGGCGGGTGTCGGCCCCGGTGCTGCGGCTCGCGCAGGTCTGGCAGGATTTTCATCAGGCGCGGCTGTCGATCGCGCGGCTCGGCGACATCCTCAACAGCGCGGCGGAGCCGGCTTACTCCGCCGCCCGCGCGGGGCTACCGCCGATCCGGGGCAACATCCGCTTCGAGCACGTCTCTTTCCGCTACCGCCTCGATGGGCCGGAGATCCTGCACGATGTCTCGTTCGACATTCCAGCCGGACAAACCGTCGGCATCGTCGGATCGTCCGGTTCGGGCAAAAGCACCTTCGCCAAGCTGGTGCAGCGGCTCTACGTTCCGCAAGGCGGCCGCGTGCTGGTCGACGGAATGGATCTGATGACGACCGATCCGGCAGGGCTCCGTCGGCAGATTGGAATCGTGCTCCAGGACAACATGCTGTTCAACCGGTCGGTGCGCGACAACATCGCGCTGGCCGATCCGAGCCTGCCGATGGATCGCATCATCGACGCGGCGAAGCTCGCGGGCGCGCATGGTTTCATTCTGGAGCTCCCCGAGGGCTACGATACGGTGGTCGGCGAGCGCGGCTCGACGCTCTCGGGCGGGCAGCGCCAGCGCATCGCGATTGCCCGCGCACTGGTGGGCAATCCCCGGATCCTGATCTTCGACGAAGCCACCAGCGCGCTCGACTATGAAAGCGAGCGGATCATCCATGACAACATGAAGGAGATCGCGAAAGGCCGCACCGTCCTGATCATCGCGCACCGTCTGTCCACCGTCCGCGGCGCCGATCGCATCTTCACCCTGGAACGCGGCCGCCTGGTCGAGGACGGCACGCATGATGCGCTGATCAAGACCGGCGGCCGCTACGCCGCCCTGCATCGTCTCCAGGGAGGCATTTATGAGGTCGGCTAGCACTGTGCCGGCCGCTCGGCCGGAGCAGACCGTGATCCCGTTCCGGAATGGAAAGGGTCGGCGCGCCGAAGAAGTCGCCTTCCTGCCGGCGGCGCTGGAAATCACGGAAACACCGCCGTCGCCGATCGGCCGCGCCATCGCCATGGCCCTGATGCTGCTTGTCTGCGCGGCGCTGGCCTGGTCGGCCTGGGGCACGATCGACATCGTGGCGTCCGCAACCGGCAAGGTCGTGTCGAGCGGGCGAAGCAAGGTGGTCCAGCCGTTCGAGACCGGCGTGGTGCGTGCCATTCACGTGCAGGACGGGCAATCGGTCAAATCGGGCGACCTGCTGATCGAGCTTGATCCGACCGTGAACGCCGCAGAGCGCGATCGTCTGCACGACGATCTCATGGCCGAGCGGCTCAACGTTGCGCGCCTCCGCGCCGCATTGGCGGGCGGCGAAGGGGTATCCGCCGATCTCGTCGTACCAGAGGACGCCGATCCCATGCTGGTCGCGACGCAACGGCAGCTCCTCGCCAATCAGGTCAGCGAGAACAGGGCCAAGCTCGCGGCGCTCGCACGTCAAGAAGCGCAGAAGGAGGCCGAACATCAGACGATTGCTGCGACGATTCACAAGCTTGATGCGTTGCTGCCGGTCACCCAGCAGCGTGTCGAGATCCGCAAGACGCTGATGGAGAAGGAGATCGGCTCGAAGCTGACCTATTATGAGACCCTCCAGCTCCAGATCGAGCAGCAGGAGGAGCTTCGCGTCCAGAGTAGCCGCTTGAAGGAGGCCGAGGCGGCCGTCGCTGCGATCCGGGAGACCCGCATCCAGGCCTTGGCCGAGTACAGGAAAAGTCTGTCCGATGAGCTTGCCAAGAGCGAACAGAAAGCCAATGGCGTCGCACGCGATCTGATCAAGGCGCAGCAGAGGACGAGGCTTCAGCAACTGACGTCGCCGGTCGACGGCGTCGTGCAGCAGCTCGCGGTCCACACTGTCGGCGGCGTGGTCACGCCCGCACAGTCGCTGCTGGTGATCGTGCCGACCGATACGCGGCTCGAGATCGAGGCGATGATCTCCAACCGCGATATCGGATTTGTCGGGGCCGGGCAGGGCGCCGCGATCAAGATCGACACTTTCAATTTCACCCGCTACGGGCTTCTCGCAGGTCGGGTCCTGAGCGTCTCGCAGGATGCCATCGTCCGTGACCGGCCGCAGGAGCGCGGGAGCGACCGTGCGCCCGGGACGCAACGCGACAGCAGCGAGCCCAGCGGGCAGGAGTTGAGTTACAGCGCCCGTATCTCGCTCGATCGCACCCAGATGCAGGTGGACGACCGCCTCGTCAACCTGTCGCCGGGAATGGCGGTGACCGTCGAGATCAGGACCGGTTCGCGCACCATCCTGAGCTACCTGCTATCGCCGCTGCAGCGCTACCGGCACGAGATCATGCGGGAGCGCTAGTTCCCGCCTGTTGCCGACGAAGCTTCGCGAGGCGCCCTGAGAACCGATCGGGCTTTTCGGCAGCTACACCATGCCGCGGGCGCTCCACTCTCGACGAAGTCGTTTTCGTGTGGCCGCGCAGCCCGGAATGCGTACATAGGAGCAAGCAAAAATTTGGAGGAAACTATGCGGCTCATTGCCCTCGTGTCGGCTCTGCTCTTGCCGTTTGGCGCGGCGCTCGCCCAGGACTATCCAGTCAGGCCCGTCACCATGCTGGTGCCGTTCGCCGCCGGCGGACCTACGGACACCATTGCTCGCCTGACGGCGGCAGGCATGGCGAAATCGCTCGGCCAACAGGTCATCGTGGAGAACGCGCCTGGCGCCGGTGGCACCATCGCGACGACCCGCGCCTCGCGAGCCCAGCCCGACGGATACACGCTGCTGATCCATCATGTCGGCCTCTCGACCGCCGCAACATTGTACCGCAACCTCAGCTATGACACGAAGACCGCCTTCGCGCCGATCGGGCTTGTGACCAATGCGCCGATGACCATCATCGCGCGTGCGGATTTCCCGGCCGACACACTGAAGGAATTGGTCGCCTACGCCCAACAGCAGGGCGACAAGTTGACCTACGCCAACGCTGGACTCGGAGCGGCCTCGCATCTCTGCGGGATGCTGTTCATGACGGCGATCCAGAAGCAGCTCACCGCGGTGCCTTACAAGGGCAACGGCCCCATCATGAACGATCTTCTCGGCAAGCAGATCGATCTCACCTGCGACCAGGCGACGAACACGACCGGCCCGATCATGTCGAAGCAGGTCAAGGCCTATGCGATCACCACCAAGGAGCGGTTGAAGAGCTTGCCCGATCTGCCGACGGCTGATGAGGCCGGCCTCAAGGGGTTCGAACTTGGCGTGTGGCACGGCATCTACGCGCCGAAGGGCACACCGCCGGCGGTCGTTCAGAAGCTGACGGCGGCGCTCCAGTCCGCGCTTAGGGATCCCGCGCTGATCGCCCGGTTCAACGACATCAACACGGAGCCGGTCCCGCAGGAGAAGGCGACGCCGGAGGCGCTGGCCGCGACGCTGGCGAGTGAAGTCGACCGTTGGGCTCCGATGATCAAGGCCGCCGGCCAGTTTGCGGACTGAGCCGTTCCTGCGCAATTCGAGCCGACATCGCTCCGTGAACGCGCTAAGCCAACACGGTAAAGAACTGTCTATTCAAGAGCTAATGACCAGGTAGCAAAATACCGGTACTGTGCATGGGGTTGTTTTCGCGATTTTTAATGTCGGCCCGGTCGTGGAGCTTCAACCCGCCGCCGCGTCGAACTGCGTGCTCGCCTGGAGCCACTGCTCCTCGGCGCGCGCGAGCGCGTCGGCTGCGTTCGCGCGTGCTTTCGACAGTTGCGCGGCCTGCTTGGGATCGCGGGTGAAGATGTCGGGCAGGGCGAGCGCGGTGTCGATCTTGCTGATGATCTCGCTGACGCGGGCGATCTCGGTTTCGGCTTCCGCGATACGTTTCTTCAGCGAGCCGCGATTGTCCGATCTCGGGCGCTGCGGCTTCTCGCTCACCGCGCTGCGCTCGCGCGGGGCGGGCTCGCCATTGCGGGCGGACAGCACCAGGCGGCGATATTCGTCGAGGTCGCCATCGTAATTGGTCACGGTGCGGTCGGCGACGATCCAGAGTTGGTCGGCGCAGGACTCGATCAGATAGCGGTCGTGCGAAACCATGATGACGGCGCCGGGGAATTCGTTGATGGCTTCCGCGAGCGCGGCGCGGCTGTCGATGTCGAGATGGTTGGTCGGCTCGTCCAGGATGATCATGTTGGGGCCGAAGAAGGTCGCAAGCCCCAGCAGGAGCCGTGCCTTCTCGCCGCCCGACAATTTTCCGACCTTGGTGTCGGCCGCCTTGCCGGAGAATCCGATGGCGCCGGCGCGTGCGCGCACCTTGGCCTCAGGCGCTTCACCCATCAGCTTGCGGACGTGGTCGTAGGTCGAGGCATCCTCGTTCAATTCGTCGAGCTGGTGCTGGGCGAAATAGGCAATCGACAGCTTGTCCGCGCGGGTCACCTTGCCCGAGAACGGCGCGAGACGGCCGGCGAGCAGCTTCACAAGGGTCGACTTGCCGTTGCCATTGGAGCCGAGCAGCGCGATGCGGTCGTCATTGTCGACGCGCAAGGTGACGCGGTTGAGGACGGGCGTGTTCGGATCGTAGCCGACCACGACGTTGTCGGTGGCGATGATCGGCGGCGACAGGATTTTCTCGGGCGCGGGAAAGCTGATCTCGCGCACATCCTGGGTGACCAGCGCCGTGATCGGCTTCAGCCGCTCCAGCATTTTGACGCGTGATTGGGCCTGGCGGGCTTTCGAGGCCTTGGCCTTGAAGCGGTCGACGAAGGCCTGCAGGCGGGCGCGTTCGGCTTCCTGCCGCTTGACCGCTTTGGCGTCGAGCATCTCGCGCATGGCGCGTTGCTCCTCGAAGGAGGAGTAGGTGCCCTTGTAAAGCGTGAGCTTGCCGCGTTCCAGATGCAGGATCTGGTCGACCGAGCTTTCCAGCAGGTCGCGGTCATGGCTGATCACGATTACGGTGCGCGGATAATGCGCGAGGTGATCCTCGAGCCACAGCGTGCCTTCGAGGTCGAGATAGTTGGTGGGCTCGTCGAGCAGCAACAGGTCGGGAGCCGCGAACAGCGTTGCGGCGAGCGCAACGCGCATGCGCCAGCCGCCGGAGAATTCGGCGCAGGGGCGGAGCTGGTCGGTGGCCGAGAAGCCGAGGCCGGAGAGGATGGCTGCGGCACGGCTTGGTGCCGAATGTGCGTCGATGTCGACCAGCCGGGTCTGGATCTCGGCGATCCGGTGCGGGTCGGTCGCGCTCTCGGCTTCGGTGAGCAGTGCGTCGCGTTCGAGGTCGGCCTTGAGCACGACCGAGATCAGGCTCTCTGGGCCGTTCGGCGCTTCCTGCGCGAGGCTGCCGACGCGCCAGCGGGGCGGCAGGGTCACCGTGCCGTGCTCAGCCGCAAGCTCGCCGCGGATCACCTTGAACAGGGTCGATTTGCCGGTGCCGTTGCGACCGACCATGCCGACGCGGGATCCGGGCGTGATCTGCACGGAACTCTGGTCAATCAGAAGGCGTCCGGCGAGGCGGATGGAGAGGTCGGTGATGGAGAGCATGCGGCCTTGTCACCGCACCCGCGATCAAACGCAACCCGTTTTTCCGTGTCCGCAAGCCGGTTCTTGCGAAGTCAGTGCGAATCGCGGTCGCGCTGCTTCAGCTCATTGAGGAGTTGCTCGAGGTGCGTCGGCAGCCTGGCTTCGGGCCGCAGGCTCTGCTGGAGCCGTTCACCCACCGCATCGCGGATCGAGCGGCTGGTGCGCCGGTCGATTTGCTCGCTGTCATCGGCGAAAAGGCTAACCATCGCAGGGTTCCGTGTTCTCATAGAAGCGACACGGTACCAAGTCCTTGGCCCCCAAATGGTTTCGCCACTCGCGGCGATTGCGCGGCATTCTAGCAAAAATTGTGTGAAGCCGTGCAATATTCCGCTCCGAATACAAAGCCCCGGCGCTGGGGGACGCCGGGGCTTCGCTCGGAAGGTACCTTGGGGGGCACAGGTACCCTTGGTTGGTGCTCTTGGAAAGGTGCTGTCGGGCTCAGTAGCAGCGGTTGATCATCCGCCAGCGGGGTCCCCAGGGGGTCGGGACCAGCCGGCGCACATAGCAGCCGCCATAGCCGTAAGAGACGACGGGGCCGCGGGCATAAAAGCGCGGTCCACCCCAACTGTGGCCGTGGTGCCAGCCACCGCCGCCATGCCAGCCGCCGCCATGCCAGTGCGCGGAGGCGGAGGTCGGCGCCAGCGCGGCACCGAGCGCGACCACGGCGACCGCGGCGAGCGAAAGTTTCCTCAACATGGTGATCTCCTCAAAACTGCCGGCGCGGGGCTATCGCGTCGATGGAAAGGCCGCCGAAACGGTCCGCCTCGGGCAGAGGCTTTGGTTTCGATGGACCTGAGGTTATCCGAGCGAGGCTGAACCAAACCCTGACGAGGCCTTCAGATTGGGTTCATCTGGGTGGAATCGTTGTAATCCATGCTGGAATTCGGGCGCCTGGCCTGCGGCGAAGCGCCCCCGAGTCGGTTTTGGCGGTCGCTTGCCGTATGGCGAAGGCGCCGATATAAGCCCGGCAACTCCGAACCACCGTTTTCTCTTCAAGGACATGATCATGGCCATCGAACGCACCTTCTCGATCATCAAGCCCGACGCCACCGCGCGTAACCTCACCGGTGCGGTTAACGCCGTGATCGAGAAGGCGGGCCTGCGCATCGTCGCGCAGAAGCGCATCCGCATGACCAAGGAACAGGCCGAGACCTTCTATTCGGTCCACAAGGCGCGCCCCTTCTTTGGCGAGCTCGTGGACTTCATGACGTCGGGCCCCGTGGTGGTCCAGGTGCTGGAGGGCGAGGGTGCCGTCTCCAAGTATCGCGACGTGATGGGTGCGACCGATCCGTCCAAGGCAGCTGACGGCACCATCCGCAAGCTCTACGCAAAGTCGATCGGCGAGAACTCCGCGCACGGTTCGGATGCCCCGGAAACTGCCGCGATCGAGATCGCGCAGTTCTTTTCGGGCAACGAGATCGTCGGCTGATCCGTCAGCCGATTAGTTAACGAGACGCGGCGAAAGGACGTAGTGTGAACTGGCTCTGGCAGATCTTCGATCCCGCTACGATCGGGGCATTCTTCACCCAGTTCCGCGTTGAGATGGCCGAACCGACCTTCTGGGTCGCGGTCGGCAAGATCATCTGGATCAACATCCTCTTGTCCGGCGACAATGCGCTGGTGATCGCGCTCGCCTGCCGCGGCCTCAAGCCGCGGCATCGGCTGTGGGGCATGATCTTCGGTGCCGGCGCCGCGGTGCTGCTGCGGATCATCTTCACGGGCATCGTCGCGAGCCTGATGGAGCTGCCGTACCTCAAGCTGGTCGGCGGTCTTGCACTGATCGTGATTGCGGCAAAGCTGCTGGTGCCGGAACAGGAGGACGAGGACGGCGTCGAGTCGGCTTCGCATCTGTGGCAGGCCGTGCAGATCGTCGTCGTTGCCGACATCGTCATGAGCCTGGACAACGTCATTGCGGTGGCCGCGGCCGCCAATGGCAGCGCGCCCTTGCTGGTGCTCGGTCTTGCCATCAGCGTGCCCTTGATCGTCGCCGGTGCGGCGCTGATCATGGCGCTGCTTGCGAAGTTGCCGGTTCTGGTGTGGGCCGGCGCGGCGCTGCTCGGCTGGATCGCGGGCGAGGTGATCGCGACCGATCCCGGCATCGCGCCGAGGCTGCACACGCTGTTCGACGGTCCGTTCGGCGCCTCGCTCGACAACATGCTCGGCGCCCTGCGCATCCCGCCGCAATTCGCCCATGGCGGCGGAGGCGGCGAATATCTCTGCGCAGCTCTCGGCGTCGTCGTCGTGCTGGTCGTCGGCTCCATCTGGCGCCGCCGCAGCATGAGCGCGGCCGCTCTGGAGTCCTCCGAACGCCACGCCAAGGCATCGGCGGAGTGATCTCTGCGGCAGCCTCCGTCCGCACCAAGCCTGTTGTCGCCTACGGAAGCCGCGCCGGACTGGAACGGCGCAGCATTGCCATGGCGATCCTTCCATAATTAGACGTTGTCTTATTCTAAAGTACTGAAAACAAAACCGTTTTCGTTGACTCGGTGACTGTTCCCGCTGCACGTCGCTCCGGTATTCATTTAATCAAACCGGAAGCTGTTAAGAGATGCCGCCGAGAGTCACTTGCCGCCCTGTTGCTGTTCTTGCTGTTGCCTTCAGATCCCGACCGAGGATCTCCAGACCGACAGCTTTCGCGGCCTCTGTGATTTCCATCGCCTTGTTCAGCGACGGCTTCCTTCACGGCAGCAACGCGCAGGGCGCTGTGCCGGAGACGGAGCGGGCGACAACGTTGCCGGCGGTGACCGTTACGGCAGACGTGCCGAAGCAGCGCGCACGCGCACGTTCGAATCCCGGCCGAAGAGCAGCCCGCGGAAGCTCGCCTGTAGTTGGGCGGGTCACGACGCAAGCGGAAGGAACTCCCGCTGCGCCGAAGGCCGGCACGCTGCCGCCGGCCTATTCAAGCGGGCAGGTGGCCCGCGGAGGGCAGATTGGCTTGCTGGGCAACAGGGACTTCATGGACACCCCGTTCAACATCACCAGTTACACGGCGAAGAAGATCGAAGATCAACAGGCCACCACGGTCGCCGACGTCGTCAGCAACGATCCTTCGGTCCGTTTCACGGGCCAGACCGGTGGCATTCTCGACTCCTTCTTCATCCGCGGCTTTCCGATCGGCGAGGGGAATGTCGGAGAAATTGCCTTCAATGGCGTCTATGGTGTTGCACCAAACTACCGTGTGTTCACCGACTACGTCAAACGCATCGAAATCATCAAAGGCCCGACCGCGCTCCTTTACGGCATGGCTCCGAACAGCAGCGTCGGCGGCGCCATCAACATCGTTCCGAAACGCGCAGGTGACGTCGATCTCACGCGGGTTACCACCGACTACGCGACGAACTCCCAGTTCGGCACGCATCTCGACGTGAGCCGACGGTTCGGCGAGAACCGCGAATTCGGAATTCGCGTCAATGGCAGTTATCACAACGGCGATACGCCGCTCGACAACCAGAGCCGCGAGGCGCATGTCGGCTCTGCGGCGTTCGACTATCGCGGCGAGAAGTTCAGGGCTTCGCTCGACTTCATCGACCAGGAAGAAAAGTTCGACGCGCCCGCAAGGCCGTTTCTGGTCGCGACAGGCGTCGCTGTCCCGACCGCTCCGGTCGGGAGGCGCAATGTCACGCAGGCCTGGGAGTTCGCCAAGGTCCATGACAACTCGCTGCTAGCACGCGCCGAATACGACGTGACCGATTCCGTGACGGTGTTCGCCGACGGCGGTGGCGGCAGGACCCAGGTCGATCGTCTGTTTGGTACGCCGACGATCCTGAACTCGGTCGGCAATACCAGTTCGACACCCGGCCGCTTCAAATTCGATATCGACAGGAACGTCGCCGACGCCGGCGTGCGCGCCCGGTTTGAGACCGGTGCGATCCATCATGCCGTGAGCTTCCAAGGGAGCTACTACACCGATCAATTGTCGCGAGGTTCTGTTTCCGGCACGCCGGTGCTGTCTAATATCTATGCCCCGATCGCCCGTCCGGAGCAGTTCGTTCCGGCTCCCGCGACTGTTCCAAAGCTTTCCGATACCGAATTGACCGGCCTCGCGCTGGCCGACATCTTGTCGGTCTTTCAGGAGCGCATTCAACTGACCGTCGGCGTCCGGCAACAGGGCGTGAAGTCGAACAACTACAACACCGCCACGGGTGCCGTTAGCGCTTCTTACGATCAAACGGCGCTCACGCCGATGGTCGGCCTGGTCGTCAAGCCCTGGAGCCACGTCTCCCTGTACGCAAACTACATCGAAGGACTCAGCAAAGGGGATGTCGCACCAACGACGGCGAGCAATTCCGGAGAAGTTCTTGCACCTTATTTCAGCAAGCAACACGAAGCCGGCGTCAAGATCGATTTCGGCATGCTGGCCACCACGATCAGCCTGTTCGAGATCACCAAGCCATCGGGGCAGTTGGGTGTCGACAAAGTCTTCCGGGCCGACGCCGAACAGCGCAATCGCGGCCTGGAGTTCACGGTATTCGGAGAGGTGCAGACAGGCCTTCGCGTGCTTGGCGGCGTGACGCTGGTCGACCCGGAGCTGACGAAGACGAGCACGCCTTCCAATCTCGGCAAGACGCCGATCGGTGTGCCTCAGGTGCAAGCCAATTTGTCCGCCGAATGGGACACCCCATTCGCGCCCGGGCTGACGCTGGTCGCAAGCACCATCTATACGGGGTACCAGTATCTGGATGCGGCAAACACGCAGGTCGTTCCGGCGTGGACGAGGCTCGACCTCGGTGCCCGCTACAACACGCGCATCAACAACCGGCCTGTCACGCTGCGGGCGCTGGTCCAGAACGTGTTCGATAAAAATTACTGGTCGGGCGTGGCAAGCTTCTCCGCGCTCTCGCAGGGAGCTCCGCGGACCCTGCTGTTGTCGATGTCCACGGATTTCTGAGTTGAAGCGGCCCGGACGCGCAAGGCGCACGCTTCTCTGGGCTCACCGATGGCTCGGGTTGACCGGCGGCATCGTCGTGGTGCTGATAGGCCTTACGGGAAGCTTCATCGTTTTCTATCGGGAAATCGACGCCGCTCTGAATTCCGCGCTCTACGTCCCCGCCGGCCCCGAACAAAAGGTCACCTTGAGCGAGGTGATGCGCGCCGCCGCGGCGGCGGATACTGCGCCGATTTCCACAATCCTGGCTCCGGACCGGACTTGGCCGGTCTGGGTCGTGATACACGCACACGAAACCACTACAGGTCGATACCCCAATCGCTGGACGACCATGGTCGATCCGTCGAACGGGAAGGTCCTCGGACGGCGTGACTACATCAACGCGTTCGCCCTCAAGGTTTACCGTCTCCACTATACGCTGCTGCTCTCTGAGTGGTGGGGCAGAGAACTGGTCGGCATTGTCGGGTTCGTGCTGCTCGGCCTAGCCATGTCAGGCCTGTTCCTGTGGTGGCCAAGACCGGGGCGGTTCTGGCGGTCAGTATCGGTGCGCAAGGACGTTTCTCTTTTTCGATTTGTTTTCGACGTCCACGGCATGGCTGGTTTTTGGGCGCTGCTCGCGCTCACGATGATCTCGATCACCGGTGTAGGGATCATTTTTCCCGGCGTAGTGCGTCCCATTGTTGGGCTCGTGTCGCAACCGACACCTGATCCTTCGCCGCGGATCGAACTGCCGGCTGCAGGGACGCCGCTGCTCTCAGCCGATGCGATCGTGCGAAGCGTGCAAGCGGCCAGGCCGGATACGACGATTGCCATGTTCAATCCGCCAACCGAAACGCGCAATACCTGGCGCGTGCAGTTCCGGGCCGAAGGCGCTGATCCCGCGGTACGTGCGCGGGGGGCGATCTGGCTCGATCCATGGAGCGGCGCGGTGGTGCACGATCGCACTTCGGGCGCCACGTCGATGGGCGATCGCTATCTGGCCGAACAGCTCTGGATCCACAACGGTGCGACGTTCGGACTCGTCGGGCGTCTGTTCGTCTTCGCAGCCGGCTTCGCTCCCCTCGTTCTGTTCATCAGCGGCGGGATCATGTGGCTCAAGAAACGTCCGGGCAGGATCAGGCTAGGCTAGCTGATCTACCGCCGGACGATCGAGCCGGCGCGGTTGATCAGCCGGGCGAGCGCGCGGAAGCGGCTGCCGACACGATCCGCGACGAGGTCGCCGAGGCGGTGCTCGAACACCAGCAACAGCTTGCGGCCCAGGCTGCGGAAATGCGTCGCGGGCAAGACGCCGGGACGCGCCGCCGAGATCAGATGCGCGACGCGGAAGGCCGCGCCCAGCAGGCGGGCGCGTTCGAGCTGCGCCGGCGTCAGCAGCTCCTGCATGGCGACCGGCGGCTGGTTTTCCTCGCTGAGGCCCGCATAGCGATAGAACACGGACAACCCGACGAAGGCGCGCTCGGTGTGGGTGATCGCGCCGAAATTGCCGTTGACGACGAGGCTCAGCGTCTGCTCGCCGCGATGGTCGGGATGCACGCGCCAGCCGATGTCGGACAGCAGGCACGCGGCGTGGCGGAGGCGGCGGTCCTCCTCGGTCTCGCGCAGCTTCACCACGCGCGCGAGGCGGTCGGTCCAGGCGATCAGTTCGCGTGCATGCTTTGCCGAACGCGACAGCAGCTGGTTCAGCTCCTCGGCCGCGCAGATCAGTCCGTCCTTGTTGCGTTCGGACTCCGGCAGCTTCTCGTGCAGCAGGCCCTCGCGCACGCCGAAGGTCGAGAACACGATGGTCTTCGGCTTCGCCACCCGGATGATGTGCTCGAGCACCAGTGCGGCATAAGTGAGGAGCGGGCGCCGGGCATCGGCGACGATCTCGATGTCGGCGAGCATGCCGGCGGCCGCAAGCCGGCGAAGACGACGCGAGAAGTCGAGCGCCTCGGCAGCCGAAATCGAATAGCCGTGCATCACCTGGAGCGGATAGCCACTCTGGATGATGTGGATGCGCGCAAGCGCGCGCCAGGTGCCGCCGACCGCGTAGAAGCTGCGGCCGCTCCCAGCCTTGAGCTGCGGCACCCCGTCGAGCGCTTCGCGCACGATGCGGTCGGCGCGTTTCAGGGATTTATGCGCGAGGTCCTGCAGCGCGAGGCCGCCGAGTGGCAGCGTCACGCCGCTGCGCACGGTGTTTTTGCGCACGTCGATCAGTTCGAGCGAGCCGCCGCCGAGGTCGCCGACGATGCCGTCGGGATGATGGATGCCGGAGATCACGCCAAGCGCCGACAGCCGCGCCTCGCGCGGGCCCGACAGGATCTCGATCTTCACCGCGCAGATGCGCTCGGCTTTCGCGATGAAGTCGGGGCCGTTCGAGGCGTCGCGGCAGGCGGCGGTCGCAATCGCAAACACCCGTCCGACCTGCATGACTCGACACAGCGCACGGAAGCGCTTGAGCGAGGTCAGCGCCTTGTCGACGGCGTCAGGCGCGAGCAGGCCCGTGCTCTGCACCTCGCGCCCGAGCCCGCACAGCGTCTTCTCGTTGAAGATCGGAATCAGGCTCCGCGTCAGTCCCTCGTAGACGACGAGACGGACCGAGTTGGAGCCGATGTCGATGACCGCGACGCTCGAGCCGCGCTTGCGCGGCCGCTTCACGTCGACGATCCCGGATCAGGATTGATGACGTTCATTACGGCGCGTGAGGCGGCGCGGCGAGGATTCCTTGAGCGACTTACCACGGCCAGACAGACTCGGATTTGTCATGAAGTAGTTGTGGACGTTGAAAGGCTCCTCGCCCTTCGCGGTCTTCATACGCGTTGAGGACCCGTCCGGCAACAATTGCCAGCTCTGCTCGTTGTCCTTGAGGTTGGCGACCATGATCTGTTCGAGAACCTGCTGATGCACCGTGGGATTTTGCAGCGGACACAGCACCTCGACGCGGCGGTCGAGGTTGCGCGGCATCATGTCGGCTGAGGAGATATACACAGCCGCTTTCGCGCTCGGCAGGCCCTGGCCCATGCCGAAGCAGTAGATTCGGCCGTGTTCGAGGAAGCGTCCGATGATCGACTTGACGCGAATGTTCTCAGACAATCCGGGAATGCCAGGTCGCAGGCAGCAGATACCGCGCACCACGAGCTCGACCTGCACGCCGGCCTGTGAGGCCTCGTAGAGCGCGTCGATGATGTCGGGGTCGACCAGCGCGTTCATCTTCATCCAGACCGCACCGGGCCGGCCGTGCCGCGCATGCGCGGTCTCGCCCTGGATGTGCTCGATGATGCGCTTGCGCAAGGTCAGCGGCGAGACCGCCATCTTTTCCAGGTCGCTCGGCGCGGCGTAGCCGGTGATGAAGTTGAACACGCGCGCGGCGTCGCGGCCGATGGTCGGATCCGAGGTGAAGTAGGAGAGGTCGGTGTAGATGCGCGCGGTCACCGGGTGGTAGTTGCCGGTGCCGGTGTGGACGTAGGTCGTGAGGCTTCCGCCCTCGCGCCGCACCACCATCGAGAGTTTCGCGTGCGTCTTCAATTCGAGGAAGCCGTAGACGACCTGCACGCCGGCGCGTTCGAGGTCGCGTGCCCAGCGGATGTTGGCCTCTTCGTCGAAGCGCGCCTTCAGCTCAATCAGCGCGGTGACCGATTTGCCGGCTTCGGCGGCTTCCACGAGCGCGCGCACGATCGGCGAGTTGCTGGAGGTGCGGTAGAGCGTCTGCTTGATGGCGACGACGTCGGGGTCGCGCGTCGCCTGCTGGAGAAACTGCACCACGACGTCGAAGGATTCGTAGGGGTGATGGACGACGAGATCCTTCTGCCGGATCGCGGCGAAGATGTCGCCGCCTTGCTCGCGCACGCGCTCGGGATGGCGCGGCACATAAGGGGTGAATTCCAGATCGGGCCGGTCGAGGCGGGTGAGCTGCGAGAGCTCGTTCATGGCGAGCACGCCGTCGACCAGGAACACCTCGTCGTCGGCGGTCGACAGCGCGTGCTGCACGAAGTTGCGCAGCTGCTCCGGCATCTTGGCGTCGATCTCGAGCCGGATCACCGAGCCGCGGCGGCGGCGCTTCAGCGCGGTCTCGAACAGTCGGACGAGATCCTCGGCCTCTTCCTCGATTTCGAGTTCGGAGTCGCGGATGACACGGAAGGCGCCCTGGCCGTGCAGATTGTAGCCGGGGAACAGGCGGTTGATGAACAGCGCGGTGGCCTGCTCCAGCGAGATCAGCCGGACGACCTTGCCGTCAGCTGGCAGACGGATGAAGCGGTCGATCTTGCCGGGCATGCGGATCAGCGCGTTCATCTGCTTGCCGTCGGCGGCGCGCGTGAGCTGGAGCGCGATGGTGAAGCCGAGGCTCGGAATGAACGGGAAGGGGTGGGCGGGGTCGATCGCGAGCGGTGTCAGCAACGGGAACACGTTGCTGAGGAAGTAGTCCTCGACCCAGGTTCGTTCCGCCTTGGTGACCTCCTTGCCCTCGACCAGCACGATGCCCTCGTCGGCGAGCGTGCCGCGCAGGTCGCGCCAGATTGCCTGCTGGTCGGAGGCAAGCTGCGAGACGGTTCGGTTGATAAGCGCGAGCTGCTCGGATGGCGTCAGACCGTCGGGGCTGCGCTCGGCAATGCCCTCGCGGACCTGGGCCTTGATGCCGGCGACGCGGACCATGAAGAACTCGTCGAGATTATTCGCTGAAATCGACAAGAATCGCACCCGCTCCAGCATGGGGTGGCTGGGATTGACCGATTCCTCCAGGACGCGGCGGTTGAAGTGCAGCCAGGAGAGCTCGCGATTGATGAACCGCTCGGGGTTCGAGGCGATCGCCGGCGGGCCTTCGGCTTCCGGAGCTTTTTCTTTAACTTCAACAGCTTGCGCAGAATCCATCAGAAGTCGGTCCATCCAGTTCGCCCCAATTTGCGACTTACGCGCAAAACCCGCGGGAGCATGTGTTAGAGCGATGACGTTTCGATGACATTGATGTTCCGCCGTCCGGCCGCGTCAAGCCGCCTTGTCAGACATCCCGGAGCAGCTCGGCGGCCAAGGCCCGGGTGACGGGGCGGCCGAGGCGCAGGGCCTCGCTGTCCAGCAGGTCCACAGCCCGTCGGGCGGCGGCCGAGGACCGCTCCAGGCGAGTGGCGAGGTAGCTGACCACGCTCTCGTCCACCGCGAGCTGGCGGTCGGCGCAGAATTTGACGATCAGGCCGCGGAAGAGCTGGTCGTCAGGCGGCAACAGCGAGATAACGGGGACGGCGCGGAGCCGCGAGCGCAGGTCAGGGAGCTCGATCTCGAGAGATGCGGGCACCTCGCGTCCGATGAAGAGGACGTAGGCGCCGTCCTCGCGGGCCAGATTCATCAGATGGAACAGGGCGCGCTCGTCGAATTCCCCGGCCTTGGGATCCTCGACCACCAGCGCGCCGGTGGCGAGCGCAGCCGGGACGGCTTCGGCGGTCAGCCCATTGGCCGTGGTCGAGCGGGCGCCTGAGGCCTCGGCCCAGATCGCGGCGAGATGGCTCTTGCCGCTTCCTTCCGGGCCGGCCAGCCACATGATCCGGTTCGGCCATTCCGGCCAGGCGTCGATGAGGGCAAGACCGGCGGCATTGACGGGGCCTTCGAGGAAATTGTCCCGGCTCAGGCTCTCCGCATGCGGAAGCGAAAACGCCAATTGTCGGGGATGAACGCGGCCTGGCACGCTTGCTTTGCTCCGTGCCGGCGGGGCCGGCTTCGTTTCAAGAGATGCGACTTAATCGAGCGGGAGTTGGTCCTTTGCGGGGCCGCTTCCCAACTCATTTGGCCTCGATCGTGCTCATGTGCCGCAACCACTCGACGAGATAGAGCGATACGGAGGAAAGCGTGAAGACCGTGACGAGGCCCATCAGGATGATATCATAAGGACCGGCTTTGAAGCCGAAGGCGAGGGCGGCCAGCACCAGCGCCGCGAACGCCACCTGGGCCACAGTGTTGAGCTTGGATACCTTCGAGGGCTTCATCTCCACAGGGCGGTCGAACAGCCAAGATATGATCACGGCAGCGACGATCATGATATCGCGCGAGACCACCAGGATGACGATCCAGCGCGGAATCGCGCCCCAGATGCCCAAGGCCATGTAGATCGAGACCAGCAGCGCCTTGTCGGCGAGCGGGTCGAGCAGGGCGCCGAGCTCGCTGGTCATGTTGAAGCGCTTGGCAAGGAAGCCGTCGACCGCGTCGCTGATACCGGCGATCAGGAAGACGGCGAACGCCACCTCCATTTGGCTCGACACGATGGCCCAGACGATGATCGGGACCAGCATGATGCGGCCCAGAGTGATGATGTTCGGTATACTCACACGGCGCTTCCCGGCACCCGGCCTGACCTCGAATTCGGCCCTTTGGAGGCTGAACCGGTTGATATCTCTACATAGTATACGGAGGCGCGCCATGCGAGCCATTGCGTGTCCCCGGAATTCGACGTAACCAGCCGCAAACCCACTGGAAATCGGGCATGACCGACCGCAAAAACGGCCTCACTTACGCCGATTCAGGCGTCGATATCGACGCGGGCAACCGCCTGGTCGACCTGATCAAACCGATGGTGCGCGCCACCGCGCGTGCTGGCGCCGACGCCGAAATCGGCGGTTTTGGCGGCCTGTTTGACCTCAAGGCCGCCGGCTTCAAGGACCCCATCCTGGTGGCCGCGACCGATGGCGTCGGCACCAAGGTCAAGATCGCGATCGAGACCGGCCTGCATGGCGGGATCGGCATCGACCTCGTCGCCATGAGTGTCAACGACCTCGTGGTGCAGGGCGCCGAGCCGCTGTTCTTCCTGGACTATTTTGCCTGCGGCAAGCTCGATCCGGAGGCGACCGCGTCGATCGTCGCCGGTGTCGCCGAAGGCTGCCGCGAATCCGGTTGCGCCCTGATCGGCGGCGAGACGGCCGAGATGCCCGGCCTCTACAAGGACGGCGACTACGACCTCGGCGGCTTTGCCGTCGGTGCCGCGGAGCGGGGCACGCTCTTGCCGCGCAAGGACATCACCGCCGGCGATGCCGTGATCGGGCTGGCTTCGTCGGGGGTGCACTCCAACGGTTTCTCGCTGGTGCGCAAGATCGTGGAACAATCGGGCCTCGGCTTCGGAGCGCAGGCGCCGTTTGCGCCCGTCATGACGCTCGGCGGCGCGCTGCTGACGCCGACGCGGCTCTACGTCAAATCCTGCCTGCGCGCGATCCGCGAGACCGGCGCGGTGAAGGGGCTTGCCCATATCACCGGCGGCGGCTTCACCGACAACATTCCGCGCGTGCTGCCGAAGCATCTCGGCGTGGGTATCGATCTGGCGCGTCTGCCAGTGCTGCCGGTGTTCAAATGGCTGGCCGCGCAGGCCGGCATCGCCGAACTCGAAATGCTGCGGACCTTCAATTGCGGGATCGGCATGATCGCGATCGTCGAACCGGACAAGGTCGACGAGGTCGTGGAGGTCTTCGCCGATGCCGGTGAGACCGTGGCCCAGCTCGGTACCGTGATCCCGGCCGAGGGCGAGCACCGCGTCGTCTATAACGGCCATCTCGATTTGGCGCTGTAATGACCGGCGCTGTGATGAAACGCCGCGTCGCCATCCTGATTTCCGGCCGCGGCTCCAACATGGCTGCGCTGATCAAGGGCGCGACCGCGCCGGATTTTCCGGCGGAGATTTCGCTCGTCATCTCGAACAAGGCCGACGCACTGGGGCTGGAAAGGGCCAAAGCGAGCGGCGTGAAGACACTGGTGATCGAAAGCAAGCCATTCGGCAAGGACCGCGCCGGCTTCGAGAAGGTGCTGCAAGCAGCGCTCGATCAGCACGGTATCGAGCTGATCTGCCTCGGCGGCTTCATGCGGCTGTTCACGGCCGAGTTCACCAGGGCCTGGTACGGGCGGATGCTCAACATCCATCCCTCGCTGCTGCCGTCGTTCCCCGGTCTCGACCCACACGGCCAGGCGTTGCGCGCCGGCGTCAAGCTCTCCGGCGCGACGGTGCACTTCGTGATCCCCGAGACCGACGCCGGCCCAATCGTGATGCAGGGCGCGGTTCCCGTCAGCGACCACGACACGGCGGACACGCTGTCGGAGCGCATCCTCGAAGTCGAGCACCGCATCTATCCCGCAGCACTGAGCCTGCTCGCGACCGGCAAGGTCCAGATCGAGGGCGATGTCTGCAAGACCGCGGGCGGCGGGCCGTCGGAGAATTTTCTGATAGCGCCGTTGGTGCGGTGAAGCGCCATCGCACTCGGAATACGTCTCATCCCAAACAAAAACCCCCGGCAGAGCCGGGGGCAACGTCATGATCTCTTGCGCAGACCGCGAGAGAAATCAGGAGACCTTGAGGTTCTCCGCGGATGCTTTGCCGCGGTTCTCCACGAGGTCGTATTCAACCACCTGATTTTCATTGAGGGTCGAGAGTCCGGCGCGCTCGACGGCGGAGATATGGACGAAGACGTCCTTGTCACTGCCGTTTGGCTTGATGAACCCATAGCCCTTGGTCGGGTTGAACCATTTGACGGTGCCCTTTTGCGGCATCCTCAGTCTCCTCCGCTAGATACAAAAACGACGCGGCCGCTTTTCGCGTGCCACGCCACAAACGGGCATCCGGTAGTCTGTTCGAGTCTTGAGTCTCAATGTCGCGAAACGCACAGTCGAGCGGCCAATTCCGATTGTGTCCGATATTGCAACATGAAAATCGCCCGTTAGCAAGCCGCGCGCGAATTTCAAGAGTCCGACCGGACTGCCCGTCCGCAATTTGCGACCTGTGGCCGCGGAACCACAATCGAAAGCAATGCCTTTGCCTTGACGCGCCAGCCGGTTGACCCTCAGTAACAGTTCGGCACAAATCGCGGCACGCGTGCGCCGCTCCTGTTGCATTTTTGCGCGCCGCCCTTTGCTTCGGGATTTGTCGCCATGTGCTGCACGTCGCAGCCCTCAGAGACACGGCAGGCGATCAGGCTGAACCGCGTCCGCCGGATCGCGGCTGCCGTGGCGTTTGCGCTCATCATGGTGCTGTCGACGACATCAGGCTTTGCGCAAAGCCCGACGCCCACGCCGACCCCGACACCCACGCCGTCACCGACGCCGATGCCGACCGCGACCAATTACGACCAGTCGGCCGGCAACAGCTCGCTCAATCTCGGCTCGAATTTCCTGGAGCGGCTCGGAAACCAGGCATCTGGCGGCGTCAACCGGGCGTTCCGGACCAATCCCGGCGGCGGCGGCGCGTCGGCGAGCACGGAAGACCCGCGCTACCGCACCTGGTTCGAGGGTTACGGCATCACGGTTCGGACGGATGCGCAAGGAGACTTTGTCGGCGACAAGCGGAAGACGTTTGGCGGTGTCGCAGGTCTTGGCGCGCGGCTCGCGCCGGGTGTCAATCTCGGCTTCTCCGTCGACCAGAGCCACACCGACATCAACGTGCCGCTCGCACTTCAGTCCGCGACGCTGGACCTGACGCAACTCGGCTTCAGCGGCTCGGTCGACAAGGGTCCCTGGACCTGGGCGTTCGCGGTGGTGCACGGCTTCGGCAAGGTCCGCTCCAGCCGGGACACCGGCCTGGGACTGGCGACCGCGGGTTATCGCGCCGCAGTTGACGGCGCGCTGACCGAGATCAGCTATTACTGGACCAAGGACCAGATGCGCATCGTGCCCAAGGGCGCACTGGAATATGTCCGCGCCACCAGCGTCGCATTCCAGGAGGTTGGCGGCCTCGATCCACTCAATGTCGGCTCGACGGCGCTCTCGCGCGCGCGTGTCATGATCGGAGCCGAGATCGGGCGCTACTTCATCTTCGACCAGAAGATCCTGGACCTGTCCGCCTATGGCAAGTTCGTCGACAATTTCCATCAGGACCTGGGATCGGTGCAGGTCAGCCTCGGGACCCAGAGCATCGTCGTGCCCGGCATCGGCGAGAGCCGCTACGGCATGGATGCCGGCGCCTCGGCCTCGCTCAGCCTGACCAACACGGCGCGGCTCTACGTCAATTACGACGGCAAGTTCCGCAACGAACTGATGTCGCATCAGGGCACGGTCGGCTTCGAATATCGTTGGTGAGGCGAAGCCTGCCCACGTCCGCCCAGAGTAGGATCCGGAAAACCGCGAAGCGGTTTTCCGAAAAAATCACGCTCAAGCTTTACGTCGGCATTGCCGCGACATATCCCGTCAATCCAAAGCCCTCGCGCGCGGCCGTCATCATCGGCGCAAGCGCGTTCGGGTGGATGAACTCGTCGCGGAAACAGGGATGGTTCTTGGGATCGAAGATTTTCTTCAGCCAGTCGACCACGATCTTGTGGCGCTCGGAGGTGCGGAACTCCTTGTGATAGGTGAGCCAGAGATCGGCGTGGTGGCTGACGCCGAGATCGACGGCAATGAGCGGGGCGCCGAGCGCGATCGAGACCGTCGGCAGGAATCCGATGCCGGCGCCGCGCTCCACTGCGTAGAGCACGCCGACCGAGGAATTGGTCTTGATCCCGACGATGCCCTCGAGCGACTTAAGTCCGAGTACGCGGGCATAAGCGCCGTCGTCGACCTGCGGGGCGCTCTGCTTGATGATGCGGTGGTTCTTCAGCTCGGCCAGGCTCGCGGGCACGCCGTAGAGGTTTTCGTACTCCTTGGAGACGAACGGATAGATGTGCAGCCGGCCGAGCTTGGCGACGATCAGATCGGGATTGGTCGGTGGCTCGAGCTGGATCGCGATATCGGATTCGAGCCGCGCGACATCGGCCTGTTCCATCGCGCAGCGCAGGTCGACGGTGATCTTGCGATAGGTCTTCTGGAAGTCGATCAGTCGCGGCAGGATCCAGAAATTGCCGGGGCCTTCCGTCACCGCGACGCGTACGGTGCCTGACATGTCATTGGACGA
The DNA here is from genome assembly GCF_055811835.1 of Bradyrhizobium sp. WSM4874. Classification (NCBI taxonomy): domain Bacteria; kingdom Pseudomonadati; phylum Pseudomonadota; class Alphaproteobacteria; order Hyphomicrobiales; family Nitrobacteraceae; genus Bradyrhizobium; species Bradyrhizobium sp. WSM4874. The sequence continues at coordinate 155,960 of NZ_JBVVPR010000015.1, forward strand.
TCGCGAGGCACGCCGGAACACGTTGAAGGCATGACGCTCCATGTGCGCGACGTCGGCGATCATCGCGCTGCCTTCGTCGCTGAGCGTGAGCCCGCTCTGGTCGCGCAGGAACAGCTTGCAATCGATGCTCTCTTCGAGCCGGTCGATCCTGCGCATCAGGGTGGTGGAGGTGAGCCCGAGCTCTTCGGCGGCGTTGCGGAAACTTTTATATTTTGCGCAAGCTAAAAACAGTTTCAAATCGTCCCAGGACATGTCCAGGGCTTCTTCACGGTGCTGCATCATCGCAGCACCCCGGTGCAATAACTGCTGCATACGCCTGATCCCCAGCCGCTAAGCTCTTTGTCATAGCGGGGCACGAAAGCCGCGAACGATAGAGGGGTGACATGGGTATGGAAAGGGGCTCGTTTGCCGCAAGGCATGATTTCGACGCGCTGCCGCTCAGTCCGGATGTCGACGTCCGTCGCGCCCAATTTTCCGAAATAGCCGCGCTTTCGCAGTTGGCGCACCGGCTGGTGCCGGGCGTTCGGATCGGGGCGGCTGAGCTTGCAAAATATTTCGCCTTCGATCCCGACAGCATCCTGACTTTCAGCCGGAAGGGCAACCTCGTCGGCGGAATGGCTTTCCTGTTTCTCAATGATCGCGGGCATGATGCGCTGCTGCTCGACGAGATCTGCCTCACCGCGCCGGAGACGCGCCATCTCGCGTCCGCGAACGAGGACGTTTCCGCCATCTACATCTGGGCGATCGCGGCGACGGGGCGCGGCGTCGCCGGTCTCGGCAAAGCCGCGGCTCATCTGAGACAGCTAAGGTTTCGCAACTCGGATTGCTATGCGCAGCCGTCAACCGTGGCCGGACGCGACATCATGAAGGCGACAGGCTTCGAGCCTGTTCCAAGCTTCCAACCCGATCTGTGGTGCTACGAGCGGCCTTGGCATCGGCAGCCGATGCGCATGCCCGGCGCGATCATTCAAGCAAGGAGTTTTGCAGATGCACGGTACTAGGATTCCTCTCGCGAAGCCCGATTCCCGCGCCATCACCGTTCGCCTCGCACGCGATCTCAGCGATCTCATGCTGGTCACCTCGATCCGCTCAGCCGTCTATCTCGCCGAGCAGGATTGCCCGTTCGATGAGGAGTTCGACGGCAACGACATGGTCGCCGCGCATTTCATCGGCTATGTCGGCAACGAGCCTGCGGGCTGTCTGAGGGTGCGGTTCTTCGGCGATTTCGCCAAGGTGGAACGGCTTGCGGTGCGGCACCAATATCGGCGCTCGCGCGTCTCGTTCAAGCTGGTACAGGCGAGCGTCGACTATGTGAAGCGCAAGGGCTTTCGCAAGATCTACGGCCAGGCGCAGGACCGTCTGGTCGATTTCTGGGCCCATTTCGGCGCCAAGCCGCTTGGCCACAATCGCAAGATCACTTTCTCCGACTTCTCCTACACGGAAATGCTGCTGGAGATCGAACCGGGCCCGGATGCCATTACGCTGGACAGCGATCCGTACGTGATCATCCGCCCCGAGGGCGATTGGGACCGGCCGGGCGTGCTCGACGCCTCGGCAGGACGGGCCGTGACGTCGCCGCTGCGGGACGTCGCGCTCGCCGGCCGTTGAAACTGGTGCAGCTGCGCGCAAAACCATGCTGGTTTCCATCACCGACGATCCGCCGATCCTGGTCTGCGCGGATCTCCAGGTCGAATACCTGACCCCAGGACGTCGCCACGTCATCCTCGACGGCGATGACGCCACGGCGCGCTGCGTGGAAATGCTGACGCTGTGGCGCGTCAATCTCTGGCCGGTGATGCACCTGAAGCGCATCGCGCAGGCGGCCTGGTTCAATCCGGCATCCAGGCTGACCGATTGGATCGCGGAGGCGAAGCCGCGGCCGGGAGAAATGACGTTCGAGCACCCGCTGCCGTCGGCCTACAGCTCGTCGCGGTTTGTGGACTACATGTCCAATATCCGCAATGTCCGTTGCGTGCTCGCGGGCTTTTCCCTGGATGAAACCATTCTGGCCACCGCTATCGACGGGTTTCACCGCAGCCATCGCTACCAGATAGTGGCCGACGCGGTGGCCTGCCGGCAGCCGGGGACAGGCGATGCTGCCGCCTACAAGCATGCGGTAGTGAATGTGATCGGGAATTTTGCTACAATCCAGTCCAGCGCCGAACTGATCAGAACCAGCGGCGCCGTTGCGGTGTAGGCGGCCGCGATCGACGGATGGAGTGGGACATTGTCACGGGGAGATCAGCTCGAGGAGCTGGCAAGCGACCTGTCGCATGCCGCCGAGGCGGCGCGCCGTCTTGGTCTGCCCACGACGGTGTATCTGCTCTCGATGGCACTGGTGGAGGTGCGGGAGGCCGCTGCCGCCGATAACGAGGGGAATGACGACGGCGCGGCGTGACGGCTTCCCGATGTGCGGCTTTGTGCAACGCTGCTGAGCGCTTGCCGCCCACGGATTGACGTTGCAAGTTTTGCGCGGTGGCAATAGCCAAGGAGCTGGATCATCGAGTGATGACGCCGGCCGCGCCGGCGACGTGACGCTTTCAAGGATGCCTGCAAATGTCCATGCTACCCAATTCGCAAGAGGCCCGGGATGTGGCCTATCAGCTCCATCCCTATACCAACGCGCGCGCCCATCAGCAGGCCGGTCCCCTCGTGATCGAACGCGGCGAGGGCCCTTACGTGTTCGACGCCTCGGGCAAGCGCTATTTCGAGGCGATGGCAGGCCTGTGGAGCGTCGGGCTCGGCTTCAACGAGAAGCGGCTGGTCGAGGCTGCGCACAAGCAGATGCAGGCGCTGCCGTTCTATCACACGTTCTCCGCCAAATCGCACGGGCCCTCGATCGATCTCGCCGAGAAGCTGGTCGCGCTCGCGCCGGTTGCGATGAGCAAGGTGTTCTTCACCAACTCGGGCTCGGAGGCCAATGACACCGTTCTGAAGTTGATTGCCTATCGCTCCAATGCGCTCGGCCAACCACAGCGCAAGAAGGTGATCAGCCGGATGCGCGCCTATCACGGCGTCACCATTGCGTCCGCCAGCCTCACCGGCCTGCCGAACAACCACCGCTCTTTCGACTTGCCGCTCCCGAACATCCTGCACACGGGCTCGCCGCATTTCTACAAGGACGGCGCGCCCGGCGAGAGCGAGGAAGCCTTCGCGACGCGGCGAGCCGAGGAGCTCGATGCGCTGATCCAAAAGGAAGGCCCCGACACGATCGCGGCGTTCTTCGGCGAGCCGGTGATGGGCGCGGGCGGCGTCATCGTGCCGCCGGCAACCTATTGGGACAAGATCCAGAAGGTTTTGAACAAGTACGACATCCTGTTGGTCGCCGACGAGGTCATCTGCGGCTTCGGCCGCACCGGCAAGATGTTCGGCTGCGAAACCTACGGCATCAAGCCCGACGCGATCGTGGTCTCCAAGCAGATCACCTCGAGCTATTTCCCGCTGTCGGCCATCATGATGAACGATCGCATGTTCGAACCGATCGCCGATGAGAGCAACAAGATCGGCGTGCTCGGCCATGGTTTCACCGCGGGCGGCCATCCGGTCGGCTCGGCGATTGCGCTGGAGAATTTGAAGATCATCGAGGAGCGGGACCTGGTTGCGCACGCCGCCGAACTCGGTGGCTACATGCAAGGCAAGCTGCGTGAACTCACCAGCCATCCGCTGGTCGGCGAAGTCCGAGGCGTCGGCATGATCGCAGCGATCGAACTGGTACTCGACAAGGCGCGCAAGACCGCAGCGACAACGCCGGGCGCCGCCGGCGGCATGGCCAGCCGCATGCTGCAGGAGCGCGGCGTGATCTCGCGCAACATGCTCGACGCCATCGCCATCTGCCCGCCGCTGATCGTCACCAAGGCCCAGATCGACGAGCTGGTTACGGCGATATCAGGCGTACTCGACGACATGAAGGGCGAAGTGGCGAAGCTGACGCCGGCGTAAGGGAAACGTCAGTGCAGGCGGAGCGATCCGCCGCACTCTCGGTGTCGTCCTGGCGAAAGCCAGGACCCATCACCACAGGGAGTGGTTTGGCGAAGATCGGTCGTTCGGTAGTCGTCCGTTAAGAAGCCGAATTGAGCGGGAGCGGACAGGCAAGCGTATGCGATAGCTGGATCAGGAAGAGGCACAAGAGTTCTCTGAGCCAGGCGAGGATACGGCGGAAGTTGTGGCCGACTGCTGAGAGCACGACGTTGGCGGCGTC
>NZ_JBVVPR010000016.1:0-22764 GCF_055811835.1 Bradyrhizobium sp. WSM4874
CGGTGTAGTTGAAGCTGACCGGTCCGCTGTAGTTCGCAGCCGGGGTGTAGGTCCAGGTGCCGTTGCCGTTGTTGACCAGGCTGCCGCCGCCGCTTGCAATGCTCACCGCGGTGATCGACAGCGAGGAGCTGTCGACATCCGTCACTCCCGCCAGCAGGGTGGCCGCGCTGATGGAGTAGCTGGTATCCTCGGTCCCCGCCGCCAGCGTCACAGGCTTGGCCGCCGGTGCATCATTGACCGCTGTCAGGGACAGGTTGGCCGTCGAGCTCGCGGTGAGCGCGCCGTCAGAGGCGGTGTAGTTGAAGCTGACCGGTCCGCTGTAGTTCGCAGCCGGGGTGTAGGTCCAGGTGCCGTTGCCGTTGTTGACCAGGCTGCCGCCGCCGCTTGCAATGCTCACCGCGGTGATCGACAGCGAGGAGCTGTCGACATCCGTCACTCCCGCCAGCAGGGTGGCCGCGCTGATGGAGTAGCTGGTATCCTCGGTCCCCCCCGCCAGCGTCACAGGTTTGGCCACCGGGGCAGCCTTGGTGGCAACCGAGCTATCGAAAGTTACGTTGTCCGCCACAAGTGCAGACAGCTTCACATTCTTAAGCGTAACCGTTTCGCTGCTCGACAACTTTACAACGACGTCCGTCCCGACCTGCTTGCTAGCGGCTTTGAAGACGGAAAAGCTTGAAAAGCCGTAATTCGCAACTCGCAATACATCGCCGCCTACTCCGGCAGCGAAGTCCGCAATCGTGTCGGAACCATAACCTTTCGAGACGACGAAGGTGTCACGTCCGGCCCCTCCCGTGAGGAGGTCATTTCCAGCGCCCCCAAAAAGAGTGTCCGAGCCAGACGTTCCAGAAAGCACACTCGTGTAAGCGCCGCTCAACAACTTGGTTTGTTTTGCCATGACTGCTTGCCCTTTTCATGCAGCAAGCAATCAAATGCCCCTCAATGCGAACTTAGCAGGAAGCCAACAAGTTGAATGATGTGTGCGAGGGCGACGGACAGACTTAACGGCCTCCTAAATTCTTGTACATCAAGAAGCAGAGGCCCGCGAAATTACGGACAGGGGTTTTGTCCGCACTACAGCAGGAGTTGCCGTGGAACTCAGATGCTCTGGTGCAATCATGGGACTTTCAGGTGACCGCTCCTCGAACTCAAACAAGAGCGCAATTGAAACATCTGCTTGACGAGCAATGTCATATTTCGCATTAGCGGAGCAGCACTTCTAAAAAGAATTTGCTCCGAGCAGCGGGTATGGCGATGTTTGTTCAAAATCCGATCTGGATCCTAGGAGCGTCAGTCGTGGCGCTGACAGTGAGCTACGATAGCGCCGTTGCCGGTCCGAGTGCAGATGCTGCACGCAAATGCATGCGCTTTTCTTATCTAGCGTATCCCTACAAGCGACCCGGCTCGGCCCCCGGAACGGCAGATCGTCAGACCTACTTCAGGGAATGCATGGGCAAGGACGGCAATGTCCCGGAGCCAGCTCACGCAGCCAGCTCGCCAAAAGGCGACGGCTAGAGGCGACGAGGTGCTCCCCCAGCGACGACCCTTTCGCTGCTATTTCTCGGTGCTCCCATCCTCAACCTTGCCGCCGTTGGCGACGCACTTGTTGAAGAAAGCCCGCTGATCCTTGCCGCTGCCCTTGGCACTGCCCGCTGCGGGATTGCCCCGTTCGCGAAGCGGAAACTGCTTGGCCGTGAGAGCGCCGCACCTTTTAGCGACCTCGGCAGTGATCGCAGATGCCGGACTGGTGGCCGAACCAAAAAGTGAACAGAGAAAAATGGAGGCCGCGAAGCCGGGGGTTAATCTGATGCGCACAATGCCTCTCCCTGCCGAATGGATACTGACACTTTCAGTCCCATCGGCTAATGCGCCGTACACTAGTTTCTTTTGAGAATTTTGAAACACCGGATTATGATAGTAAATGATCCATCGGCGGGGTGCCTAAGCAGTATGACGTCCCGTGATTTACGAGTGCCCAGCCTAGACGAAGGAGAACAGACCGGGTCTGAGGTCCAGTTCGCGCTCGTCATAGCGCGCATGATCGATACCGTTAAGAGCGACCCGGAGCTGATGCGCCGGACCGTTTACGATCTCGCGCGCCACAAGCTTCAAGAGCAACTCGGCAGTTCTGGTCCGGCCGAGATGAAGCAGGCCGAATTGGCGCTTGAAGCTGCCATTCGCGGTGTCGAGCAATTCTCGCAGGAGCAGATTTTTCCGGCACCATCTATGGCACCGCAGTTGGATGGCCCCTTGCCCCCGTATTCCCCTCGCCCCACCCCTTTGGCCGCCGGGGTCGGGCTCGAATCCGTTGCTGAACGCCGGCATCGCCTTTTCTGGACCGCCGCCAAGCGCTCCGGGGGCGTACTTTTGATCGCTGCATTGTTTGTTGCGGTGGTCTCTCAACGCGAGCGCCTGGACTCGCTTGGAAAGGCCGTTCACAGCTATGGAAAATCGACGTCGCCGGAGCAACCTGCGCCCTCGCCGAGCTTGAACTTACCGCCGAACCCGCCTACGCGGCAACCGGGTTCGCTGCTGCCGAGGGAATACGGCATCTACGCGGTTGGCGACAGCTCATTAACTGAATTGCAGCTGCTGCCCGGCCGCCCGCCTGACATCCGGATCGCTGTTTCGGCCGCCTTCAAGCTTCCCAGGGGTGCAAGCCTGCCGAATGGACACCCCAAATTCCTGGTGTTTCGGCGCGATGTGGCGACGAACATATTGGAGCGAGCCGAGGTGCGCGTGATCGCAAAGATCACACGCGAATTTTCCAGCGAAGCTGCTGGAAAACGGCCCGGCGAAGACGATGTCTGGGTCATCAGAAATTTCTCGTATTCATACCGGGTTTCTCCGGTGCCCGAAAATTCCGAGATGTACGAGGTCCACAGTGAGGATCCGGGGCTGGAACTCCCTCCGGGCAATTACGCGCTTATCCTCAAGAACCAAGCCTATTATTTCAGCGTCGCTGGCGAGATTGCCGATCCCAGGCAGTGCATAGAGCGGGTTGTCACCACAAACGGCACCTTTTATTCGGCCTGCAAGAAGCCCTAGCTCTTTCAAATATGCCGCCGATGCCTAGCTCTGTGGGGACGATTGACGGCCGAAACGAGGGAGATTCCGATGAAACCGAAACTATTTGCGATCTTACCGCTTATTTTATCTCTCGCCGCACCGGCCTTTGCCCAAGGGACGCAGCAGAAGAACACTTCAGTCCGAACACAAGGCTCTACTGCTGGAACCCGACCGCCGGTGGCGACGCAGCCCAGCAACAATCCGTTTCAGAACCCGATTGGCCAGGGAGTGCCGCCCGCGGCTTCGTCATATCCCAACGCCAACAGCAACCGAACCAACGTTCCGCGCTAGCGAACTCGATGAGGGATTCCTTGGTCAGCGCAAGTTGACGTCTACGTCGATTGTGGATGTTCCGTCGATTCGAAGCGAACTTCCCGAGACTGCTATCTTGAACTGATCGGAGCCCCTTTCCGCTACATCGGCAAGGTACCGGAAGGACGGACCACTCAAGACCAAGCGACCCGATTTCGGCGCTTCGACGATCGAAATCTTGTCGACTATGAATGTTGACCAGCGCAAACCCTGAATGCATTGCGCGCCCGGCGTGATCGTGAAGGACCAGCGCACGGTGTCTGATTGCAACTTGAACGGCCGCGGATGCAAAATGCATACGCCGCCAGCACTAAGAGACACGGGGCACCAGAACAGGCCACCGACCAGCACTACGGCTACGGCTCGAGCCCTTCGAACATATCGAGTCATCTCACGATCCGGCCGCTGCATTTTCCGTCCTCAATAACGACAAATATAACACCCTTTTGGTAGGTAGACGCGGCGTCTCTGCGGCCACAAATTGCGCAGATTGGTTGAATTTTAGAGTTGAAGGATGATCAGGCCGGCGTCACCATAGACTATGGAAATCGAATCGGAGCTAACGTGTGCCAAGCGAAAACGTTCGTTGCTAGATGATATAGCATTGAAATTCGGTACTTCCGCTCTGCGTTTGACGTACGGGAGCCCGGTCGATATTCATAAACTGCTTGCTGTAGTAGTTCTCGCAGGAATGTTGGTTATTATAGCAGTTTGGTACAGCGCACGTATTTGCTGTTCGTAGAACCAGATGGATGCCAGCCTGTTGCTTTGGTGTCTGGGGTTCTCAAGGCACTCTTGCCCGCTGGTCTCTCCTTTAAGAGATTGCTGATCGCTAGCTGCCAAGTGTGACCAAGTATCCGCCGGTGACAAACATTGGAGGCGCAGCGTCCCTTCACCCCAGGGCTGCCCTTGCGTTTAGCCGATGTGCATTGGGGACGGCCTCTTGGCAGAACATCGTTCCCCCATCAATCTGGTTAGTTCCTCGATCCCTGCCGAAGAGCCGACCGTTGCACCGTGGCCCCTTCCGATTAGAGGGCGGCCCACGGCACCTGGCCGCCGTCTCGCTACAGCCTCTCATGCGGAAAATCAGTATTGAGTAGCCAAGCCCACAACACTGGATAGCCGGATGAAAGCTGTTGTCAAAGAAGCCTCTCTGCGCAATCTTGTCGCAGAAGAGGTCGCGGGAGGCTTTCGACGTTGCGTGTCTTAAATCAAAAGCTTTCCCTTGGGCGATCCCACATCTATCGATTGTGGAAATTGTCAGTCCTAAGAACTTTATTTGCGGCCCTGAAACACGGGCAAGGACTTAGAGTGCTCGTCTTCCCCCAAGCGACATTGTCGGTGAAAGGTCGCCTGGAAGTTGGTAAAGGCGCCGTATTTCTATTCAACGAACCATGGCCCTTCTCTGGCGCCGAGCCCGGTTCTCTTGTCATAATGCGCAACGCAACTGTTCGGCTAACTGGAGGCAATTTTGCCATCAAGTCGGGCGCCTTTGTCGAGGTGAAGGACGGCGCACTGCTTGAACTTCATGGCGGCGGGTATGCCTCGCGCAATCTGCAAATTGAATGCCGAAGCCGAATTACAATCGGAGCCGGCGCGGCGATTGGACCAGATGTCATTATTAGAGACAATGATGGACATCAATTGACAAATGCGAACCATGACACAGTAAGTCACGTGAGGATTGGAGAGAATGTCTGGTTGGGAGCTAGGTCCACAATCTTGAAGGGAGTCACGATAGGTAGTGGCTCGATCATTGCTGCAGGCGCTTTAGTCGTAGATGACGTACCAGAAAACTCCCTTGTTGGAGGGGTCCCCGCGAAGGTAATTCGGAACAATGTCAGCTGGAAATGATGTAGACTGCGTGGTCCTGTACTCGTAACCGACTCCGCCAGCTCGCGAACAGTGATTCATTCCTGCGGCGATTTGGGGGCCACATGGCGCGGCTTTCCTGAGCGATCGAGAATGGACTTCATCAATCCCCTGCTGCCGAAGCGGTCGCCCGATGTCGCGGGGTGACGAGCGGCGGGTTCTCAAGGGCATGTTGTGTGTAATTCGGAAGGGCTCGCCCTGGCGAGATCTTCCGGAACGCTAATCCAACCATCGTTCCGGCTTAGAAGTTGTATCAGCAATCCGACCTGGGCAAGCGAAACTTACTGCGAGCTGACATCAACTTCGACCGTGACATTCCGTCGTTTCGGAGCGAGCTCCCGCTAATTCACCTCGGAGCTCTTCACGGTCCACATCCGCGAAAAAGCGAAAACGTTGGGCCGCGACGCGACCGGACTTTGGCTCCTCCGCAAACGATATCCATCATCGTCTACAGCGCAAGCCTTGTATGCATTGCGCGTTGCACTTGATCTTGATCGACCACCGAACAGAGTCGGATAGACGTCTGAGGGGTTGCGGGTGAGGGATGCAGGTACCTCAGCATAGATGCTGTGGCCGGCCGAATAATCGGATCATGTAATGCTCCGGCTTGCGCGATTTGCGATCCGGCAACGGGGGCCTCTCGACAGGACAATATCATCTCTATCGATAGCTCAAAAAACTGCCGCCGCTCCATTGGCGTCGCTGATTGCTCGACACGAGTAGATCGCGACTACTGCGATCTAAATATTTGCAGAGGGCGGATGGCTGGGGATGGCCAGGATGATCGTGCTCTAAAAGCTGCGCCGTTGCGGTCAACGAATGCGGTTGTGTGACCGCAAGAGTCTGGACCTGTAAGAAGACGAAGCTGCCAGATGTCTTGAACTCAACGTCGGTCCAACGACGATGTCGGCCAGGTCGTGTCCCCTAGTGGTGTCCTCCAATAGCGCCGTAGCCGGCGGGCGGCTTTGCGGGGGCGACCGGCAGTTCTCGGGCAGGATCGATTTGCGAAACGCCAAGCGACCGAGGAACCACGCAACCCGATCGGGCGCCTCAACGTCTAGATTAACGGCCACCGAAGTGCCCGGCATCTTTCCCAAAGAGGATGCCATCGCCCGCCTCATCTGAGCTGTCCTGCTCGAACAGAAAGATGAGTGGCCCGTCCAGCGCGCCCGCTACATTACCGCTGGAAACCATCCCGCCATTGAGCGATGATCTGGCCGGCCGCCTTCAGGCTATCGCCAGCCGGTTCCGGCACTTCGACCTCGCGCTTCGCGCGGTGTTTCGATCGGTTGAGCTGATATCAGCCAGTTTCACGCATAAAAACTGTACCTGTTAACCTAATGGCCTGACAGGATTGAAGAAAACCCAAACAAGCGCTAGTAGAGCAACACCGGCCCGTTCCCTAGAACAGACGTGCTGGAGCGCGCAGATCGGACGTTTCTAAGAAACATTTGACCTACCAAGCCGGTTCAGAGCGGCCAGTTAAGCTCCGGGAATCAGGAGCTCGATTTTAGAGGGCTTGCTTTGCATTAATCGGCATATTTTTCATCGCAGGCAGAACCAAGCCTGCCAGGCTTTTAGATGTCCAGGCATCCTTCGAAAGCAGAATAGCTAGCAGACATGCAGTACGAATTATCGATAGCGAGACGACTCCTACCCAGTCTCAACTTGACTCGCGGCACCTTGCTCACGATCGTCTTGCTTGGCCTTCTGTCTGCACTGTTTGAGGGAATCGGTCTGTACCTTTTCCTCCCACTTCTCACCGCACTGTCAGGCGGAGGGAGTGCAGAAAGCGAGCTTCCCGCTTATCTCGTTCAGATAATGAACGTGTTTTCCCCTCAATGGCAGGTGCCCGGCCTCGTTTCGCTGGTTTTCTTAAGCGTTCTGTTGAAGGCGATAGTTGGCTACTGGAACGCCGCATACTTCGCCTCGGTTGACGCGGCAGCCGGGCATAAGATGCGTCTCAAGCTGTACGAGGCGATCTTATCAGCAAGCCCGGGGTTCCTGGACGCGCAGCCCTCCGGTCGTATCGCAAACTCCATTTTTTCCGAAACATGGCGCTGCGCTCGAGCGCTAAAGGTTTTGTTTGGATTTCTGGTCGATGTCACCGCGGCATTAGTCTTGCTTGTTGTGCTCGTTTTTATCTCATGGAAAGCCACCCTACTGGTCACACCATTTATCGGTACAATTATCATTTTGCTGTATTTGATTACCCGGCAGACCAAGGCATTTGGTGAAGCGGCCCTCAAAGCCAATGAAGCTTTCACCAAGCGGGCTTGGGAAGGTCTGACAGGGTTGAAGACGATCCAGATGTTTGGTCGTGTTGCATACGAGGAAAAGCGATTTGCAGATGTTTCAGACGATGTTCGTCGCCAATTTCTGAGTTTGGAGCTTCTGTCTAATCTTACATCGCCGATTTTTGAAGTTCTGTCAGCTCTGGGAATTGGACTTTGGATAGTCACATTGTTCTGGTCTGGCGCAGGCATTCCCACTTTGGCTGCATTTCTTCTTATTCTTTACCGGCTGCAGCCGCGGGTCCGAGCGCTAATTGCAGCCAGGGCCGGCATGTTGGAGCTGGGAAGCGCCGTCATCGAGATCGATACTGTGCAGCGGGAGTGCAGACATTCAAAGCTGCCGTCGGGACCGCGCCCCTTCACGGCACTTCGAGAGGGAATAGCGGTGAGCGGGGTGACAGCGCAGTATGAAGGATCTCAGATACCTGCCTTGAGAGACGTCCACCTCTTCATTCCGTCCAACCGCACGACAGCCGTCGTCGGACCTTCGGGTGCCGGCAAGTCGACCCTTATCAATCTACTTTGCCGTCACGTCGACCCGGTGACCGGCACAGTGTTAGTTGATGGTATGCCGCTACCAGAATTCCGCATGAAGGATTGGCGGGATTGCGTGGCAGTTGTCTCGCAGGATGTTCATCTCTTCAGCTGCACGATCGCTGAAAACATTGCGTACGGTCGCCTTGACGCAACAACCGAACAAGTAGTTGCCGCAGCGCGACTCGCCCACGCCGATGAATTCATAGCGGAGCTGCCAAACGGATATGATACCGAAATAGGTGAACGAGGCATCCGGCTCTCAGGGGGGCAGCGCCAGCGGCTAGCGCTAGCGCGCGCATTGATTCGCAATCCCAGCATTCTAATTCTTGACGAGGCCACCAACGCGCTGGACAGCAACACTGAGCTGCTAGTCCAACAGACCCTTGCTGCTCTGAAAAACAAGGTCACAATAATCATTATCGCGCATCGATTATTCACAATCATGGATGCCGATCATATCGTAGTCATTAAGAGCGGCAAAGTAGTGGAACAGGGTACTTTTCCAGCGCTCATGGCCGAGGGAGGTCTGTTTGCCTCGATGGCGCGACTGCAAAGAGCTAGCCCCGCGTCAGATGGCATTGAGGACTGAATGCGCTATTTGAGGGCAACAATCGACCTCGATCAAGAACTGCCGTCTCTTTGTTTAAAGGGCTATGGCGGTCTCGCATTGACAGTTGTCCGTCGCGGAAGATTGATCGAGTTTGTCCTGAAGGAGACCGGCGCTCGGGACAGCTTTAGCGCTTCGGAAGTGTCGCAGCTGATCTTTAGTCATGCGAACGTAGCCATCGTCGCAGACCAAATTCGGTATGAAAGAGGGAGATCTCTCCCGGCGAAGATGCCTAGTGTCACGGTTGCAATCTGCACCCGCGATCGGCCGGAATGGGTGGATCGCTGCTTATCGGCGCTAACAGCGCTCAATCCGGCTCCCTCCGAGCTCACAGCAGCCTTCGAAGTATTGGTGGTTGACAACGCTCCGCCTGATGGGCGAACGGCGGACGTGGTTGCACGTCATACAGGCGTGCGTTACGTCGTCGAACCCAAAACGGGGCTTAACTTCGGACGCAACCGAGCCCTTTGCGAGGCAAAAGGCCACTTCCTCGCTTATATCGACGACGACGTTGTCGTTACACCGGGATGGCTCGCCGGCCTGCACGAGGCCTGGAACGATAATCCTGATGCAATTGCCTTCACAGGCCTTGTTCTTCCATTTGCACTCGAGACCGAGGCACAGGTACTCTTCGAACGCCGGGGAGGTTTTCGGCGCGGTTTCCAGAAGAAGCGCTTCTGCGCCGTCGATCTACATAATCCGTTAGCACCGTGCGGCGCTGGCGTTTTTGGTGCAGGTGCCAACATGGCGTTCGACAGGAAAATCGTAGTTGAGATAGGTGGTTTCGATGAGGCCTTAGATACCGGGGCTCCCCTCCCCGGCGGGGGCGATCTTGATATGTTTTACAGGATGGCGCGCATCGGCAAGCCGTTCGTTTATGAACCGCAATTTGCAGTGCTGCACGACCACAGACGCGAAAGCAAACAGCTGCGACGGCAATATTGGACCTGGGGCCTCGCTCATATGGCCTTCATCGTCAAATCCTATCGCTCGGACCGCGCGTTTCGGGCCCCGCTCCGAAAGCTGGTCAGATGGTGGTTTGTTGATCAGATCAGCCAACTCTGGAAAAGCTTGAGAGGCAGGCACGTACTTCCACCCGCGATGGTCGCGCTTGAACTGTGGGGAGGTGTCGTTGGGCTCTTCGGCGAGTACGATCGCTCGGTGCGACGCGTGGCTAAAATACGGGATCAGCAATGATAAGGATGCAAGCCCCGTGGCGGATACAACATATCGACCTGGCGCAGCCGCTCGATCCGATATCGGTGTGTGAAGGTGAAGGCGGCGTTTACGTTGTGCTGTGGTGTAACGACGTTCCTCTCGGCATTACGAGTTTTTTGGCTGCGCAATTGCCGATCTTGCCCGAGGCACTGTCGGCGTTGATCCCGTCCATCATCGCCGCTCCTCTGGGCAACCGTATCTGGCCCCATAGCTTTCCTCCCGCCCTCCGCCTGCATAAGTCCTTGCCGCAGCCTTTGGCATCAGGATCTCTCGTTGAGGTGTTGTCAGACACGCACGTGTTGAATGGATTTGCGCAAGCTTGTGACGAACTTGAAACGGCCGGATTGGGCGAGACTATATCGGTGGTCATTTGCACAAGAGATCGGCCCCAGGTGCTGAAGCGATGTCTGGATAGCTTCGCACCAATTATGGGAGATCTCCGCGAGATCATTGTCGTAGACAACGCTCCGACCTCCGGCGATGTGGCCGAGATTGCGAAGGGCCGTGTGAATGTCCGTTATGTGGCTGAAGCCCGCCAAGGTCTAAGCATCGCCCGTAATACGGGAATGCGTGCCGCTACTGGTTCCATCATCGCTTTCACCGACGATGATGTCATGGTCCATCCCAAATGGGCGAAACGGATTCGTGCAGCATTTTCGTCACCGGACATCCTGTCGGTCACCGGACTAGTGCTGCCCGCTGAGTTGCGCACCACAAGCCAGCTTGCATTCGAGATTGAGCTCGGAGGTTTCGGCCGCGGTCTTCAATGTCAACGTTTCCGGGATCAAGTTTTCCGACCGATGATTCCGTTCGGCTCACCCGTGTGGCACGTCGGAGCTGGGGCCAACATGGCCATCCGCCGGTCCGCTCTCCAAGCGGTCGGCGGATTCGACGAAAGACTGGGTGCTGGAGCGGCAGGATGTAGCGAAGATAGCGAATATTGGTATCGTGTGCTCGCGGCCGGTTATGACTGTTACTACGATCCTGCCATTGTTGTTTACCATGAACATCGGCATTCGCCAGCACAGCTCAAGAGCCAAATGAGAGCGTACATGAAAGGGCACGTATCGGCTCTCCTCGTCCAGTATGCCCGTCACGGTCACGTCGGCAATCTGAGAAGAGTGTTTGCAACTCTGCCCTGGTACTATGCTCTGCAGATCTTGGCAGCGCTGAGACCGTCGTACTGGAGGCGCTGGAGTCTACTGGCTCCCCAACTTGCAGGTTACATCGCCGGATTTCAGGCCTTGCGGTGGTTTTGGCGAAATGACCCGAGCTCCCGTCCATGGACATTTGAGGGATTCACGTGATGGCTTCGCCTCGCACAATCGAACGAGATCGTGTCTGCGGCGCCAAAGCCGCGCTTGGAGCATTTCTATCCCGAAATCCATTTCCGGACCCTATGACGTTGGGGTTCTTCTATCGAGAAAAAATGCGCGCAATTCATCGTATATCGCCGATGGAAAATCTACCGAGAATTCTTGACATCGGTGGCGGCCGGAGTGGCATTGCCGCACTCCTCTATCCGGACGCAGAGGTGACCAATTTAGATTTGGATCCTAGCTACGCAGACGCTCCATGCAACTCCTGGCCCGGAGTGAACTTCATTTGCGGCGACGCTGTGAAACTGCCGTTCCCAGACGGACACTTTGATGCCGTTGCTTTGTTCGATCTCTTAGAGCATGTCCCGGACGATGGGGCTGCTGCGCGAGAGGTCAAGCGAGTGGTCCGCCCCGGCGGCTGGATATTGATCAGTACGCCCAAGAACACCTGGCGATATCCGCACTTTGCAATCTTCAAACCTATTTGTCCTTCAGAAGAGAAATTGTTTGCGGAATGGGGACATGTGCGTCGGGGCTATAGTGAGGAAGAACTAGTCGCTCTCTTCAAAGGCCACCCAGTGAGGTTAGAAAGTTTCTGCAACCCTTCCACCGCGGTCGGTCACGACATCGCGTTTTCCAACCTTAGCCATCGCCTCAAGCAAGCTGTTTGGATTGCAACAAGCCCCGTGACATATCTCGGATATCTACTGGAACAAAACTATTCGCGTGGGTCCGAGCACGTTGCCGCCTGGCAGGTAGAATAGCCAAAGACCTCGGCTCTTCGGCTACAATTGTGACAGGTTAGACCGGCTGATCAAGGCAGCAAGCCTGCGGCCGACCGGTTCGAGCGCAAAACGTGCCTCAATACTTTGGCGAGCCAATCTACCATAACACTCGGACTTCTCGGAATCCGAGAGCAACTCTACCAAGGCGGCTGCGATTACTTTTGCGTCGTCGCGTCGGCATAGGATTCCGCCCACTGCGCGTCCTCCAGCCAAAATTTCTGGAATTCCAGGAGCATCGGTCGCTACTACCGGCAACCCACAGGCCATCGCCTCGAGCGGGGCTACGGGAAAGCCTTCATGACGCGAAGCAGTAACTGCCACGTCGGCCGCGCATAGCATTCGACGCATTGCGGTACGATCAAGTATGTAGTTAGAAATCCAAGTCACGCTCGCAGAGCCGCATCTTTCGATCAATTGCTGGAATATTGCTCGATCGGGGCCGTCACCAATCACAACCAGTCTGATCGGTCTCCCCGCCATAGCCTCGTTCACGCCTGCCCATGCCGACAGTAATATATCGAGGCCCTTCCGATGAACCTCGATGCGACCGTGGTAGATTGCTACACGTTCTCCAACCGTCCACCCCAAGGCAACGCGCACCTCATTCCGCATCTCTGGGAACCAAGTCCGCAAATCTAACGGGTTGGGAATATCGACTATTGGACAGGCTGGACGATACCGTTCCTTCACTCGCTTCGCCTCACCTGCGCTCGCGATAATCAATCCCGCCGCTTTTGCAATTGCCCGAGGTCGAAAATACTTTTCCAAGCACCTAAAGTGGCGATCGCCACCCTGAAAAGTAGCAAAAACCGGGATGCCAACACTTCGCCCGACCGCGATCAGACTGTCGAACCTAGGATCCTCATATTCCTGCACCAAAATTGCCGTGCAATTGTCTGCTTGTAATAAACGCGCGAGGCTGGACCGCGCGACAGCAAAATATGGACTGAATTGAAATGCCAGCTCGGCAAAAGGATAACTGAGCTTGCTTATCTTACCTCCAAACGCATCTTTGGCACGCCATGCATAAGGGCTGCTCATGTTGCGCACGAGCAAACGATACGGCCGTGGTAAAGGTATCAGACGTATTGTACAGTTCGTCGGCGAATGAATTCGCTTCTCGGTCTTGAGAATTGCGCGCGAATAGCAGTACAGTATCGGCGCTAAGCCTGCCGACTGCAGCGCGGATATGTAACCAAATAGCCATCCCCCGGTCATTTCCTGACAGAATTTGTCCAGCGAAATTCCGATTGTGTCTAGGAAGTCTTCAATACAATTGCCCCAAGGGAAGATGGCGACAACTTCGCTATCTCGGGAATTGCCGATAGGAATTGGAAGCGCTGGGGTCATCGCCTAAGGGCCTTGTAGGTTGGTTACTGACAGAGCGGAAGTCGGCGGCTGAGCTGGCCAGCCACCCCGTTTAGGGAGCCATTACGAGACGCAGTTCGTTTCCGGCCTGTCTTGAGCACCTTTTGCGAAGCCCACCGAATGCGCATGCTGCTCGAGCACCAGGTCATCCTTGGCCAATCGACTTAGCTTTGCGCGTACAATTGCCTCAACGGGATTGTCGGCACCGGCCCGAGGATCCATCGACATAAATGTCTGAGAAGAAGCTACAGAACGAGCCTTCGTCAGCCTTTTGCGAAAGGCCGCCAGCACCTCGGCCGCAGTAAGGATCGAAGCTACGGGATCGCTCAGGGTCAGCATCCCGTAAGCCGCAAGCGCTGGAATAATTCTTCTCTCGCGCAACAACACTTGAAAAGCATATCTGTGCGCGTTTGCAACTGCCCAGCGCTTCACCCGCAGAGGGATCGAATGGTTAAGCTTCGCATGTCGCGCAATGGTCTCGCTCATGCTTCTCGCCATACGCGATCCATCACTCGACATATTCCCCTTGTAGATGCGGTACCCAACAAGGAACAATCTTACGGCTTCTATACGATAGCGTGCCGCAAGCCTAAGCTCAAAATCGAGATCCTCGCAGCCACCAATGCCCTCAGCAGCGTATGATGGGTCGAATCCTCCCACAGCAAGCGCTGCATCACGACGGACCAAAAGATTGCTTCCATTTCCTATGAACTTAAGTACGAAGTTTCTAGCCAATATATAACCGCTACAGCCTCGTACGGTCTGACCGTTACCGGTGAACTGATCGCTCTCGTCAATCGTTCGGTGAAACGTGTATACGCCCGCCCAGCTCGCATCAGAACGATGGATATCTATCGCTTCGACTTGGCGTTCAATCTTGGTCGGGTGCCAAAGATCGTCCGCGTCCAGGAAAGCGATATAAGATCCTCTTGCGTTTTGTATCCCCAGGTTTCGAGCAAGGGCCACGCCGCGGTTTTGTGTCCGAATTGAGCTCACACGCTCATCAGAGGCGGCAAACTCCTCTATGATGCTGCGTGTATCGTCTGTTGAGCCATCGTCTATGACGAGGACTTCAATATTCTCGTATGTTTGCGCCAAGGCCGATGCCAACGTGCGAGCCAGAAAGCGCTGTGCATTGAAGGCGGGTATCACGACGGATACGAGTTCCATCCGAATCCACCTTGCATATTAATCATGAACAATGGGGCCAAGGGCTGCAGTTATACGGTCCATCGCGGGTGACGATCCCGCCAATTTAGCGCGGTTCTGATAAGGAAATCGAGTTGCGAATGCTCCGGTTTCCATCTGAGCTCTCGTTCTGCCTTCGCGTAGGATGCAACGAGCACCGCCGGATCACCTTCACGACGCGGGCCAAGCCGGAGGCAGGGGCTGATACCCACGACGCGATTTACCGCCTCGACTAGCTCGAATACGCTGGTTCCTATTCCGGTTCCCAGATTGAACGTATGTACACCTTCGCGAGCAACCAGCATCTCGCCTGCGAGCAGGTGTGCCCGCGCGAGATCATTCACATGAACGTAGTCCCTGATAGCACTTCCGTCGGGCGTCGCGAAATCGGTTCCAAATACTGTAAAGGGTCGCTCGGGATTGCGGGCGGCCTCGATCAATAACGGAATGACATGGGACTCGGGTTCATGACGTTCGCCGATTTCGCCTTCGGGATCACAGCCAGCGGCGTTGAAATATCGCAAGGACGCCGATGCGAGACCATAGGCCCTGCCGTAATCCTCCAACATCCGTTCGATGATCATCTTCGACCACCCGTACGGATTGATTGGTGACTGCGGATGCATCTCGTCAATCAACAACGTTCGCGGAACACCATAACTCGCACACGTGCTAGAGAATAGGAGATGGCGACATCCCGTGGCGCGCATGGACTCGAGGAGCGCGAGCGTACCCGCAGTATTGTTGGTATAATAAAGTCCGGGATCTGCCACTGATTCACCAACATAGGCAAAAGCCGCAAAATGCGCGATTAGGTCAGGCTTGTACATTGCCAGTGCTTCGCGGACCCGCACTTCATCGCGGAGATCGCATTCGACCAGGGGTCCCCAGCGCACCGCGTCACGCCAGCCACGCGATAGATTGTCCAGAGTCACCACCCTCCATCCAGCTTTGGCGAACGCCTTGCAGCAATGTGACCCGACATACCCCGCGCCGCCGGTAACAAGAACGGTCTTAGTCATGCTATTGCACCAGCTCGTTTGAGCGCAGCAAATCGTTGAAATAGGCGATCGTTTTGGTGAGGCCGTGACGCAGTTGCACGGACGGTGCCCAGTTAAGCGTATCGCGCGCTCGCGTGATGTTTGGCTGTCGTTGCTTTGGATCGTCGATCGGGAGCGGCTTGAAATCGATTCGACATCCAGACCCGGTCAAGTCCTTCACTGTTTCAGCCAATTCCATCATGGTGAACTCGTGAGGGTTCCCAAGATTGATTGGTCCGGTAATTTCATCATTGGTTTCCATCAAACGAACCAGGCCATCGATCAGATCATCGACGTAGCAGAACGAGCGCGTCTGCATTCCGTCTCCATAGATGGTGATCGGCTGGTTGGTCAGAGCTTGCACAATGAAATTTGAAACGACCCGCCCATCATTCGGACGCATTCTCGGACCGTAAGTATTAAAGATCCGCGCAACTTTAATTGAAAGGTTGTGCTGCCGCCTGTAGTCAAAAAACAGCGTCTCGGCACAGCGCTTCCCTTCATCATAGCAAGAGCGTGGGCCAATCGGATTAACTCGTCCCCAGTATGACTCATCCTGGGGGTGCACCTCGGGATCACCGTAAACTTCCGAGGTTGAGGCCTGGAGAATTTTAGCGTTCACTCTTTTGGCCAGCCCAAGCATGTTTATTGATCCATGTACGCTGGTCTTAGTCGTTTGAACCGGATCGTGTTGATAGTGAACCGGGCTGGCTGGGCACGCTAAATTATAGATCTCGTCAACCTCGACGTAGAGCGGAAAAGTAATGTCGTGTCGCATGAGTTCGAAGCGATGACACTCCAGCAGGTCACGCACGTTTGCTTTCGAGCCCGTGTAGAAGTTGTCGAGACAAAGAACTTCGTGTCCCGCATTAATCAGCTTCTCGCATAGATGTGAGCCCAAAAAACCCGCACCGCCGGTGATTAATATCCGCCTTGCCTGACGCGCCACTAGTAACCCCTTGTAATTGTTAACGATTTACCTTATTTTAGTACGACTATCGCAATACGATCGGCTAACGGCTAGAATTTATGAGATTGCATCAAACAGTACAGTTCAATTGAAATTAAGCATTAAGATGGTGTCGTGCGTTCTCCCCATTTGTTGAGAGACAGGCTCATTTCAGTCATCGTGCCGGCTTTTAACGCCGGACAGACTATTTATGAGACGGTGGTAAGCGCGCTGAACCAGACGCACCGCGATCTTGAAGTGATCATTGTAGATGATGGCTCCACTGATCAGACGAGGCTCGTCGCCGCGCAACTTGTCGAACGGGATGCGAGAGTTCGTTACGTATCTAAGCCGAACGGCGGAGTAGCTTCGGCACGCAACTGCGGAATTGCCACAGCCCGCGGGGAATTCATCGCCACTCTTGACGCGGACGACCTCTGGCAATCTACAAAACTAGCGCGACAGCTTGAACGGTTCGAAAGCCGAGGTCCCGAAACCGGGCTCGTCTATGCCTGGTGTTGTTGGATTGATACTTGCGCCAACGTCACTGGTTTTGCTCCCCCGACCCGGCTGGAGGGCAGAATTCTTCCTGAGATGTGCCGAGGTAACATTGTAATCAGCGGTAGTAACGCGCTCATAAGACGAGAAGCACTGATTGCTGCGGGAGGTTTTGACGAGTCGCTTCGCTCTCGCGGAGGTCAGGGCTGCGAAGACTGGAAGTTGTATCTTCAAATTGCAGAGCGGCACGAGATAGCTATGGTTCCGGAATATCTAATCGGATATCGCGTCTCACCCGGCTCGATGTCCGATGATTTCGCGCAGATGATGCAATCCAGGCGATTTGTGGAAGCCGAATTCCTATCGAGATATCCGGAATTGTCCGCCAATTTCGCGCGCGGTGAAGCCATACTTGCCCGATCGCTCGCATTGCGAGCGATCGATCGCGGACATATACGCCATGCAATCGAACTGCTTACCAATCAGTCGCAGGGCAGGCTAACAACCGCGGCTGCGTCACTTGTGTGGCTGCTGGGTGGCTCGACCCGTCGTTTGCTTAGGTGGTTACGGCAAGATGTGTCTCCCGCAACTAACAGGTTTCTCCCGCCGCCCGAGCCAACAACGAAACGGCGCTGTGGCACCCGTCGACCGAACAGTGTCGAAGGCGGTTGAAGAGGTAACAACCGTAGATGCTTCGGCCGGAGTTTCCGAATGCACCAGAGCTAGTCAAGGCTTCTCCGGTACAGGCTCATCAGTCGGATAGAAGCGAGCCCGTCGGGCTTCCGCAAGCACTTTCCCGCCAGCCGATCTTGCTACTGCAGTCCACTGGTAAACGTCTGGCTTGCATGGACCAAACGTTCGAATAGTCCCGGGGGGCACAACGCCGTTTGTGGGAACGACGACTTCCTGGCCGCCCATATCCCTCGTCCCTTCCGTCAGGGTTAGCAGCAAGAGTTTGGTATCAGGCGGGACGTTGCGGATGCGGATTTCGGGATTTGGAAACAGGGTGACGCAGCCCTTCGTCCCCTGCCATGAAAAATCGATGAGCATCGGGTCGGCGACCGCCGGGACGATCGCAGCCACGAGGGCAGCGGAGGCACCAAACAAAATTCTGAAAAACATGATTGGTCTACTGATCAAAGGCCGCAATTTCGCCGACTACATGGTGTCGAAAGCAGCGGGTCAAAAGCAGCGAACACGTTGCTATTGTCCAATTGAGCATTAACTGTCACAAGCCCGACCCGAGATCAAGCATCAAGTACCGGCTCATGCTCTCTCGGCCCGTTTCATGGAGCTCAGCGCGGTGCGTGCCATGGGTCTAAAAAATCTGAGGCCGTACACACGGGCCGTACAGGTTCGGACGATTTCCGCCGCTATTAACGGTTAAGTCGGCACCTGATAGACAACCAGGATAAGATCGGACATGAACTTGCGCATGACCAACAATGCATTCGCGCGTCCTAGGTGGCCCCATTGAAGATTTTAGTTCATGACTATGCCGGCCACCCCTTTCAAGTCAATCTCAGCCGCGAACTCGCCTCGCGAGGACACCAGGTTACGCACGCCTACTTTCACGGCGATCACGGACCCAAGGGGCGCCTTGTACACAGCTCCTCTGATCCCTCCAGCCTATCTTTTGAGGGGGTGAAACTGCCGCGTCCGTACGACAAAAAATCTTTCGTCCGCCGCCGGTTCGATGACGTGACCTACGGAAAAGCGGTCGCAAAGTTGGTGATGTCATTACGGCCCGATCTCGTCATTTCGGGAAATACGCCTACCGAGGCTCAGACCGCGATTGTCAAAGCCTCCCGCAAGTGCGGTGCCGCCTTTGTGTTCTGGGTTCAGGATTTCTACAGTATCGCCGTTTCAAAGCTGCTGCGGAAGAAGATGGGTCTGATCGGCGCAGGCATCGGCACCTACTATTCTGTCCTCGAACGCCGACAATTTGCCAACTCCGACGCCATCGTGGTGATCACCGACTCATTTGCTGACGTCGCAAGGAAATGGGGAAGTGCCGGGGAAAAGATCTTCACGATCGAGAACTGGGGTGCGCTAAACGAGATTTCGCCTCTTCCCAAAAACAATGATTGGGCGCGACGTCACGGCCTCTCTGATACGTTCAACTTCCTATACTCCGGCACGCTCGCATTGAAACATAATCCGCAGCTTCTAATTGACCTGGCGAGAGACGTGAAGGGCCGCGCCAAAGTTGTGGTAGTGAGCCAGGGCGTGGGTGTCTCGGAACTTGAGCGCGCGAAGCGTGAGCATGGAATCGACAACCTGATCTTGTTGCCCCTTCAATCATTTTCCGATCTGCCTAAAGTTCTTGCAACGTCTGACGTGACAGTCGCGACAATCGAACCCGATGCGGGGATGTTCTCTGTTCCGTCCAAAGTGCAGTCATATTTCTGCGCACAACGGCCCGTATTGCTTGCGGCACCAGGGGAGAACCTCGCTTCCCAGGTCGTCAGCAGGAATGGCGCCGGCCTTGTGGTCGACCCGACAGATCGGGAGGGATTCCTGCGTTCCGCGGTTCAGTTGATGGAGGACCACACTTTGCGCAACGCTGCGGCCAAAAGTGGTAGGAAATTTGCTTTGGAGAATTACGACATCAAACGGGTGACTGACCGTTTTGAAGGGGTATTTGAATATGCTAACCGTGCTAGAAATTCGAGAAAGGGAACTTCATGACTAAGACTGCCCTGGTTTGCGGTGCAGGTGGGTTCATCGGCGGGCACCTGGTCAAACGGCTCAAGCGCGAAGGTTTCTGGGTGCGCGGTGTGGATCTAAAATTCCCGCCATTTGCCGACACCGAAGCCGACGATTTCGCCGTTGGCGATCTCCGCGACCAGTACTTCTGTCGCCAGATCACAGACCGCGGGTTCGACGAGGTCTACCAGCTCGCCGCAGATATGGGCGGTGCTGGTTATATTTTCACCGGCGAGCATGACGCCGATGTGATGCACAATTCGGCCACGATCAACCTCAACATGTTGGATGCGTGCCAAAAGCGGAACGTACGCGGCATGTTCTATTCCTCCTCGGCCTGCATGTATCCGGAGCACAATCAGCTGGATCCAAACAATCCGAACTGCGCCGAGGACTCGGCCTACCCGGCAAACCCGGACAGCGAATATGGCTGGGAGAAGCTGTTCTCGGAGCGGCTCTATCTCGCCTACAATCGCAACCACGGCATGCGCAATCGTGTCGCCCGCTATCACAACATCTTCGGACCCGAGGGCACTTGGGACGGTGGCAAGGAAAAGGCACCCGCAGCGGTCTGTCGCAAGGTGGCCAAGGCCACGAACGGTGGCGAGATCGAGATCTGGGGCGACGGCACCCAGACGCGATCCTTCCTCTATATCGACGAATGCTTGGAAGGTACAATCCGACTGACACGGTCAAATTTCGAAGGCCCGGTGAATGTCGGCTCGGAGGAGATGGTTACCATCAATCAGCTCGTGGATATCGTCGCCGACATTGCCGGCAAGAAGCTGCACAAGAAGCATATTCCCGGCCCGCTCGGCGTCCGTGGACGAAATTCCGACAACCGGCTGATTGAGCAGAAGCTCGGCTGGAAGCCCTCCGCAAGCCTGCGCTCAGGTCTTGAGAAAAGCTACGAATGGATCGAAAGACAGGTGCGCGGGAACAAGGACCGAGCAAAGGCGGCTTAATGAGAAAACTGCAATAGAGGTTGACATGCGAGGAGCGGAGCGTGGCTAGAAGGCCCACGCTACGCTATTAGCAACATGGCTTCAGCGGAAGATCGCTTGGCGAGCCTTCCAATCCATACGGCAGGACTGGCATTCCAGGTCGGAGCAAATACGTGACGCAGCAGCCATCCGCCATGGCCGACAAAATCGGCGTCGTGAACGGCTTGCGCGGCGTTGCCATCCTTATGGTAGTTCTCCATCATCTCTTCATCCCATATGCGGGATCCGCGCCCTTGCATCCCGGGCAGCTCGATCGGGATGGTATCTTCGCAGCGTTTATCGCGAACGCTTGGCTGGGCGTGCAGATTTTTTTCGTTCTCTCGGGATTTGTACTCTACCTCCCCTATCGGCTGGGGCGTCGGAAGATCTTGCGATTTTCCGACTTCTCATCCTTCTACCTGCATCGCGCGCAGCGACTCTTGCCCTTGTACTATATCGTCGTCTTCGTTTCGCTGGCCTTGCATGCCCAGAGCGCTGTCGGCTCTCGCGGTTGGTATCTCGAGGCCGGCGGGCTTATCTCAACGCTATTCGTGTTTTCGCCTCACGGATTCATGCCGCCATCAAATATCGTGCTCTGGTCCGTCGGCGTCGAAATCTGGTTCAGTCTGCTTTTTCCGTTTCTTCTCTTGGCTATCCATAGATGGGGTATTGGAACGGTTGTCGTTGCGACGCTGACGGCGAGTATGGTTTTTATCATTATCGGAGCCTCGATCCCTATTGCAAACGTCGGCTCGTTCCGACCATTCACCAGCGGAATCTTCGGCAGCTGCTATGAGTTTGTCTTGGGGATGCTGGCCTGCCATCTTTATGTAAGACGACTCGAAAACCGACAGAGATTGGCATCAAGTCTGCTGACGCTACTTTCCGCCCTGCCGCTCGCTGTCCTAGGGCTGTATCTCTCGCATTATGCGTCATGGCTGATGGTTCGCGTTCTGGGTGGCATGCTTTTTTCATTTTCTTTTTCTCTCTTTCTGCTCGGCAGCCTTTTCGCGGGCAGGTTGTTACGTTCGCTTCTAGAGAACTGGCCGATGCAGCTACTTGGCTGCATGTGTTATAGCATTTACGCTTGGCACGGAATCGTAATGAGCGAAATGATCCCGCCTCAGACTTCGCTGCTGGCCCATACAATTCGTCTACTGGCGCCGTTCGCCCTATTGGTCTTGGGGCTAAGTGCGCTGAGCTATCGCTATATCGAATTTGGCCATCGGCGGGACTGGAAAGTGCTATTCCTGATCAAAGAAGCCGACCTTCATCCCCGGAACGCCGCTGGTGACCTACTGCCTCGCAATGAGAAGGCACCTGAGAAGATTCATCCCTCTGCACCATGCGCCTGCTTGAGATGATTGAAGGCATCGTGCGAAACAGCGGGCTGTTGACAATCACGTAGCGTCCGTTCGACACTCGGTACTTGTAAATTATCTGCTCAGGTACCGATGGTTTCAGTCTCACGACTACTTTCACGCATCCTTCCCCCACTGCCTAGGTGGAGGGCGCAGGTCCTTGTATCCACCTTGCGGTCGCTCGCAGAACGCGCTGTTCCCGTAGAGCGATATTGCAATATTTGCGGGCGCAGTGATTTGTTCCGGCCTTTCGGCTGGCCAATGCGACCTGAAGCCATGTGCCCGCATTGCGGTTCGCTGGAACGTCATCGCCTGCTCAAGTTGTGGCTCGACCAAAATCAGGCATACGTTGTTGGCAAGAGAGTCTTGCACTTTGCACCTGAGCCCACAATTACAAACTTAGTGCGCCCACTCGCGAAGAAATACATCACTGCTGATATTTGTCCGGGTCAGGATCTCATACTCAATATTGAAAGGATTGAACTTCCAGACAGGTGCTACGATTTGGTGCTGTGCTCGCATGTGCTTGAGCATGTCGACGACAGCGCCGCGCTAAAGGAGATGCACCGGATCCTGGCAGAGAACGGAGTAGCGCTACTGATGACTCCCATAATTGAGGGATGGCCCGACACCTATGAGAACCCGGCCATCATCGACC
>NZ_JBVVPR010000016.1:22864-157574 GCF_055811835.1 Bradyrhizobium sp. WSM4874
GAACGGAGTAGCGCTACTGATGACTCCCATAATTGAGGGATGGCCCGACACCTATGAGAACCCGGCCATCATCGACCGAACGAGCGAGAAATACACTTCGGTCAGAAGGATTATGTTCGGTATTGCGGCGCGAATATCCGTGACCGCATTCGACGAGCAGGCTTCGAGACTGAGGAATTACCTCAGACGGATTGACAAGCGTAAAACTTAAAACTTGGTCTGCTTCGAGGTGAAAAGCTCTCTGTCGCTTTAGGCGAGATGCAGGAGCCTAATAGTAACCCGCAGCAACGTACTCTCCCCCCGCGATTATGACCTGTGTCTTATTGGAGACTACCCAACAGCTCTTATAAGAAATTTTTTTGTCCCTGAGCTTAGATTGAATCGAGGCAACTAGTAGCATTTCTCCTTCGCGCTCTGCGTCGTCGATAATAATGATGAAACGTGATGGATTGATCCATTCAACTAACTCCGTTGCACCAAGTCGATCGAACCGGTTAGACACATCGCCAGCAGGAGGGCCATCGATTACCAGCAGCTCAACACTGGCTCTGCTGACAGTTGAGAAATCATAGCCATTGAAGCGTTTTCCCTGGAAACGCTTCGGAACCAGGCGCGTATTGATCACTTCATGTGAAACGGCGCTAGAAACTCGATTGGCCCACAGCTCGTCGTGCTCGACGGTTCTAACGACCGCTTTTAATACACCCACCTTAGCCAAATGATTGAATAGTTGCGAGGTCTGCCCCGCCCCCAGCTCCAACACTTCCCCTATGGGAAAATCGAGCGCTGCCCTCAGCAGGATATATAGCAATCCGTAGTTTGCAGCTGATCCGACCGGATAGAATCTTGTTTCCGCCAAGCCGATGAGCGCGAGATCACGCTCGAAAATACCTTGGTACACTGACTCCATACTCGCCGCACGACTTCCGGCGTCCAGCCGGCGAACAATCTGCCTTAGAGGCGCGGTTACAGCCATTATGAGTCTCCAGAGTTCACAGCTCTATCGAAATATAGCGGTTCGCATTTCCGCAAGAACATCGCGGAGCCCGACCATCAGCAGCACGCTATAGAGGGCCATGCCGCCCAGAACAAGGCACACGAGTTTTGTCGTTGGCGCCATCTCCTCGGGCAAGATCGTGTGCTGGGCTCCGAGCAACAGCGCAGTCATAACGATAGCAATCAGTGAAGGCCGCCACAGTCCCTTCACAACATCTGTCAGACCCATTTCCACCTGTATGAGCGTGTAGTGAAGATAGATCGCAGATGTCACTAGGTTGGCAAAAAAGTATGCTCTTGCAACGCCGACGACACCTTGCGAGAGCCCGAGCAGGAAAGACGAAACATAGATAAGCGAACAGATGAAGCCAAGATCTCGCATCAGGCGAGTTTTGCCCGTCGCGATTAGGACCGTTCCGGTTGTCGATACCACGGATTGAAGAAAGCTCGTCGGAGCAAGCCAGGCGATTATATCGGCCGAAGCACGCCATTTTTCACCCAGCAAAACAAGCACGAAGGTCTCCCGGACAGACCAAAGCCCCAGCATCAACGGAGCCGTTACTACGCTGATGAATTGCAGCATCTTCAGGTAATTTCGGCCTATTTGGGCCGGGTTGTGCTGCTGTCCACTAAAAATCGGCAAAAATGCTCGATTAAGAACGAAGGTAAGATTTTGGAGGGGAAAAAGCATGATGCGATATGCAATGCTATAGAGTCCTAGCTCACCTGAACCGAGAAATCGCCCGATCAAGATCCCGTCCGCATTGCGGGCGAAATAGTTGATCAAATTGAACCCTACAAGGTTAGCGCTGAATCCCAGAATTCCAATAAATTCAGTTCGACTCCATCGCTGTGTAGGCCGCCAGGACGAGATTACCCAGTACAAGCTTGTTGAGAGGGCCGTTCCGAGTAACGTCTGGAAAACAAGGCTGAGTACGCCAAACCCAGATAACGCAGCAGCAATACCAGCAGCAGCTCCGCTTACTGCCGAAACGATCTCAACCGATGCGATACTTCGGAACTGACTATTTCTTTCAAGGAGCGCAAGGTGGGAACCGCCCGCCGCTCCTATCGGGAAGGCGAGCGCCAAGTATACCAGAAGCGGCTGGATGTCCGGCTCGCGGAATGCTGCGGCAACAAGGGGAGACGCAAGAGCTATTACCCCTCCCAACCCGACCCCAAACATCACGTTTGACCAGAAGACGGTGTCAAGGAGCTCGCCTGATAGCTCGCTTTTCTGTATCAATGCGGCCGAAGTGCCCATATCCCGAATGATCATCGCAAAATTCGTCACGATGGTGGCCATAGCAAGAAGGCCAAAGTCCGAGGTCGGAAGTATCCTCGCCAAAGTTGTTAAGCTAGCCAGCGATATAGCGACCCGCCCTATTTGCGCGGCGGCTGCCCACCGAACATTGGAGACGGCAGAGCTGGATTTCCTAATCATCGAAACTCGTAAGTTTGTACGCGCGAAAGCAAAGACCCGCCCAAGCAGCTCACGAACTCACTTATGTCGAAAGAAGTTCGCCCGCTTCGTCGGCGTCTCATATTCAAATGAAGGACTCGCGCTGTTGATATGAACCAATTTTAGGCAGGCAGTGCTCCGGCTCGTGGAAACTACTTTCCCAATTCAACTACGGTCACTAGTATAGAACTCACCTAATAGAAAGCACTTTGGACAGGCTTATCGCACAACAGTTGCACGTAATTGGTGGCAACGCTTGGAGTTCAGAAGGCTACCGATTAACATAACTGGAGGCGCGCATAAAAAACGGTTGGCAGAAGGCACGACCGGGCGCGATGACGATATTGCTCATTTCTGTCTATATCCCCACCCACAATAGGGTCGAGCTACTGGCCGCCGCCATTAGGTCAGTGCTTGCTCAGCAGTTCACAGATTTTGAACTGATCGTCGTGGACGATGCCTCGACCGATGGCACTGCTTCGTTTTTAGAATCCGTTGCTGCGTCGGATCGGAGAGTGCGGTTTATTCGCAATCACAGACCTTGCGGCGCGCCAGTCTCCAGAAACAAGGCGATCAGCCAAGCCTGCGGTGAATTTGTTACCGGATTAGATGATGATGACCAATTCGCCCCTCAGCGGCTTGGCGAATTGCATGCATACTGGAGTACTCTTTCACGTTGCAACGTCGCCACGTCCTGCATCTACACACAAGATGTTCTGATCAGCGACGAGCGAGAAGTTGGCATTACTAAGAAGCACGGTTCCGTCGACTTCTTCGACCTCGTAAAATCGAACCAGATAGGCAACCAGATCTTCGCGCCGAAGAGCACGTTTGAAGCAGCTGGGCTGTTCGACGAGCGATTGCCGGCCTGGCAAGACCTTGAACTCTTCATGAGAATCGTCAAGGGATTTGGCCCTGCGCGACTGCTTGACATCCCTCTGTATCGATTCGACGTGACGCCGTCACGAAGTCGGATTTCATCGAAGCAAGATAAGGTCCGAGCTGCTTATAAACTAGTGTCCGACAGGCACTGCGCGGGCGATCAAAGGAGCAAGCAGCAGCTTATGCTTCAAATGTTCTCGGCATATTATGGCATCCGGCCGAGGCCCGCAGATTTTGCCTACTTCGTTCGAATGGGCTTTTATCCGCGGGGCCTTGCAGCGTTGCTCGCGCGCTCGCTGAGAGCGTAGCTTTCAGTCTACCGAATGCTATGGCATGACGACTTTCAGTCGCACTAGCTGACAGGATAGTGCCTTCACCGGCTGTATCATCTCTGTACTGCAGGTGACCGGGCTCGGAAGGGCGGATCTATCACCCTTGTTACCAGTCACCTCTGAAGTCAGCCGGGCGGACACGATATAGGATCCGACACGGTCGATGGCCGGTAGCGAAAGCTCCACAATGCTGGAGCCGGTGGAACTCTTCTTCAGAGCGCTCTGCTCTAATTTCGTGCTTGTGGTCCTAATCGTTGTACCCGTGGCCTCGTCCGTAACCAAGAGTTGAAGGGTCCTGTTCGGCGGATAATCTTTCGGCAACTTGAGCGGAAGCTCAATCTTCACAGGATCAGCCGTTCCTAAGGACGTTACGCCGGCAATGAGTCCTCGCCCGCCCACCAAGCCGCCGCGTAGGAAGACGGGCTTCGGCATGTCGTTGATCGTCGCCGTGTACCCGAATTGCCCGGGGTCAGGCGTCACCTCGCTGGGACCGCATTGGCGTTGGCCCTTGTCAGACTCGGTGAACTGGCAGACGCGCATGTAGTCGATCTTGAAGGCCTGCGGGAACGCGGCCTCGTCGATTCCGTGTCGACCGGCCCATTTGCTTCCTCCAACAGCGAAATTAAGGTCCACATGAGCGGGTGGGCCGAGCTTGCCGTCATTGCGCAACCATTGGTAGTTTCGCGTATAAATCAGCTTGCCGTCCCAGAAGAGGGACACCTTGTCGGGGGCCCAAACAAATCCCGCGGTATGCCAGCCCCGGTTCAAATCCTCGCTTCCATACATGTTCTGAAACTTGAGAAAGAAGGACTTGTCGACATAGGTGTAGGACTGCGCGCTCCAGGATCCAGACATATTAGAGTGCAGAGAATTGGCCTTGTCCTCCACACCGTTGATGACAAACTCGAAGATATCTATCTCGGGTGGGTGCCAGGTCTTGCCGTTGATGTCATAGTCAGCCTCGAGCCAGAACGCCGGCCAAACGCCTTTCCCGTTCGGCAAAAAGACCCTCGTCTCGTAGTAGCCATAATAGAACGTCTGATGAGTTCGGATCATCGCCGACTCGAATAAGTTCGTTCCCTCCAGTTTCTTCGCGACCAGGCTCAACACGCCATCAGACAACACATGGTTGTCGCGATAGCGCTGGTTCTCGTCGTTGAAGTGGTCCATCGTCTCGTTTTCGTAAATGTAACGCGTGGCCCATTTCGTCCGATCGAGCTTCGCGCCGTTGAATTCGTCCGAGAACACCAGCTCCCAGCCGGCGGACCATGCAGCTTTTGTGGGCAAGATAGCCGATACTATCAGCACTACCAGAAGGAGCGGCCTGTATCTTCTCGCAAAAGTCGTGGAGTCTCGCGAAAATATCATCCTCAACCAACTTTCCCGGAAGCCTGCCCGTAACTTGACGGCCGCAGCGACAAGGCAATCCATCCATCCATCTAACTTCGTTCGCATGCACCAGGTCCGCCGCGATTGGAGAAAAAAGCAAAGCGTGCCATAAGCCGGGACTGCGTCAGAAAGATGCCCTGGATCGACCCGAGCCTCCATGAATTCAGACGTTAAAGTAATCGTTATCAGCTTACCAGATTCTCCACGCCGGGAGCGCATGGGGGCCAACTTGAACGCGTTGGGCCTTCCATGGAGATACTTTGACGCACTTCGCCACCCGCCCGCGCACCTGCCGCAATATGACGAAGCCCGGTCCATTCGCTACTGGGGCCGGACGCTTTCGGGATCGGAAATCGGCTGCGCTGCTAGTCACCTTGCTGTGCTTAGCCAGCTCGCAACGTCGAGTGAAGAGACTTGGACGCTGGTGATTGAGGACGACGTCGCGCTGGACGCAGGGTTCAACTACAACGCCCTTTTGTCGCTCTGCAGGATCGGCCAAATTGGATATCTGAGATTGTATGCGCGCCACCTGCCGTGCTTGAGGAACGTAACGTGGCTCGGACAACGCCAATTGATAAGATTCGAGAAGGCTCCGATGGGAACGCAAGCCTATCTGATCTCCAGCAGCAAAGCTCGGTCTTTCGTCGGATCCATAACGGCAATATGCCGTCCCATAGACTGGGAGATGGATCGCTTCTGGCACAACAATCTAGCGAACTACGCCCTGTTTCCGTTCCCTTGTATCGAACTGACAACGGCCTCTTCCATCAGGAAGCAGGCAGAGGCCGACAGACAGCCGTCAGCACTTGACAGGGTCGCCTGGGTCGCATGGAAATCGAGGGAAGCGGTTCGGCGCTTTGTGACGAACGTTTATCTGCGGCAGCGCGATCGGACCATTCGACGTGCACTGATGAAAGGGCCGCTCGAATTCTAGGCGGAGCGAACTGCCAGATGCAATTCCTAGACTTGTCGTCACCAGCCTGTGAAAAATGCTTGCCATCGGACCCCGACTCTAGCAGCCACGATTCCGATAGAGGCACAAGATGAAGAAGATACTTTGGATTTGCGGCCGCTTACCGTCGCCTCTATTCAGTGGAGACGCGCTTTACTCTGCGGGCTTGTTGAAGGCGCTCGCCAAGACCAACGACGTCGCGCTCACACTAGTTGGGACGCACAGAACAGAAGCTCCAATTGGCGACCATATTCTCGGCCTTCCCAATACCGTCTGCGTCGGGACCCCTCCAGCTCGTTCGTCAGCGCTATCCAGTCTAATCTCCTCTCTGCCTCGAGACGCCTACAATTTGAGGTCGCCGGAACTCAAGCAAACTTTGGGAAAGCTACTGAAGCAACACTGGGATTGGATCGTGGTCGACCACGCCTACTCCGCCGGAACGCTTTCAGCAATTCTGCGGGAGCGCAATGGCGCATCGATCTGCTACGTTGCTCACAATGCGGAGGGCGTAATCCGGACTGAAATTGCGAGTAGCTTCAGCAATCCGTTGCGACAGACCGTCATGCGGCTCGATGCTGCCAAATATGGCTCACTGGAAAAGCGCATTGTCAAAGCTGCGGATGCAATCATGTGTATCACCGAGGCGGATGCTTCCTATTTTGCTCAGTTCTCGGACAACGTCCACGTGGTCCCTCCGGTCTATCTTGGAAATGTGATTGAGGCTCGTCACATCGACGAGAAGTCCCCACGGGCGCTCCTTCTCCTCGGGTCATTCGAGTGGATAGCTAAACAGAAGAACCTCGAGCTGATTGTTGACAGCCTTCTTCCCAGTCTTCAACGGACCAACGTATCGCTAAATGTGGTCGGCGCGGTTCCGGAAACAATACGGGAGCGATATCGCCACTTCAGTCCCCAGCTAACTTTCCACGGTCGCATCGATGACGTCACCCCCTTCCTGTCCTCAGCGCGTGGAGGCTTAGTCGCGGATTTGCTTGGCGGAGGCTTCAAGCTTAAAGTCTTAGATTACGCATTTCAGCGATTGCCCATCTTCGGGTTAAAGCAGGCAATGGCTGGCACCACGAGCGAACAACAGGCAGCGATGTTCCTCGCCGGCAGCCTTGATAGGTTGGGAGAAACAATTATCCAGGACATCGACAATCTCGAAGCACTTAACCGACGCCAGAATACCTTATTCAAGTTGTTTTCCGCCCGTTTCGGACTTGAGGCGGGCATAAGGCGCCTCAGAGAGGTCTTTCTGACGTCGTTCTCGTCCGTCGATCCAAGTGACAATAAAACGAAAACAAACGTTTAGCTGGCCATTTTAGGCTAGGTCCCCTCGTCGGATAAGCTTATGACTTCCACCACGGTCGAAAGAGCATCACAAATTAGCGAACCAACCGTGGAGCTTTCCCCGATGGGAAAGCGCGCGATTTGGGTTTCGATAGTTGCGGTTCTTTTTCTCGGGCAAGTTGCCTACAACATTGGGGAGTTTCCCCTTGCGGGTGACCTCGTGTCATATGGCATGTTCACGGCCTACCTATTGGTGTCGGGCTATGCTGCGGTTAGCGTTCCCTCTCTTTTTATTTTCGCTTGCTTCGTCGCGCTCGCGGCCATCAGAATTCCCTTTGCTGAGTCCGCCACGTCCTGGAGCTCGTTCCTGCTGCTTTGTACCCTCTATGCACCGTTCATTTTCCGTCTTGTAGAGAGGGCTGATCTCCAACCTACTCAGAACTACATCCTGAACGCTTTTGTTACGGGCGCTTCCATTATTGCGGGGGTGGCAATCCTTCAGATCGTACTCGTCAATGCTCTGAAGCTCTCGGCCCTTGCAAACATTTATTTTGTTCTTCCCACGGCAGTTCGCGGAGCTGGCACCTACACGTTCCTACGAGAAGGCGGAGGAGGAATCGTAAAGGCTAACGGGTTTTTTCTGCGCGAATCGGCAGATCTTTCGTTTGTTACCGCGCTCGCTTTGCTGATCGAGTATCGCCTACGCAAGAGGCTGCACATCTTAGTTTTGCTGGGGGCAGCATTACTGTTCTCGATGTCTGGCTCCGGCGTGATAGCATTGATAGCAGGGTTACTGCTGCCGAGATCATTGGGACGAGTTCCGGCCTTTGTTGCTTATACAGCCGGCTTTGTGCTACTGCTAGTCGTTCTCTATAGCCTCGACAACCCTTTGCTCAACATATGGTTCGGTCGCCTTTCTGAATTCAGCACCCCGAATACGAGTGCTTACGCCCGGTTTATTGCACCGATGCAGATGGTCCAACTTGGCTTTGAGAAGGGCTTTTTTACGACTTGGCTTGGCAATGGTGCGGGCAGTTATTTCCGGGACCTTTCGATCGGAAGGTTTGGCTATGAGGTAGCCGATCCGACTTGGGCAAAACTCACCTATGAATATGGTCTCGCTGGATCCGTTCTCGTTCTTACCCTTCTGATAGTGAGACTATATTCGAGCTCATTACGAATGGAGCTATGCAACTTCTTAATGTTCGGGTGGATTAGTTTGGCGTTCGTGCTGAAACCAGGCTATGCTCTAATCATCTGGCTTCTGACCCTCGTGCCA
Organism: Bradyrhizobium sp. WSM4874; assembly: GCF_055811835.1. Classification (NCBI taxonomy): domain Bacteria; kingdom Pseudomonadati; phylum Pseudomonadota; class Alphaproteobacteria; order Hyphomicrobiales; family Nitrobacteraceae; genus Bradyrhizobium; species Bradyrhizobium sp. WSM4874. The sequence goes on from NZ_JBVVPR010000016.1 coordinate 31,447, forward strand.
CCAGCTCGCAGCAGATCGTCGGCTGATCCCTAACGTTTCTGCTTGCAAATTCTAAAGTCGCTGGTCCCTACCGAACGACACGCAGCACATTGAGCGCGCGCTTTATCCATTTTGGCCGACTAGTTGGCGCGTAGCGCCAGCTCGCCAAGACGCGTGAAAGGCCATGGGGTCCCAACAGCACGAACATTGTCCATAAGAATAGCGACGCTCGTTGGGAATACGAAAATCCTTGCGGACAGGCAAGCGCCCGGAAACTGTCAGAAAAAATTCGTGTCGCGCGATCCTCCGCGATGGGATGCAAGTCTGGTCGCAAGGCAAATGACGCTGCGCGCAAACAAAGAAACTGCATATTTTTGCTTAACGCGTCCGCCGCAACTCGCAACCCGACGCTGTCGGCCACCTGGGTGAGGAACTTATGACGGCGCTGTGTAACATCAACCTCGCGTGCAAATCGGCTGTCCTCCAGGTTTAGAAACGCGCCGTGATTGAGCCCATGAACACGGTAGTCTACTAAGGGCTTGGGAATGGTGATGACATCACCGTAGGCCGGCGCTGCCGTCACTAAATAGCTGTCGGGCGCTCTATCCACGAAGTCGGATTCGAATCTGAACACGCGATCGACAACGAATCGCGAATAAGCGTTCCCAGATCCAGGAGGTGTCGGATATGTACCGGCGGCGGTAACCCATTTTCGAACTTGCTGGGGGGTAGGAGAAACGAAAAATTGGGGCAATATATTGCCCGTCGGGTTGCCATCGGCATCAATGGTTCGCATCTGAAACTGAAACTTGCTAACTTTCTCCGACCACCGAGCCGCAATTTCAATCATTACCTCTGGGTGCAGCGCGTCGTCCGAATCAAGGAAGATGATCACATCTCCCGTGGAGCGGCGAAAACCATTTACGCATGACTGCATCTGGCCGGCATTCGCTTGCTTGACGAAAACGATCCGGTCGGCAAATTCGCTAATGACCTCGACCGAGCTATCGGTTGATCCATCATCCACGACGATCACCTCAACTCGTGGCCAAGAAACGTTTAGCGCACTATTGATGGCCGCACCCACGTATTTCGCGTAGTTGTAATTTGGAATGACGACCGACAGGGTTAACTCGCTCGCCAACTGCGCCTCACGAACCTTAGCATTAATGAAGACTCACGTCCGAACTCGGATACCTACCTTACGTCAAGCATATATTATCTCAATGGGTGAACCCGGGAAGCCATGATGCTGTCGAATTGCGACCAACATCTTGTATATACTAGTGTATTCTGAATCTTGCGTACGGTAAACATCCATCTTATTGACGCTTCCGGTAGCGGATTTGGAATCGAATTTTCAGCCGCCCCCGCGCTACACATCTGGGCGGATTCGGCTAAGAGGGTATGTCTATGGCATCGTCGATCATCATTCGGCCGAAAATGAAAGGCGAGTATCGGTCACAACGTCGATCGCCGACGGCTTGTCCGTTCCAGGATGCGAAGGGATCTGCGCTCGAGAGGCCACAACGCTCCGTCAGTGCAAGCGAGGGCTGACCCGCACTTAGATTTTCAAACCGCCCGTGATTGTTGAAATGCTTGAAACTCACTTGGAGCACCCAGTGCACAAACTTGGCTCGTTTCCGTCCTTAGAAGAGCGCCTGGAGCAAACAAGAGGTCGGCCAAGCGGCTTCGACTATATGAGGCTTTGCCTGGCACTTGGCGTTATGGCCGCCCATAGTGTTTTCCTGACCGGGCAAACAGAGATTTACAAAACAAATGCTTGGACGGTTCTTGGCGTAGCCGTTTCCATGATCGTTCCTATGTTTTTCGCGCTGAGCGGCTTTCTTGTCGCCGGGAGTCTGGAGCGATCTAAAACGCTACTGAAATTTCTGGGCTTGCGAGTGCTTCGCATAATGCCCGCTCTTTCAGTAGAAGTTTTTCTGTCCGCCATAGTTCTTGGCGGTATCTTCACAACACTCGATTTGAGCGAATACTATCGGGATAGCCTCTTTGTTCGGTATTTCTTCAATCTCATCGGCCACATTCAGTATGTGCTACCGGGCGTCTTCGAACAGAATCCAAACCATCTGGTGAACGGACAGCTGTGGACGGTACCTTACGAGCTCGTTTGCTACATATTGTTGGCGATAGTCGCGCTGATCGGAGCATATAAAAATTCCCGCGCGCTCACGCTCGTAATAGTTGCATGCTACCTTTTTCAGATTGGAAATACGATAATTAGACCTAACCACGAATTCAGGGGAGCAGGTGGAACGACCATTGTAACGATGTTCGTGTGTGGACTTTTTATGTATAGATTCCGAGCGAGAATACCTTGGTCCGGATTGATTGCGTTGGGTTGCCTCATCGCAACGTTAGCGCTCAACAACTTTGTTCTCAACGGCATGAGGTTTGCTGGACTTCCCCTTGCGTATTTGACAGTCTATGTTGGCTTGCTCAATCCTCCGCGCAATAATGCCTTGCTGAGCGGGGATTATTCTTATGGCCTCTATTTGTACGGCTATCCAATACAACAAGCCATCGTCGACGCCGCCCCAAACCTCCGGCAATGGTACTGGAATTTGCTTCTTGCTGTTCCGGCAGCATTTGCTGTCGCCTTATGTTCCTGGTGGCTCGTCGAGAGACCATGCCTGCGGGCAAGACATTTGTTAGATAGATATGAGGCTTGGAGGTTCTCATTTGGTGAACTGACGAAGAGCCCCCCAAAAAGCAAGACTTCACTTTCGAGTTAGTTCAATGCTGAAAAGCGCGGCCGTACTGATAGTTCTAATTGCGATTGTCACGGACCAAACGCACGCTCAAGCTCCGACCTCCGGAAAAGCAACCGCACCAATTTTCGGCGGCGCCGGAGCTACGGCACAACGCGCCAATCCCTTCCAGGGGATGACCGGGACTTACGCGCCATTCCACAAGACCTCAGATGGTCAAGCCTGCATCTCGGTTCACCCGATATCGCGTCCTCAAACAGTGAATCCAAAAATCATCGATCAAGTCGTGCTCGTAAGTAACATCTGTGGCCAATCGATCAGGGTCGAAGTTTGCTACGCCGGCAGTAAGGACTGTATTATTGTGCCGTTGGTGGGGTACCAAAAGCTGCAAAGGACCTTAGGAGTTGCGCCAGGATCGACTTCCTTCAAATATCAGTACCGTGAACTCTATTGAACCGTCTTGAAGCCCGGCCAGTTCTGCGCTCCTTGTCCCCAACGATGCGGCTGGTGAAGTATTCATCGGCGCCGGCCTGAGAACCAATATTTAGATGAACAGAGCTCGACGAAGCGCCGGCAAAGTCCACATTGGTTCCTATGGCCTCAGCGGATTGGTGGTCGCCTGCGCTTTGGCCGCAGCTCTGTTGTTTTGGTTGAAGCCCTCCCGGAGTGACGCTCTCAAACCTAACGAGGCTGTTGTCCAGTACACGCTTCAGTTGAGCGACCCGATATCGCCCGCAACTGCCGGAACCATTGTGGCTATCTCGGACGGCATCTTCGCCCAAGTCGGACTCAACATCCGCGTGCACTCAGGCTCGTTGGACAATGATGCCATCGCAGCAGTCGTGGCCGATGAGAATACCATCGGCCTGGCTTCAACCGGCGGATTTCTAAAGGCGCGATCGGAAGGCCTCCCAATTGTGGCTTTCGCCGGAAGCTTTGCAGTCAGCTCCGTCCAGTTTTTTACGCTGCCCGACACCGCGCTTTTGAAGCCGTCGGACCTCGAGGGCAAACGCATTGGATATAAGGGCGGGCCGGAACTCTCGGCTGTTTTCTACGAGTTTGTCAGAAAAAACTCCCTGGCGCAGAGCAGGATTGTTTTGGTCGAAAGTGGAGCGGCGCTGCAGGATCTCCTGGACCGAAAGATAGATGTGCTTCTCGGGCGCGCGGACGTCGAAGGTCAGCAATTGTCGCAATTGAACATCGACTATAGGACCCTTAGCCCCGACGGCTACGGCGTCCATGCTGCCGGACCGGTATACTTTGTTCAGGAGCGCGCCCTTGCCAAGCGACGCAATCTTGAGAAGTTCATCACCGGTACAGCGGAGGGTTGGAGTGCCGCGTATGCCGATTATGGAAGAACAATTCCTATAATCGCCAATTCCACTTCCCCTCCTCTCCCGATCGCTTTGACATCTCGCCTGATGGATAATCAGCGCCGTTTCTTGCGCCCCTTTGGCACGAGATTTGGCGAGCTAGATGAGAGACGCATTCGTGTTCTGGCATCCCAACTTTTGCTGCGACGTATCATTCAGGAGCCCGTGGATCTAAACCGTGCAATCAACTACGACGTTTTGAAAGAGGCCTACCGTAAGGAGGCACGTAACCTAGATCGCAGCGAGCCTTGATCCAATGTCGAGCGGTACTCAAGCTATTATCTTCGGTGGTGCCGGCTTCATCGGGACTCACCTGACAAGCTACCTTGTGTCATCCGGCAAGTATGATCGCGTCGTTTCCATCGACATCAGCGAACCTAGAAGTCGCGTCGCCGGCGTCGAATATCTGCACCATGATGTGCGTGACACGATTGCCCCCGGCATCTCCAACGGGAACCCTGTCGACATCTTCAATCTTGCAGCCGTTCATGTCACGCCAGGTCACCCGGACGGCGATTACTACTACACCAACGTCTTAGGGGCGGTTAACGTTTGCAGGTTTGCCGACGAAATCGGCTGCAAGGATATTGTTTTCACGAGCTCCATCTCGATCTATGGACCAAGCGAGGCCGCGCTTGATGAGGACGCCACGCCACGGCCTGTAAGCGCCTACGGCCGCTCAAAGCTTGCGGCCGAAAAGATACATCAGCTCTGGCAATCCGAATCATCGGACAGGCGGCTGACCATTGTTCGCCCCGCGGTGATCTACGGACTTTATGAGCGCGGAAATTTCACACGTCTTTCGCGAATGCTGGAAAGGAAGGCCTTCGTCTATCCAGGCAGAACGGACACCATCAAATCCTGCGGCTACGTGAAGGATCTTGTTTCCTCCATGATTTATATGTCGGCGCGAAATGAAGGCGTATCGATCTATAATTTCTGCTTTGAGCGCAGATATTCCATCAGCGAGATATGCGCTTCTTTCTCGAGGGTCGCTGGTTATGCCCAACCGCAGCTCACCGTTCCGATTTGGTTGATGAATCTCGCAGTGCTTCCGTTTGAAATCCTGCAAAGCGTTGGCCTAAAGACGGGGATCAACCGCGAGCGGGTAAGGAAATTGTGGTTTTCCACGAATATTCTACCCAAACGCCTCGTCGCGAACGGCTTCGAGTTTTCCTATGATATGGATGCCTCGCTCGCAGAATGGAGACGAGATTCCACTCTGAAGGATTTCGATTAGCCGTTCTTCTAAGGGGGCTCCCATCGGCTACCCACAAAGCTTACGTTCGCACCACGTGACAACGTGATGAGTGTGTCCACCGCAAATGCGGCCCTCAGCTACGCCCGCTTCACGGCGACTATTGGCTTGTGCGCGGTCGTTGCCCTTGCACCGCTGCCATTTGCGTCCATGGACATGCGGATTGTGGCGGTCTGGATACTTTTGCTGTCGGCCGTGCTCCTTTTGGCGAGTTTGCGACCGGTAAGCTCTCGCGACCTTTCATTCATCATCGGCTTCGCAACAATTTCGCTGGCTTGGACCTTTGTTGTTGGCGCACAGTTGGGAACAGCTTCGCTGCCATCCGCATGGTTGACGGCTTCGATTTGGCAGCAGGCCTCGGCTATTCTAGGGCAAGATTTAACTGGCTCTGTTTCGGTAGCACGAAATCAGCCGTTTTTTGCTATGGGATCACAGATCGCTTGTTGGATGTCGATGCTCTGCGGCTATCTGGTCGGCCGTGATAGACGTGCCGCCCGTTGGCTGTTGCTGGCCTTTTTAGCATCCGCACTAGCCTACGCGGTGTATGGATTGTTCGCGTTCATTTTTTGGCCCAACTATTTACTTTGGCACCAAAAATTCAATTATTTGAATGCGGTGACAGCGACCTTCATCAATCCAAATGTTGCGGCCTCGTATTTCGGAGCCGCAAGCGTTGGATGGTTATTGGTTTTTGCGAGCTCAATGAACAACAGCTCGGCTCCGCTTTCTTGGCGCGAGCAGATCAGGTTTCGCCTTCGGGCGGCGCGAACAGTGCTCCACCTGCTGGCCTGTTTCGTCATCCTGGCTGCGACCATGATGACGGGCTCGCGCGCTGGTTCGGTTGTGTCCCTGCTTTGCATGGCGGGGGCTCTCGGAACTCACTTCCGCAATCAATTGAAACAGCGGCACTTGTTGTGGGTTTTTCCGATCGCGGCCGTAATATTGATTATTGGAGCGATTTCGATCTTTGCGCCCGGCGTCAACCGTAGATTTGGCACCCAGGGCTTCTTTGATGCCGGACGCTGGCACGCCTATGTGTCAATGGCCGAAATCATCAAGGAGTATCCATGGTTCGGTTCCGGACTTGGGACCTTTCGCTGGATCTTTCCAGCGTATCGGAGCGGAGAGCTTCCTTCCTATGGCACGTGGGAACAGGGCCATAATACCACCCTGGAAATTGCCTCAGAAATGGGCATCCCCTTCACCGCGATCGTAGCAGCCGGCTGGTTGGTCGGCCTTCTCATTCTCGGACGCGGAATAACACGGCGCAATCGCGACGGAATTTTTCCAACGGCGGCCTTTTGGGTCGCTACCTTGGCGGCAGTTCATTCGCAGGTCGATTTTCCCCTGCAAATTCCTGGCTTTAGTTTGGCGATCTGCCCCATCCTGGGTATGGGAATGGCTCAATCCTTTTCAAGCAGTGAACCGCCATTAACCTAACCTCACAGGATGCTTTGCGGTACTGTACATTTGCCTAATTTTCTTTTAAAAACACGTGATTAGGTCACAAAGTGGATGGTTTGATCATGAAGGCACCAGAAGGCTCGGCGTTTTCGAAGTACATTTTCTCGGCCACGCTCTGTGCGCTGACATTGTACTTTCCCACCGGCGCCCTTGCCGCCTGTGTAAGCGATGCTGACGCTGCCCAAAAGGCGGCGAATTTTACCACCAATCCATCATCCCTTTTGAATGGACCCAATGGACCTCGCACATCCGAAGAGATCGCGGCAGATGTCCAGACCTTTGTCGCCTCCTACCCTCAGGCGCTGCCGGCGGTGCTTAGTGTCCTCAAGGACTTGGCCGGCAAGGGACCATCGACCTCCGACCTCCAAAAAGCAATCGGCACCGGCCTCGGTAAGGCGGCGAATGTTTGCAAAACGACCGACGTGACTTTCTCTTTGGAAATTCAAGGCGACCTGGGTGCGACCGGGTCGTCCGATGCAAACGGCCAGTACGCTGCCGTTACCGGAAACGATCCGACCCGAAGCGTAGCTCTGTCAGGGGCCACGACAGGATCTTCCGGCGGCGTTGGCGGTCAGACGACACCGACCGGGGGTGCATTCTCCGGGACATCCTTCCAGAGCTTCGTATCCAACAGCGTCTCTAACAACCCGACGAACTATTTCAGTTCGAGCGTTGGCGGCGCGGGATCAGCAGGCGGGAGCAACACCACGACGATCATCTGCTCTGTCTCAGGGACCTGTCCCTGAGCACTTGAGCATCGCAGTTTGGCCTTCGTGATGCTTTAAATCACGCTTATTTGCGCTCGGAGCGGCTAGCCTTTGTTCGGCCGCCGCGGCGCAGCTCATCAGACAGACGGGTCGGATGCTTCAGACACGAATTTCATCTCCCTCTCCGGCACAGGTTCAAGGCACCGATTCAGCCTCGCTGGAACAGACTGTTTCCTCGGCCATCGGTCTCGTCACTCGGCAATATCCCGTGATGATTATCACGGTGCTCCTCTGCCTGGGTCTTGCAGGCACGTATTTGTTGGGGGCGACCAAGCGTTACACCGGGACCGCTGTCCTTATGATCGACAGCCGCAAGATGCAGGGACTTCAAACACAAACGGCGGTTGGTGGAGACAATCCTATAGATTCGGCGATGGTCGACAGCCAAGTTGAAGTGCTGAAATCGGAGACCATCGCCGCCGCGGTCATCCGGGACCTCCGTCTCTTGGACTCCCCGGCCTTTATGCAAGAGGACGCTGGGCTGCTGAGCGGGCTATCGCAGCTGCTTTCGAGCTTTTTCCCTGAGGAAAAGCCATCCGACGATGGACTGATGCGAGCCGCCGTTGGGAGGATTCAGAGCGGGCTCACCATCAAGCGGGTTGGATTTAGCTATGTTATCGAAATAGCATACCAGTCCACCTCGCCAGAGCTGGCCGCGCGGATCGCCAACGCCGTCGCAGAGAATTACATTACAGATTCTCTTGAATCGAAATATCAGGCTTCGCGCCGTGCGGCGGTCTGGCTTCAAGACCGGCTCAAAGAACTCCGCGCCCAGGCCTCCGCGGCGGAGCGGACGGTGGTCGACTACAAGGCAAAAAACAACATCGTCGACGCAGGCGGACGTCTGCTGACCGAGCAACAGTTGGCGGAGATCAACAGCGCTTTGACCGAGGCTCGCGCAAAGCGCGCCGAGGCCCAGGCCAAGCTCGAGCGCATTACCTCGATCTTGAACGCGGACGACAATGATTCGCGAGTGATCCTGAACGATTTAGGTGCCGTCAACGATTCAATGGCTAATCCCGTGATCACCAAGTTGAGGCAGACCTATCTCGATTATGCGGGCCGCGCTGCGGATTGGTCCAATCGATATGGTCCAACTCATTTGGCCGTGGTCAATTTGCGCAATCAAATGCGCGAAATTCGGCACTCCATTATCGATGAGCTTCGGCGCACGGCAGAAGGTTACAAGAGTGACCTGGCAATTGCCAAGGCGCGTGAAGAATCCAGCCAGAAAAGCTTGAACGAGACGATCGCCGTTTCGAATGATACAAGCCAAGCCCAGATTGTTTTGAAGGACCTCGAGAGCAACGCGCAGAGCGCGCGCGCGCTGTCAGAGAATTTCCTTCAGCTCTACATGGTATCAGTCCAGCAGCAGTCATTCCCGATTACCGAAGCAAGGGTCATCACCCAGGCCTCACAATTGTCGACGCCGAAGACTTCCCCCAAGACTGCTTTGGTTCTCCTCGCGGGTATCGTCGGCGGATGCATCCTCTCCGGCTTGGTGGCGATCTTCCTCGAAATGCTGGACCGCGTCTTCCGCACCGTCCATCAGGTCGAACGCTTGCTTCAGACCAACTGTTTGGCATCCATTCCGGTGATCGGGTCGGAACCAGAAGCTGGAATGGGCCTGCCCTTGAAGCTCGTCAAACGGTGGTCCTCATTGTCCAGGAGTAGAGCAGAGGCCTGGTCGCGATCCAGTGAAGCAGCTGGTAAGTCGCTGCGCGCCGATGTAGGGAGAACTCATTCACGATCCAGCCCCGACCGGCTGCTCACCATCGATAACAGCGTCGGACGGTTCGCGATCAACTCGCCCTTTTCCCGATTTGCGGAGGCTCTCCGGTCGATCAAATTGGCGGCCGACTTGAGCAACTTCGGGACTCCCCACAAAGTCTTGGGCATCACATCCGCTCTTCCCAATGAAGGAAAATCCACCGTTAGCGAAGCTTTGGCTCAGACCACGGCACAAAGTGGCCTACGTACACTTCTGATTGACGGAGACCTCCGTAACCCAAGCCTCACCGACCGGCTTGCCCGGTCGGCCGATGCTGGATTGATTGAAGCCGTGTTTGGCAAGGCCGATCTGAAGGACGTGATCTGGGTCGATCCGCAAACAAATCTGCATTTTCTTCCCTGCGTGGCGGCGTCTCGATTTTCGAACTCCAGTGATCTGCTGGCGTCCCCGCAAATGGAGAAGCTTTTTCAGCATCTTCGCGAACAGTACGACCGTATCATTTTGGACTTGAGCCCTATGGCTCCTGTGATCGACGTTCGCGCCACCGGCGGTCTCGTCGACTCCTACATTCTCATTGTCGAGTGGGCCAAAGCGAAGGTCGACGTGGTCGAGCGAGTTTTACGGGAAAATCCCCTTGTTCGCGAGCACATGCTGGGCGCCGTTCTTAACAAGGTGAACTTAGCCGCGATGAACCGCTACGATTCCTATAGCGGAGGCTACTACCGCAACCGATACTACAAACGCTACGGATACGTGGACTAGTCAGCTAACGATGACGGCCGTCATAAATGCTTTTGGCAGATTGACAACCGTTCTTATCGCCTTGAGCTCGGCAGGCTGGGCGGTCTCCTTCCTCTCTAATTTGGATGAGGGAGTCGCACTGAATAATGTAGCCAACGCGGTTTTGTCCGGGAGCGGTTTTAAGCGAAGTTCCGTTTCCGAAGCAGCATTGTCAGCCGCTGAGACTCGCAAGATCTGCAATCCACGCGAAATCAGAGCGGCTGCGATCATCCGCCTGCGCCTCTATGAGACCGCCGTCGATTCTCCCGACATGCGGCTTGCCGATCAGCGCCTGACGGCGCTTCGGTCATCGGTCAGAGAAGCTCTCGGCTGCGTTCCGACTGACGGGCTATTGTGGTTCATCGAATACTGGAGCGCCATTAATCAAGGCGGTCATGTAAGCGATCACCTCGAAGCTTTGCGGTTGTCCTACCGGTTGGCGCCTTACGAGGGCTGGATTGCGCTCCGCAGCCCCTACGTGCTGGCAATCTATGACACGCTTCCGCCGGACCTTCAGGAAAACGCCCGCAACGAGTTCGCGTCCATTGTTAGAACGGGCTGGATCCGCGACGCGGTGAAAATCCTCAAAGGAGCCGGGTGGAGGCATCACCAAGTCCTCTTGGCCGGGCTTGGAACGGTGAGCTTGGATTTTCGTCTCCAATTAGCCCGCGCCCTGCGCGCCGAAGGCTTAATGGCGGACGTTCCAGGGGTTGAGCCCCAAGAGTTTAGACCTTGGAGATATTAGTTCTGAAGTCGTCCTTCAAAGTCTAAATCTCTTCTCACGGATCCCAGAGATTAGGAGGAAGTGGAAGCGTATGATTTGTTCAACTTGAAACCACTGCAGATGCGCCGCTCGGCTGTTCGCGAGCTGCGACTTGATCGCGATAGGGCGAGACTTTGCGATTGGGCAAAGGATCGTCAGATTTTGCGCCGACTGAAAGGAGCTTTCGATGCTCAGGCGCGCGCTCATGGGTTTTTTTCACAGCCGTAGTGGTCTACTCAGCTTCTCCTTCTCAAGCTGAGATGATTTCGTCCGCAAAGCCCGACGAGGTGACGGGTCACCCGGGGCGCTCGACGGCACGTGGCTGTGGACCTGACCTTGCCCCTCGGGCTTAATCCATTGAAGTTCGTTCTGGCCCAAGCCGAGGACCAGAGCATGAAGCGCAAGCGGTTTACGGAAGAACAGATCATCGGGATTTTGAAGGAGCACGAAGCGGGGGTTCCGGTCGCCGATCTTTGCCGCAAGGATGGTGTAAGCGACGCCAGCATCTACAAATGGAAGGCCAGGTTCGGCGGGATGGACGTGGTCAGCGATAACGGCAGCGAACTCACAAGCAACGCCATCCTGGTGTGGGCCGACCAAAGCCGTGTCGAATGGCACTACATTACATCGCGCCGGGCAAACCCATGCAGAACGCCTTCATCGAGAGCTTCAACGGCCGGCTGCGGGATGAGCTGTTGAACGAGACGTTGTTCACGTCACTGGCACAAGCCCGCGTCACACTTGGATGTTGGCGGGCCGATTACAACGATACAAGACCACACTCGCAGCTCGGATGGAGAACCCCGTCCAAGTTCGCGAGGACCTGCCAGCCGCGCCGGGATCTGGCGCTGCGCTATGCGAAGGCTCCGCGCCAGCTCCCGTCGCTGCCACCGCCCAATCGGGCAAACCCAACGGCACGGGCGAACTCAGGACCGGATAAAACGTGGGGGCAAGGTCACGGAGGCTGATATGGCCATCCTATCCGTTTGCCTTGTAATGATCAGCGTCACGTTTTTGACGATAGTTACGATCGCACCGCGCCTGAATTTTTGGACAGACGATCTCTGAATGGTCGGCTTCCTCTACACCTTAGCTCGCGTGCAAGGGGACTTTGGTGGCCAATCCGCCGGCGCGTTAGAAGACATTACTGCCTCACCAACCTCCGGCGGACGGCGATCACTGCCGCGAGGTGATGCGTAGGATCTGTGCGTTGTTGGCGGTCACGACCGTATCATTAGCTGTCGCGATCACGACACGAACGAACTGCAGGAACTTGGCGGTATCGACGGTGGCTGCGTTAGCGGCAAACAGAACGTCCTTGTCGCGCATATCAAATTTAGTCGCCAGGAAGTACGCGGCGGGATCGCGGAAGTCTGCATTGTAGACCACCGGCACCGTTGGCCCGACGAACTTGGAGCAATCCACGCCTAGCCGTTCGGCGAGCTCGCGCGGCTCCCGGCGATAGAGGTACACGCCGCTCGGCTCCGCTTGGCCATCCAGGAGGCCCCCGGCCTTCGCCATCGCCTGCGCCATGTTGATCTTCCACATGTCGAACGGGAATTGTCCCTGCTGTCCCGACGCACCGAATGCCAGGAAGATCTGCGGTTCACGGTAGACATAGATGGTATCGCCGGGATGGACCCAGACATTGTTGGCGGGAGTATAAACCAGAGCACCGAACGGAACCGTCGCGCGCTTGCCGTGACGCTCAAGCGTGACCCAGGTTTCCCAGCCCTGCCCCTTTGGACCACCAGCCCGCGAGATCACGTCGAGGACCCGCTCACCAGCCGCATTGGCTGTGAGACGGGTAGGCTGATTGACCTCACCAAGAACGCTAATCAGCGAGGTGTTCTGGGTGACTAGCGAGACCACCACCTGCGGTTCGATCGCGCGGTTGCCGATCGCCTTGACGATGTCCTGCTGGATCTCACTGGGCGTGCGGCCCGCGGCCTTGACCGCGCCCGCATACGGAACAGTGATGAAACCGGCCGAGTCGACGTTTTGGGTCGGCAGGGCAACGAAATTGCCTGGGCGCACGCCTGCTTCGGCCGGTATGAAAAGACCACCCGCCGCCGCCTCGAAGATCGACACCGCAACCACGTCGCCAATGCCAAACTTGATGGAGGGCGGCGGTCGATTGTCAGGGAACGAGCCCGCGATGGCACCGGGCCCGTATTCTTTGAGGATATCGACCACTGTTGGCGTGAGCGTCACCAACCCATATTCCGGGCCATTCTTGGTGTGCTCGCTCTTGATGACGTGGTCCTCAGGACCCGACATCGGCATGATTGCACAGCCCGCAGAACCGAGCAGCACAGCGGAAAGCACCCCTACAAGAACGAAGCCCCGTTTAAATTCCACCCGAGTTCCCCACTGCAACGAACCTCAAATTCCGCGAATTCCCGAGAGGAGTCAATGAATCGCGCCTCATAACCCGGCTCCTCGGGAGAATAAGCTGGAGGTTGTTGCAATGCGGTTACAGGCGAGCACCGGGGGGAGACAACCCGATAGGGGCTAATAGGCGTTTCTGCGGCGGGTAAGTTCCAAGCACGTGAGCAGGAGGATTTTCAGGTCGAGCGCCAAGCTCCAGTTGTTAATATACCAGAGGTCGCAATCCACCCGGCCCTTCATCTGTTCGACAAACGCGGTTTCGCCGCGATAGCCTTTGACCTGCGCCCAGCCCGTAATACCCGGTTTGACATGGTGCCGGAACGCATAGTCGCAGAGCAGCTGGCCGTAATGCCCGTCATGCGCCAACGCATGCGGCCGCGGACCCACCAAGGACATCTCCCCTTTCAATACGTTCAAAAGTTGTGGAACTTCATCGATGCTCGTCTTGCGGAGCATGCGTCCGGTCCGGGTGACGCGCGTATCGAATCGCTTCGCCTGCACCACGTTGGGACCATCCTCCATGACGGTCATTGTCCTGAATTTGACGATCGAAAACTGATTCTCATTGAACCCGTTCCGCCGCTGCCGAAAGAATACAGGGCCAGGCGAATCCAGCTTGATCGCTACCGCGCTGAGAGCCATCAGCGGGGCGAGAAGGATCAATCCGATCGACGCCCCCACAATGTCCAGCACGCGTTTGCCCAGCTGCTCGGCGCGGGAGAGCGGGCCGCGCTGAAGTTCGATAGAGAGCGAGTTTTTTACCCGGAACGACGGGTTCTGAGTAAGGGAGCGAACCCGCCGATCCGGCAACAGCTGCACCGGCAGCGGCGAAATCCGAAGCCCATCCCGCATCAGCTCAATCTTGCGGGTATCGCTCCAAGGAAAGGCCAAAACGATAGCCTCAGCGCCTTGCGCGCGTGCCGCGGCAATGGCGCGCTCTAGCGCCGCGAGCTCGTCTTGGCTTAGGGCAAAGCCGCCTGTCGCGGTGGGGAGCATCACACGCTCCACTTCGGTCAGACCAAAGTTTTCCAATAACTCTTCAAGGCCTATCGACGCCAGTTCCTCGCGGGTCCCGAGCAACACGATACGGCGCCCCCGGACCTGCCCATCCGCAACCACACCCAAAACCAGCCGTCTGGACATTCGGCGGCAGACCACCAGCAGCAGCGGGGCAAGCAGGCCAAAGCAGATCATGGAGCCGCGCGAGTAAACCGCGCCGCTTTTCATCAAAAACACCAACGAGGTCAGCAGCAGGCACACCAGGGTCCACTGGCCAAGAATCCGCCCTATATCCCTCCGCTTCTTTGCAAGAGCCGCCCGAAGATCATACAGACCGGTGGCCTGTCCGATGATCACATAAAGCATCGCTGCGACAATCCCCTGAGCCACCACCGGCTCCAGGTTAAGTTCGGCGTTTGCGAGCGTTTGATAGATCCCGGCGCCCACAAGGCTCGACAATACGATCACGGCAGCGTCCAGGACTGCCAAGAAGTACGCGAGGCTTGAGTAGGGTATTTTCAAGCCAAACCAGCGGCCGTCTAATGCACCGCCGGTCGCCGCACCGACGTCAGGGGCATCAGGCAGCTTGGAGGACGTCGCCTCGCCTCGTTTTGAGAGTGAAGTTCGCGGGATCAAAAATCGCCTCCTACGAAAACAAACAGGCCACCGCCGCCAAGAATCACTCTAGCCGCTGCAATGCAGCAGAATTATGCAGAAAACTAACATCAAAGGCTCTATAATCGTCCCTTACTGCCAACATGATGAGCTCAGAGTCAACCCATTGTTTTCTATCATCATTCTGAACCGGCTGACTGTCGCGTCGGCATTCACGTTAATCTTTCTGGCCACAACCGGCGAAAGTTTCGGTCAACCCCCTCGCGGGACGCGAGAGTGCGGTCCAGGACTCGGCTCCGAAGAACAGAGAAATTGCGACAGGCAATTTTCCGAGCAGCTGCGCAGCAGCAGCGGCATTGTGACACTCGCCCAAGGCTGGCAGCTGGTGAAAACCAAAAGCCCGACAGGGGGACAGGATGCCATCTCGGTCATGCACGTTGCCGATTCGGGGAAGTCGGACATCGGCCTCGCTGGCCTGAGCCTTCAGTGTGGTCAAGAGCGCCAGAGAATCGACGTGATTGTGATTCTTCTGGACCGTTGGTCGCGCACGGATCGTCCCAAGATCGTCCTCACCTCCGCGAGCGGCCGAGCTGCTGAATTTGAGGCATCCGTCACCCAGGCCGGCGAGGCTCTGTTACTACCGAAGAGCGCATCAGAGCTCGTGCAGAATGATTGGCAATCCGCAACGGAGCTTAACGTCGAAATCGACGGCAAGGCTGGTCAGATCCGGGGGGTCATTCCCGTTACCGGACTGGCTGCCGCGGTCCGCACCTTGATGGAAAGCTGTGCAGGCCGCTAGCGCTGAATCCGGGCGGAACGAGTGACGATTCCTTAAGAAGATGGGTGGAATGGTGGCGATGGAGACAGACAATGACCCCGGTCGCCATCTTGCTATTTCTTACGGGCGCGGTCCTCGCGTGGCGCTTTCGCGTCTGGATTCTTGTGCCCTTCTGCCTAATCGCGATCGTTGCCACGCTCTCGATTCAACTTGCCCAAGATCAGGGCTTTGCAACCGCAGTCGGATACGCACTTTTGGTGGGCTGCGCGCCACAATTTGGCTATGCCTTCGGCCTGCTGGCACGAGGCACATTGATGGCTCGCTATTCACCCCGTCAAACTGTTTCTCGGAAAGCGTCGGTGGCCGCGCTTTATCGGCAGACATCGGCTCACGACGACCGGCATATCTGACAGGGGTCCCGCCCAAAACAGAGTTTGGCGAGGCGGACCACCCATGCGATAGTGAAGCATCGCCCCCGGCCATCAGCTTTCTTCACTTTCCTCATCCCCCTTGAAGTTCTCCATTGCCGCTCGCGTTTTCCCTTCTGATCATGCTGTTGGCTGCAGCTGCCGCAACGCCATTCACCGATGGCATTTTCGTCCAGCATACGGTGTATCTGCTGGCCCCGCTCATGCTGCTGTCCGCGGCCGCTGCGGCGGGCCTGGCCGATCTTACTGCACTCACTCCGCTCCGCAGGTTTATGCTGGCGGCGCTTTTCCCGATGCTCTGGATGGTGACGCAAATTGCTCCCCTTCCATTCTCGCTCGTGAATCCCATCTGGCCCACAACAGCCGTCGCGTTAAATGAACCGTCGTTGGCGGGGCGAATCACGGTCGACCTGGGAAATACTTTGCGCGGCTTGATGTGGTATTCGGCCCTCCTGTCACTGCTGCTCTCCACCATCCTGCTGGCAAAAGATCGCAAAAGGGCGGAAGTCTTGCTGGTCGTTCTGACTGGCGTCGCGACGTTTATCGTGCTCGCGAGTTTGAGTCAGATCGTGCTTGCCCGAACAGCCTTGCTAGATCTCGGTCTGGCAGAAAACAATTCGCTTGCCCTCGTTGGGGTCATTGCAGCGCTCGCAAACACGGCAACGATTGCAATGGCAGCGGAGCGCCAGCTTGGTCGCGCCGGCACTCTCTTTCCACTGAATGGCCCATTCCTGCTGCGCATTGTCCCGGGCATTGCCGGTCTCATGATGTCTCTTGCTTACCTGGCAACGCTCGAACGAATAGTCCACATGCTAACGGCGCTGGGATTTGCAATCATGCTGTTCATTGCAGCCGTCCGCCGTCTCGGATATCGGTCTTGGCCGTCGGCGCTCCTGGCCGGCCTCCTCATCATGATGGCTGGTGCAGCGACGCTATCCCAGGAACGACCCGCGACATGGGCGGATCTGCTAGCTCGGAGCCGAATCGAGAATCAAGACTCTGTAGCGATCACACGGCGTGCCATATCGGACAGCTCGTGGACCGGCAATGGCGTCGGAACATTCGCCCAGGTTGCCCGCATCTATCAGGACTATGCTGTTGGTATTGCGCCGCGCGCCCCTTCAACCGCAGCGCTGGTTGCGATCGAATGGGGTCGCTTAGCCCTGCCAATCCTGGCGTTATTTGGGCTTCAGGTCTTCTTTTTCGTCTTGCGCGGAGCCGTTGGACGCGGACGGGACTCGTTCTTTGCCAGCACAACTTGCGCCCTTGTGCTTGTCGCAATTTGCGAGAGCTTTGTCGACACGAGCATGTTGAACCCGGCGGTCCAGATCATTCTTGCAGGATTGATCGGGCTGGGCTTTGCGCAAAGCACCGGGCGGACCAGCGCCCTGTAAGCGCGACCTCAGACCCTGGCGCTCGAGATCGTCGCCCAGAGCTTGGAGTTGGGCATCTGCATCCGCACCCAGCGATAAGGAACACGCGACCACGGCTTGATCTGCGGCGTCATGTTATCTAGCACCAAGTCTCCGCTATTGGTCCGGACCACGAGAATCAGGTGATGCTCACCGGAATTGACCATGACCTCGCTCAACAGCAAGGCGCGAGCCGGCCAACCGCGCTCCAGCAATTCATGCCGCTTGCTGACCGCATAGTCGTTGCAATCGCCCCGCGCTGGATTGATCAGCCATTGCTCGCCAGCCACGCCGAGTTCATTCCTCTCCGGGGCAATTCCGCGGTTAACCACCTGATTGATCTCCTTGAGATCTGCCCATCGCTCCTCGGTCAGCCGGACCGGCCCGCCCCGAAACATCGGCCGCGTGCGGCACTCGCCTCGGTATCGAAGACAAAATTGGGTAAACGCCATCGGCGGAAGAGTGGGAGTTTCGAGCTTGATGCGCTGGATTGCGGATTGAAGCCCCATTGGCATTCCCACAAGTCCGGCCTGGACCGGCTCAAGCCACATGGAGCCGGCTGCGATGACCCCGAGGGCGATAGTGATGATTCTGCGCATTAGTTGCTCCCCGCATGCTTATTGGCTAGGAAGCTAACGCGAAGGGTTTGAAATTTTGCGGCATCCCGCCATTCAATTAGAAACAAAAGCCAAGCAGGACATTGCGATCCCGTTAACTATGTGAGCTGACCTGAATCATTCGGGCGTTAGCCCCAAAGACTGCAAAGGCGACAAGTTCGGCAAATGCTCAGATTGTCGAGATCGAGGAACAAAAGCCGAATGCCGACGGTGCCCGAGGGCATTCGCATCTATGCGATAAGCGACATTCATGGATGCGCCGATCTGCTTCAGCAGATGTTTGCCGTCATCGACCGCGATCTCACCACAATAGGTTCAAGGCGCGCAATCCACGTTTTCCTCGGAGACTACATCGATCGAGGGCCTGACTCGAATCGGACCATCGAATTGCTGATGGAACGCGGCATGAAGCATGAATCGATCTTCCTGAAAGGCAATCATGAAGCCTTCCTGTTAGACGTTCTGCATGCCCCTTCGCAGCTTCAGGATTGGAAACAATATGGCGGCCTCCAAACCTTAGCCTCGTATGGACTTAGACCTTCCCTCAATCCTGATCCGGCAGAACAAGACGAACTCATTCGACGATTATCGCAGGCAATTCCGCCTCATCAGTTGCACTTCTTCAACAACCTGCGGGCGCGCTTTGTGTGCGGAGATTTCTTTTTTGTCCATGCTGGAGTGAAGCCTGGTGTCGCCCTGGCGAACCAACAAGAACAGGACATGCTCTGGATTCGAGACGAATTCCTGGAGAGCAACAAAAATTTCGGGAAATACATCGTCCACGGCCACACCCCCGTCCAGCAGCCCGACATAAGACCGAATCGGGTCAATATCGATACGGGCGCCTATGCGACCGGAAATTTGACCCTGTTAACGCTTCAGGACGACAGTATGATTGCCTTGTAAATCAATGACACGTCGTTTTTGCTTTGGAGATTTGATGCATTCAACGACCCTAGTTCGCGTCCTCCTGTTGGGCCTTGCGGCAGCCGTCGGCTGTTTTGGGATCGTATCAGCGGCCGCAGAACTGATCACCTCCAAGCGGCCGGATTTTCCAGAGGACCCAACCAAGGCCAGTCTCAGCTCGAACGCTCCACCCGAATGGGTTGGATTGATCTCTCCCTTGCGCTCTGACCTCGAAGGCAATCAGGCTCTATTTCTTGCGCTCCAAGTAATGCAACTGCCAAGAGGTGATGACAGGGTTCGGGCCCAGAGCGAACTTGCCCGGTCGCGTCTGAAGCATGTTGTCTCCATATCGCCATACGATGCTGAGCTATGGCTCGCCTTGGCAGTGCTGGAAGCCCGGCAGGATCCGGACAGTCCAGCAGCGATCGAATCCTTGAAGATGGTCTATCTCACGGCACCGAGCGAAGGCCGATTAATGCCTCTGAGGCTTGCTTCTGCAACCCGATTCGATGCCCTCGCCAGCCCCGATGTGAGGGAGCTAGTCCAAGGTGACATCCGCCTGATGTTGACGCGAGAGCCGAAACAAACGCGAGCCCTGGTGTTCGCATATCGGCAAGCCTCAGCCCGGGGCAAAGAATTCCTGAAAGATGCGATCCGGGCTATCGATCCCGCGCTTCTCAACGTGCTCGGGGGCTAGTCGAGCGGGCCTGCTGCGGGCGGAGGAGTTTGGCCAGCCGACCCAGTTTAGAGCATATTGCCCGTTCCTCGCGAAGCGTCTAAGATTAAGACAACTGGGGGCCTCCAAATGCGATCAATTCTCGGATTACTTACGCTCACCCTGGGCATGTGGACCTTGGTGACACCGTCCTACGCCGCAGACTACGCCGTGCCTACGCAAAGGACAGCGGCGCGTATTCCGTACATTGACCGAGGTCCCAATCCGTACTGCGGGCCCCGCTGCGGATGTCCCACGGTGGCGCAGGTTCGGCACAGGTCGCTGCAACAGGCCTACCCTGCCACATTTGATCCGCGCACGAGGGATGAGCCTCACTATTACTATGGGCCGGTCCGCACTTATGTGCGTTACGTGAACCCCTTGGATCCTGAGCGGATCTTGACCTACTAGTTTGCCACGCAGCCTTAAGCTCCGTTTAACTGCGGCGGTATAGCCTCGTTCATCGAGCGGGGCTAGGTTCGATGTTCGCCATCCAGTTGCTGTCGTGCGCCTTCGTGCTGGGCGCGGCCGTTACATTCGGCAGTTACGCGTTGCTGCGGCATTGCTTGATGCAATGGAGTGACGAGTTCTGAGGGCCTAGCGCTGCACGTTTCCAGCCAAACGCCCTTCGTTCGCTGGCCGGGAATTCGGAAACCTGCTCAGCACGGCTGCCTTCATGAATTTGTAGTGCGCAATGGAAGAACAGAGTTCTTTCAACCG
Source organism: Bradyrhizobium sp. WSM4874 (assembly GCF_055811835.1). Classification (NCBI taxonomy): domain Bacteria; kingdom Pseudomonadati; phylum Pseudomonadota; class Alphaproteobacteria; order Hyphomicrobiales; family Nitrobacteraceae; genus Bradyrhizobium; species Bradyrhizobium sp. WSM4874. The sequence continues at coordinate 51,876 of NZ_JBVVPR010000016.1, forward strand.
GCGCTGTCCGCTCTGGATCTCCCGATCGAACAGATCCTGATGATGGTTATCCAACGCCTCGCGTTCGAGATATTCATCATCACCGTTGCCGAAGGTCACCGCGGCCCGGGCCAAGACATCTTCGACCCGACGGTTCAGGCCCGATTGCTCCCGCTCGGCCGCGTGCAGCGCTTCCTCGATCGCGAGCAGGATAGGCTCTATGCGGGTCCGGTCGGTCTCAGCATCTCGTTCAGGCGAACGCGCGCGGAATCCCCGTTCGCCGCTGAAACGGTCTTTCAGGAAATTGTGCGTGCGGGCCCGCAGGAACAGCTGGAACATGCGTGCGTTTTCCGGTTCAAAGCCAGATTGGAAAATGGGTCGGCGATGGTTAATAAACCTTAAAGCTTCTGGGTTGCTCGGCCCGGCTTCGTGCCATCCAGGCCTTCCAGGCACTCTCATGCTTCTGATACAATTCGAGCCAGCGCTCCTGCACCGTGGCCGCCCAAAGCACGCCGTCGTCAAGCGCCTGACCTTTAGCCTGACCGAACTCGGCCCGGCCCTCGAGGCGCTCGAATTCGAAGGTTTCCTCAACCGTCAAGCCAATCAAGACGCGCTGGCCCGCAGCATCAGGCAGATACCGCCGCGGGGCGTTGTTTCTCAGGCTCGTCATGGCGCTCCCCCTTTAGTGATCCACGGACCGGTCGCGGGCCTCGAGAACGTCGGCGTTATCCCATGTGTCCCCCAACGGGCCATCGATCAATGTCCAAATTCAAGGGTACGGAGCAACGATATGCTTCCACATGCAGTACCGACCGCGAACCGCACGAACAACAGAACGCGGGCGTTAACGTAACCGAATGTGGTTACGTGAGAGGTCACCGAGCCTATTTTTGCTCTGCTCGCACGTGTCACGGAAACAGAACAGCCCATCCCAAGTTGCAAACACTCAGAATGCACGCCGCGCTCGGACGAATGATGTAGCCTCTCCGGCTGTCGCGGAACGATAGTGCGAGTACAGCCGGCGGCGCTCGTTGCGTTTGCGCGATCGCCAGGCCCGGGTTGCGTAGCCTCCGCCGAAACCGGCAAAGAAGATCGAAGCCAAAACCGCAACTAGCACCATTGGGCAATCTTTCCATATGCAAGACGTTTCCAACTACTAGCATTGTGGTCGCGCAGTTGTGTCGACATCGTGATGAGTGTCGCTGATTTTCTCATCTCGGCGATAATATCTTGGGCAGCACAGTGCTTAGAAACTGATCGCGCGCACTTCAACCGAAGCACCATAGAGACAGCCTCACGAGCAACAGCGTGATGAAATACAGCCAGCCTGCCATCGCGATCATCGCAAGGCTGAAAAATCCGACCTCGAACATACGGTCTCGAAGCCTTGCGAACGGCGATATTGTCTGTGTTTCTTGTAGCATGTCGGTGCTTGCACTCTCCGGTCTCAAGCATATCAAATTGAATTCGGCGATCTCATGACACGAAAGACACGAAGCAAGAATCTCGGTGTGAATGCGACCTTCCCGAACGATCTTAGACGAGTCGTGTTTAACCCTGCGCGCAACCAGGTTCCGAAGATACACACTCCAGAAAACGACGCTGCGGAGAAATCCTTCAAAGCCACCGACTTCATTCGATCAACGCGCCTCTCCTCGCCACGAAGCAAGTTGGCCTTTGCTCAACCCAGATTTCTAACGAGAGAGCAGACGGGGCGGTTTTGCGCGAACCGGAGGCGGCGCCGTCCCGCGAACATGGATCCACTTGCGCCTCCATCACCTTGTTGAACAGTGGAGAGCCGCCTCCTATCGGCTGGCTCTCTTTGTGGCGAAAAACGTCACAAGGATTCCGCGAAATTGCCTTATCTCGGCTGACCCGCGTGCGTACAATGGTCGGTAACTCGTTCACGGGGTTTCCCTCAATGCTGGGTCTTCTGCTCTTATTTCTGATTGCGATGACCTCATTTGCGGCGGGGTACGTCACCCGTTCAGCGATCTCGCGGCGGCGGCGGGCGAACTATCTCAAGTTGGAACCTTACGTTCGGCCGTCACGACCATCGAAGCCTCCGTCGTTTTTGGTGCGTTCAGACAATCGCAACTCTCCACCGCTCCAAAGACTTGCGTCCGGTGGTCGTCGCGGCAGCTGAGTTGGTGGCTGTTTGCATTGAGTGCTTCAACGCGTAGGCTGGTGGGCTTTATTGTCGTTCGTTTCGCTGGGATATTCTGGGATTGCGCATTCCGGCGGCCGTCGCCAGGCGGGCACCAAGCATGATCCCTCATTTCTACTTGCTCAATCAACCGTAGCTTTGTTCACCGCAGTCGCGCTCTCAGCGCCGTGGTGCCCCTCCACAACAGGCCCAGGTATGGTTTGGCATCGCCGCGCTCTGGGTTCATAGTGGTGGCGCATCACCCAGATGGAAAACTCAATGAACCGTTTCGCAGTGCTTCTGGCGGGGGCCGCGCTCCTCGGCACCTCCGCATCCGCTCATGCTCAGGGGACCTACTCAAACGGGAGTCGCAACGGATATGCCGGCAGCGCACCACGTTCGACGATCTCGACAACTACATCTCCAGTCTCACCTTCCAGTCCCGCACCTACACCAAGAAATCTGGGGACGGGCCAAGGACGAACTGAAGGCGCTATGGGGCTCACACCGCAACTGCAACGCGAACTTGGGATCGGGCGGCAACAATGAGTCGCCGCTGGGCAGTGCCGGGCAATTAGACCCAGTCCATTCTGCAGCGCTTCGATGGCGTAACTGACACGCTTGGCTTTGTAGGCGAAGAACCTGTGCCCCATCGCGTTTATGCCGTCACGACTTAGCCGTGATCAAGCGACCAATGGTGGACTGATCGCTTGGCCATCAGGCTTCCGGGTTCGTGCAGCCGACGCACGTTGCTGTGCATCAGCCTCGATGTATTTACAAAGGATGCTTGCCGCAGCTCTGCTGAACGAAACCTCCGCGCTTATACGGGGTCCCCGATTTTGTCCCGGTAAGGTTGAGCGGTTAGCTTAATCCGCGTTGTTTGTTGCGAAGTCTCACCGATCGCTTATCCATCGTCTCACCGGGCTCCCCCAAGCTCGGCCCCACCCAAGCAAAGCCGTCGAGCGACATGGGTCCGCTTGGCGGCTTTGTCTTTGTCGCGACGAGAGGATGATTTCGGTTATGGCGCGCAAGCCCTGGTCGTTCAAGGAAGACCGCCGGCTGATGGAGTTGGCCAAGTCTTCGGCTTCATTGGAGGAGGCGGCGAAACAGCTCGGACGCTCGCCCGATGCGATCAAGCGCATGGCCTTGCGCCTTGGTCTTTCGCTGAAACCAAAGACAGGTAAGAAGGGCTAGAGCGAAAGCGTTGCGTCGAGCGCGCAGCGTTCCATCTCCGCTCGGGCGCAGCTCAACCGCGCGACGATCGACCAACGATCTCTCGATGACTGCGAGGCCGCCAAACCGGCTAGAGGACCAGAAGCCCTCTCGCAGATGCCTGAGCCAGCACCCCCAAATGGGTCTGCTCGCCGAATTCGCCCGACAGGATGAGGCTGCGAAGTTCATCCGGCGAGGCGGAGCTGACCTCGACACCTGGCTCTTCCACAAATCCCGGCGCGCGACCGCCGGTTCTGACGAAGAACGAATGAGTCGTATTGCTGATCCGGCTGGAGCAGGTCGCGCATCTGCCGATGAGCTCGACGCTCATCGTGGGATAGCCAGTCTCCTCCAGGAGTTCGCGCGTGGCGGTTTCCGGCGGGTCTTCGTTAGGATCCACCACGCCCGCTGGCAATTCCAGCGAGAAGCGCTCGATCGCCGGACGATACTGACGCACCAGGAGAACGCGCGAGTCCGGCGTCATCGCCAGAATGACTACATAGTCAGGTTGCGCAACTGCATAATAGGTTTCAACGGCAGACTCCGCGGAGAACCTCACATCCCGGGCCACGACCTCGAGCCAGGGGGAGACCACCATATGCTCGGTCTTTAGGATCGTCGGCAATTCCCGAACCATCAGACAATTCTCCTTCGTTGAACCTTGCTGGTAAACCATATGGCCTTGCAGGAATGAGGCCGCTGGCGCGGGAGGCCTGAATTCCAGCGGCTGAATTAGGCGCTTTAGCCCTGTTCGCCAGGGAACAGAACGCGCGCCTTTGCGTTAATCTCAACTTCATCGCGAGGTCTGGCCGTGGCACATCTAGCCATTTCCGTCATCCTGGTCTGGTTGGCTATCAATATCGCCTTCGTGGTCTTGCGTTTGCGAGCCACCCGGCCACAGCATGGTGGCAGCACCCGGCAGGCTCCCATTGCGCCCTACAATCCCGCACCCGCTTCCCTCCGCCATCGAATGGGCCGCTAGAACTTGAGAGCGGAGAAGTAAGGGTCTCCGCCCCACGGCCGTTCCCGAGATTCAACGGGTTGGTCAGCCTTAACGATACTCTCATCTTTCAACGCGGCTTGGCTCCCATCCCGCTATGGTCGTCCAATGCGCCGCAACCACCTCATCGCAGCCGCAGGCATCTGCTTCGCGCTCATCATCTATGCCACGCTTGCGAGACTGGCGGGAAGACCCGTGCTTATCGGTCATCACGAGGCTTATTGGGTCGTCGTGATCGAGCGCTTCAGCGCCTACGGGTTGCTGGGATTTCTCTTGTCCTTCCTGTTGCCCGGTCGGCTCACCCTCGCATGCGCGCTTGTCGTGGCCGTCGCAATGGGGCTCGAAATCCTGCAAGCAATGACACCCGATCGTGATCCGGGTTTCCTGGACGTGCTGCAAAAAGCAGCAGGCGGGACCGTCGGGGTCCTCCTCGCTCAAACAATCCTGGCCTTCTTACCGAGACCGCCCGCCTGAGCAGCACGTCCGCATCGGAAGTTGCCGTCGTTATTTCATCATTTGTCCGCGTAGTTCACCGCCCGGGTTCGCGGTCGTATGAATGTTCGCGTACCATTTCCCGGTCAGCAGATCCGCAGCCTGAGCTTCAGTGAGCGTTGCGCTCCGCTGAATCGGGCTTTGCACCGTCTTGAACGGCAGCACGCTGCCGCCGTTCTTGCCGGAGTCCACGGGGCATGGAAATGTGCCCCATGGCTGGCCCGGTCAAGCCGGCAAAGCTGACCGTATATGTCAGGGTTTTCGCTTCGGTATCGTAGGTCGCCTCGGCTTTGCCCGTTCCAGGCGAGCTGTTCGGAGCATGCGGGAGGCTAAGCCGACCGGCGCCGGCCCGGGAATTGGTTCGGCGTCAGGAGTTCTGCCATCTGGCGATGGGTGTCCTGGAGCGCCTCGATGGCGCCGTCCAGATCAAAATCGGCGTCTCGGACGGAGGCGAAAAATTTAGCCGTCAGCGCCAGATCGAGCTTAACGCGGGTGGTGCCGTCGCGGCTTTTGCGGCGGTCAAGTGACAAATGGATGGCCCGCATTCTGGCCTCGGCAGGCGTGCAGCCACTCAGCCCGGCGAGTTCGTCATAAGTCATCCAGATCTGTGCCATGTTTCAGTCACTCCTTTACTCGGCCTCAGCTTATTTTTCGTGCTTAAAGCTTCGGTTGCCGCGATGCGCGCGCCGGCTGTTTCGCAGCGATAGGGTCAATGCGAGCTAAACGAAGAAGGACAATCGTGCCGAGCCCCCGGTGGGTTGCATACAGCGAAGATCGATCTATGCTCACCCGATCGATCAACTGTTGAACTGAGGCAATCACATTGGGACAGATCACTTCGGAAACCCTCTCCTTGAGTGATGTCGTGTCCCGTAGCGCCACTCGGCATGTCCCCGCCTTCGGCAGGCGTTTCGAATGGCCGACGCTTGGGTTGCTCGTGCCGTGTGCCGATTTGGTGCTGGCGGCGGCTGCATGGATGATCGTTGATTTCGCTTTGAGGTAAGCACACATGACCGACCGACCGACTGTCCTCGTTACGGGAGGCGCGGGCTATATCGGCTCGCATGCCTGCCGCGCATTGACCGCCGCCGGCTATCAGCCCGTCGTTTATGACAATCTGTCGACAGGTCATCGCGGCTTCGTCGCCGGCCCGCTGGTAACAGGCGATCTGCTCGACGGCGCCACGCTGGCGCGCGCCTTCGGCGAGCACAAAATCACGGCGGTCATGCATTTCGCGGCGGCGAGCCTCGTCGGCGAATCCATGACCGACCCGCAAAAGTACTACATCAACAATGTGCAGGGCACGCTGTCGCTGTTGCAGGCGATGCGCAATGCGGGTTGCCATCGTATCGTGTTCTCCTCGACCGGTGCTGTCTACGGCAATGCCGATTCCAAGGAACTGCCGGAAGACTTCCCCTGCGCGCCGATTAACCCCTATGGCGCATCGAAGTGGATGATCGAGCGCATGCTGGCCGATTACCGGTCGGCTTACGGCTTCGGCGCGTTCTGTCTGCGCTATTTCAACGCCAGCGGCGCCGATCCTGCCGGCGGCATCGGCGAATTGCGTGACAATGAAACTCATCTCATTCCGCGCGCCATGATGGCGTTACAGGGCCATGTCGATTTTGCCGTGTTCGGTGAAGACTACGACACGCCCGACGGCACCGCGATCCGCGACTACATCCATGTCACCGACCTCGCCGCGGCGCATGTCGCGGCGCTGAAACTGCTGGAACAAGGGCATGCCGGCGGCAGCTTCAATCTGGGCACCGGCTCCGGTTTTTCGGTGCGGGAAATCCTGACTGCTATCAGGCAGGAGACCGGGCGCGAGGTGCCCCACACCGTCAAACCGCGCCGCGCCGGCGATCCCACCTATCTGGTCGCCGATCCCTCTGCAGCGCGAAAAGTGCTGAATTTCGTACCAAGACATTCGGATCTGCCGACCGTGATCCGCACCGCTTGGGCCTGGCACCAGAAGGCTCATCCGCTTAAGCAGCCCTGACGACATCGTCGAAGTCGATCAGGCGGGGTGAGACGTGGCCTTATGGTCTATTCCGTTCTGACCCGAGCGATCCCGGCGCAAACGGATGGCGCGATCGCGAACGGCCGTCGAGCCCCTTGGGCAGCTTGTCGGCATTGAGCTTCACGACCGCACCTCTGGCGTCAACGGCCGGCGCCTCGTCCCGGCTGTAGATGAGCGTCGCCTCGAAGGTCACATCGGGCGCCTGCTCGGCCGTCCCGGAACAGGTCGCCATCGCGCCGCTGCACACGCCCGAGAGCTTGACCTCGACTTCGTCGAGCCCGAACACGGTCGGCGGCCCCTCGGCATGTCGCCGCGTGGTCAGAACCGCCGTGAAGCGCTGCTCGTCGATTCGGTAAGAGCCGCCATACGTGAAGAAGCTGTCGCTGCCGGAGATTCGTCCCTCCGCCAGATGCACGACGCCCGTGCCCTGACCGCGCGGGGTCCTGAACCAGGCAGCATATTTGCCGTCTCTCAGCATGAAAACATCCACCGTAAAAACTCAAACGTATTTGCAACCAACTCTGGGGCGCGACAATGACCCGCGCGGGGAGCATTCCGCCACGGTTAACGTCCTGCAAAGCGAGCCAGTCAAATTGCTGCCGACGCGCAGCGACGCGGGCGAGCGCACGCTCCCCCGCGCAGCGGGCAAAAAAGCTGGACCTCGTGCATATCGCGCTAAAAACGATCGGCTTGCCGACCTCGTTTGGCAGCTTGCATATAACCGCTATCAACTCAGCCAGTTCGTGACAGCTAGCCTTCCTGTCGCGCTGGGAGGAAGTGGTCGAGATTGCAGCCGGTCAGCAGGCGACGCCATATCAGAAGACCGAGGCGACGCTCCCGCCCATTGTGGATATAGAGAGTGCAGCGGAGGGCCACCCGGTCGAGGCCGTCCCAGCCGAATGAAATTATCCATCCGGCCAACAGCTTCCCGGCGCACTGTTTTCTCCGGTCGCTGATTTGAACCTCTTCCTGATAGAGTGCACCAATATCTAAGAGTGATTCCGGTCACACTTGCCTGGGCGTTTCGCTGCTAAGCATCGGGCCTGGACGGGGACCGGGCAAGTATCGGTCGAATTGGATGAGAATTCCCATGAAAAGCCTGATCGGCGCTGTTGTCGGCGCGTGCTGTCTTGCTGCCCCCGCTTTGGCGGAGAGCCCGGCCGCCATCGTCGAGAACGTGCAAGGCAAGGTCGACGGTGTCGCGTTCATGGATTATGTGGCGCCGGGCAAGATCATCAAGCTGGGGCCCAAGGCAACCATTACGCTCAGCTATCTCAAATCGTGCCAGCGCGAGACCATCAGCGAAGGCGTCGTCATGGTCGGCACCGAGCAGAGCACCGTGCAGCTCGGCGAGGTCAAGCGGGAAAAGGTGCCCTGCGATGCCAACGCGGCAAAACTGTCGGAGCGCGAGGCGAACCAGAGTGCCGCGACGACCTTCCGCACCATGCGGTCGGACGCCAAGGGTGGCGCTCCGGCCAAGCTGCCGACGCTCTACGGAGTCGCACCGTTGGTGCAGGCCAAGAGCGGCAGCACCCTGGTGATCGAACGCACCGATGGCAAGGAGCCCACGATCAGCGTGCCGCTCAAGAGCGAGACCATGGTCGGAGGCAAGTTCTATGACTTCGCCAAGGCCGGAAAGTCGCTGACGCCGGGCGGCAGCTATCTCGCCATCCTCGGCACCAAGCGTTACGCCTTCCAGGTCGATCCCAGCGCCACGTCGTCGCCGACGCCGATCGTCGGACGCCTGCTGCGGCTCGAATAGGCGGCTAGCGACGGGGCGATGCGGCGGATCGGCAGACGGGACATCGTTGCAGCGATCCTGATTGCGCTTCTTGCAGGCGCCGTCGTCACGTCTCCGCCGTTGCAGACGCTGCAGGGCCTGTCGCTCGACATCCTCACGGCACTGCGCGGCAAACTCGTCGGCGACCGCCGCGATCCCGCGACATCACCGGTCGTCGTCGTGGCCATCGACGGCGAGACCTACGACACTCCGCCGTTCAAGGGATCGCCAACGCAGACCTGGACGCGCGAGATCGGCCGGGTTCTCGGCAGCATCGACGACGGCGGCGCCCGGGCGATCGGCTTCGACGTCATCTTCCCGAGCTCGATCGAGCAGTCGGAGATTCCCTTCGGCGACGCGTCGCTGGGCAGCCGCATGAGAGGCTTCGATCGGGACTATCTTATCGCCCTGCGGAAGCTTTCCGACAGCGGCAAGCTGGTGCTCGGCGAGATCCTGAGCAACGACCATCAGGAAAGGCCAGACCGCGCGCAGCAACTGGCGGTGAGAAACAATATCCGCGCCCTCAACGTCCATACCGACACCGACGACGTGATCCGGCGGATGCCGCTGAGCTTCTCGATCGACGGCAAGCCGGTTCCCGCGATGGCGGTCGAGCTCGCCGCGCGCGCGCTCGCTGGAAGGCCCGAGATTGGACCGTCCGGAGCGACCGAATTGTCCGGTTATGCAATTCCGAGCGCGGTACCAAACACACTGACGCTCAATTTTCGAGGACTGGGCCGCGACATCCCGACTTTCTCCTTCGCCGATCTTCGGGCCTGCGTCGAAAAGGGCGATCGCGATTTCTTTCGCCGCGCCTTCGGCGGCAAAGTCGTGCTGCTAGGCTCCGCCCTGAATTTCGATGATCGCAAGCTCACCTCGGTGCGACTGTCCGGCGGATATGACGGAACGCCGGCACCACGATGCGCCCAGCCCGCCCCGGCAAGCACCGCACAAAAGGCCCGCAGCGACATCGCCGGTGTCTTCGTGCATGCCAACGCGGTACGAAATCTGATCGAACGCGATGCGGTGACCGAGCTCGGCTTTCCATTGCGGAGCATTCTTACCATCGTATTCGCAGCGATCGTGGCCTGCGCGGCCTGCGTGCTCGCACCGGGTGGCGCACTGATCGCCTGGTTCGGCCTCACCGCCGTTTACGCCGCTGTGGCCGTTGGTGCATTCGTCCATGCCTTGGCGCTGCCGCTGACAGAGCCGGCACTCGCAAGCCTTGCCGCGCTCGCGATGACGATCGGCTACCGTTTCGTGCTGGCCGATCGTGACGAGCGTTTCCTGCGCAAGAGCTTTGCGTTCTATCTCGCCCCCGAAGTGATCGACACCATGGTTGCCTCCGGCAAGATGCCGGCGCTCGGCGGCGAAATGCGCAACGTCACCATGTTCTTCTCCGACCTGAGCGGCTTCTCCTCCATCGCCGAGACGATGACGCCGGGCGAACTGGTGACGCTGATGAACGAATATCTGTCGGCCATGACCGACATCATCGAGAGCCATGGCGGCTATGTCGACAAATATATCGGCGATTCCATCGTCGCTATGTTCGGCGCGCCCGCCGACGATCCCGCTCATGCGCGCCACGCCGTCCATGCCGCGCTGAAATGTCACGAAAAGCTGGCAGAGCTCAACGCGGGCAGCGCCGCTTTCGCCGGCCACGGCCTGTCGCACCGCATTGGGCTCAACAGTGGCGAGGCCGTGGTCGGCAATATCGGCTCCCGCCGCCGCTTCAACTACACCGTGATGAGCGACACCGTGAACGTCGCCTCGCGGCTCGAAGGCGCCAACAAATACTACGGCACCGCAATCATGGCCTCGGAATCGACGATGGCCCAGACCGGCGACGGCTTCGCCTGGCGTGAACTCGATGCGATCCGGGTGCAGGGGCGTGGCGAGGCGATCAGGGTGTTCGAGCCGCTCGCGGACAAAGGCGCGGAGAGCGCCGGGCAGAAAAAAGTGGCTGCGGCTTACGCGGAGGGGCTCGCCTGCTGGCGGGCGCGGGAGTTCGCGAAGGCGGCTGACGCGTTCGAGGGCGTAGCCAAGACTGATCCACCATCGTCAAAGTTCGCGAAACGCGCGAGAGTGCTCATCGAAAATCCTCCCCTGCCAGAATGGACGCCGGTCAATACGCTGGAAGGGAAATAAAGGTATTCACCGCTAGCGCGAGAGGGAGCATCCGCGTTCGTATCCTTAAAACGGCAGCCCCACATAATTCTCCGCGAGCAGGCGCTGTGCCGTCTCGGACGAGAGAAGATATTCCAGTTCGGTCTGCTGGAGCCGGTCCTCGTAGTCGAGCCGGTCGGGGAAGCGATGCAGCAGCATCGTCATCCACCACGAGAAGCGTTGCGCCTTCCAGATCCGCGCCAGCGCCTTGGCGGAATAGCCCTGGAGCCCGGAATCATCGCCGTTCTGATAGTGCGCGAGCATGGCGTGGTAGAGATAATAGATGTCGGAGGCGGCGCTGTTCAGCCCGCGTGCGCCGGTCGGCGGCACGATGTGGGCGGCATCGCCGGCGAGAAACAGGCGGCCGTAGCTCATCGGCTCGGCCACGAAGCTGCGCAACGGCGCGATGCTCTTTTCGATGGACGGTCCCGTGATCAGGCGACCGCCGACCTCTTCCGGCAAACGACGCTTCAGCTCGGCCCAGAACGCATCGTCGCTCCAGTCCTCCACCTTGTCGGTGAGCGGCACCTGGACGTAGTAGCGGCTCAGCACTTGCGACCGCAAGGAACACAGCGCGAAGCCGCGCTCGTGCTTCACATAGATCAGCTCCGGCGACACCGGTTTCGTGCGTGACAGCACGCCCAGCCAGCCGAACGGATAGATCTTCTCGTATTCCCGCAGCACGTCCTTGGGGATCGACTTTCGGCTGACACCGTGAAAGCCGTCGGCGCCGACGATATAGTCGCAATCGACCCGGACCGTCTCGCCATTCGAACGATAGGCCACGTAAGGCCGGTCCGAGGTCAGGTCATGCGGCGTCACGTCCTCGGCATTGTGCACGACGTTGCCGCCGAGGCGGTCGCGCGCCTCGTAGAGGTCGCGCGTCAGCTCGGTCTGGCCGTAGACCAGCACCGAATTGCCGCCGGAATGCTTGTGGAGGTCGATCTGGGAGAGCACGCCGTCATGGGCGATCTCGAATCCCTTGTGGATCTCGCCCTCGCGGTCCATCCGCTCGCCGCACTGAGCCTCGCGCATCAGCCTTGCGAAGCCGTGCTCGAGCACGCCGGCACGGATCCGGGCAAGCACGTGGTCGCGGCTGTATTTTTCCAGTACGACCGTGTCGATGCCCTTGAGGTGCAGGAGCTGGGACAACAGCAACCCGGACGGCCCGCCGCCGATGATACAGACCTGAACTTTCATTTTTGCATCCTCCTCGGCGCTTTCTTGCAGATTCAGCACCGCTGACCGATGGAGGCTTTCGTCTTTGTCTTGTACTATTCGAACATGAGAAGCGCAGCCCCCGCCCCGGCAATCCGGGTCTACAATTTGTTCGGCGAGTCCGGCGATCTGCCCGATGTCGTGCATTGCGAGACGATAGCGTCGCGCTCGGTGCTGCACGACTGGACGCTGGCTGTGCACCGCCATGCCCGGCTGCACCAGGTGCTGCTGATCGAGCGCGGCGGCGGCGAAGCCACGCTCGACGGGCGCGTGGTGCAGCTGAAGCCGATGCAAATCGTCAACGTGCCTGTCGGCCACGTCCATGGCTTCCGTTTCGTGCCTGATACCCAGGGTTGGGTGCTGACCATCGCCGGGGAAATATTGGACGAAGCGCTGCTCGCCTCCGAAGGACTGCGCGGTGCCTTGTCGCGCTCGGCCGTGATACGCGGCACGCCGCAGATCCGGACCACCATGAAGCAGATCTTTGCCGAACACGCCGCGCGCGATTTCGGCCGGGCGCATGTGCTGCGTGCGCTGTCGGCGGCCATGATCGGGCTGGTGGCCCGCGCGCTCACCAGCGAGAGCGGTGACGTCGGAACGGCTGAAAGCGGACTATTCCGCCGCTTCGAGGCGCTGCTGGAACAGCATCATCTGGAACGCTGGAGCGTCGCGGACTATGCGGGCGCGCTGTCGATCACGCCGACCCATCTCAACCGGGTGACGCGGGCAGCAACCGGCGACACCGCCTCGAACCTGATCCTCAACCGGTTGATCCGCGAGGCGCGGCGCAACCTCGTCTACACCAATTTGCCGGTCTCGACGATCGCCTATGCACTTGGCTTCGAAGACCCCGCCTATTTCAGCCGGGTCTACGCCGCCGCCACGGGCGTGTCACCGCGCGCCTTTCGCGCGCGGCTCCACGGCGACGAGACCTGAGACGATCACACGTCGAAGAACACCGTCTCTTCCGGTCCCTGCAAATTGATCGTGAAAGAATACACGATCTTGCCGGCGCGTTCGCTGCGCTTTGCGATCAGCGTCGAGCGCCGGACCGGCTGCTCGATCAGGTTGAGCACGGGGTCGGCGGCGTTGGCGGCCGCTTCGTCCGAGAAATAGAGGCGCGTATTCAGACCGATGTTGATACCGCGCGCGACGATCCAGACATTGATGTGCGGCGCGCCTTTGCGGCCCGTCTTGTCGATGATCGCGCCCGGCTTGATGGTCTCGAAGGTGACAAGACCGCTCTCGAAGTCGGAGCCGGCGCGGCCCCAGCCACGAAATTCCTCGTCAAGCGGGCCGGTCGACCGATCGGCCGGATGGTTGTAGCGGCCGGCCGCATTGGCCTGCCAGATCTCCAGCAGCACGTCGCGCAGCGGCGTGCCGCTGCCGTCGATCACCCTGCCCTCCAGCGTGATGCGCTCGCCTTGCGTGTTCGGCGTCACCAGCACGTTGGAAAAATTCTTCTCGAAAATGTCGAAGCCGGCCATGGCCGGGATCAGCCCGATATGGACGTAGGGCCCGGCCGTCTGCGAGGCGGTTTCCTTGAGGTAGTTGAGCGGCTGCGGCATGGACCTAGTTCCCTGCGGTGCGATTTTCAAAGTAAGTGGAGCGCTGGCCGCGCAAGACGATGTCAAAGCGGTAAGCGAGCGAATCGAACGGAGTCGATGCGTTGAGGTCGACCGGCGCGACGAGGCGCTCCAGCGCATCCTTCTCCGGGATCGTCGTGAGGATCGGGCAGACCGGGATCAGGGGATCGCCCTCAAAGTACATCTGGGTGATCAGGCGTTGTGCGAAGCCCGAGCCGAACACCGAAAAGTGGATGTGAGCGGGACGCCAGCTGTTGGCGTAATTGCGCCAGGGATAGGGTCCAGGCTTCACGGTGCGGAAATAATAGTAGCCGGTGTCGTCGGTCAGCGCGCGACCGCAACCGCCAAAATTCGGATCGATCGGCGCCAGATACGTGTCCTTCTTGTGCCGGTAGCGGCCGCCGGCATTGGCTTGCCAGAACTCGACCAGCGTATTCGGTACGCCGCGGCCGGTCTCGTTCAGCACGCGGCCGTGGACGATGATGCGTTCGCCGACGGGATCGCCGTCCTTGGCGTAGTTGCGGATCAAATCATTGTCGAGCGGGCCGAGGTCGTTGTGCCCGAACACCGGCCCCGTGATCTCCGAGACCGAGTTCTCAAGCGACAGCAGCGCCTGGCGCGGCGAGCGCAGCACTGAGGATTTGTAGCCTGGCGCGTGCGCCGGCGGATGCATGGAACGGTCGCGCTGGAAGAAGTCGCCGTCACCGAGCGGCGGCGTGAACGGCTCGGGGCGGTTGAGGCGGGGATCCCGCAAGGCTGGCGCCTGGGCATGCATCGGCGTTGTCTCTCCCTCTGGCGCCCCGTTGGGCGCACGGCTTATCGGGAGATGATGACCCGGGCTATTCTCAAGATAAATAGATCGATTATAATGAATTCTATGAACAAAATCGATCATTTGGCGCTCGATGGCCACGGGCTGGAGCTGTTTCTGGCGGTGCTGGAAGAAGGCTCGGTGACGGCGGCCGCAACGCGGCTCGGCCTGACGCAATCGGCGGTCAGCCACGCCCTGAACAAGCTGCGGCGGATCGTCGGCGATCCGCTGTTTGCCAAATCCGGCCGCGGCATTGTGGCCACGGCGCACGCCCAGGCACTCGCGGCAAAGGCGCGGGCGCTGATCGACGAGATGCGGAGCTTTGCCGGCGGCGTCACGTTCGCGCCGGCGAGCGCGCAGCTTTCGCTGACAATCGCCGCGAACGACTTTCAGCGCGACCTGCTGCTGCCGCGGTTCTTCGATCACGTCGCCGCGCAAGTGACGAGCCTGAACCTGCGCGTGATCCCCTCGCAGTCGCCCTCGCCGGCGATGCTGCGCGAAAACCGCTGCGACCTGCTGATCACGCCGCTGCCGCCGTCCGGCGTCGACATCGTGCAGAAGCGTCTGCTGCAAGACCATTATGTCTGTTACTACGACCCCAAAGCGCGTGCCGCGCCGGCTACGCGCGGCGCCTATCTCGCGGCGCGTCACATCACGGTGGTCTACACTGACAATGAGCGGCTCGACTTCGATCGCCGGCTTGCGGCCAACGGCTTCCACCGCGACATCGCGATCTCGGTGCCGAGCTTCTCCGGCGTGCCGTCCTTCCTGCGTGGCTCGCAGATGCTGGCGAGCATGCCGAGCCTGCTGGCGCCCGGCGTGATGCACGGCTTCGCGCAGGTGCGGATTCCGCTGGCCTCGCGCACGCGAACCCTGGCCGAGCTGCCGATGTTCATGGTCTGGCACCAGCGCTATCAGAAAGATCCGGCGCATCGCTGGATCAGAAGCCAGCTCGAGACCGTGGCGGCAAAGGCCTCGCACCCCGCCCCCGCGAAAACCTGATCCCCGTCAAACCCACTGGTTGCGCCGGGGCCGCCACGCTAGAATTCCCCCATGACAGTGACCGACATTGCGAGCCGGACCTACAATCACAGCTGGCGGCTGGATCCCATCATCCGCAGCTTGCTTGATACCGACTTCTACAAGCTATTGATGTTGCAAATGATTCGGGAATATTACCCGGATCAGCAGGTGACGTTCTCGGTCATCAACCGGTCGCGCCATGTCCGGCTCGCCGAAATCATCGACGAGGGCGAACTGCGCGCTCAGCTCGACCACGCCCGCACCATCCGCTTCACCAAGAAAGAGCTGATCTGGCTTGCCGGTAATACTTTCTACGGCAAGACCCACATGTTCTCGGCGGACTTCATCCGCTGGCTCGCCGAATTCCGGCTGCCCGAATACGAGCTTCGCAAAGTCGAAGGCCAGTACGAGCTGCACTTCCACGGGCCGTGGAGCCATACCACGATGTGGGAGATTCCTGCGCTCGCCATCCTCAACGAATTGCGCTCGCGCGCAGCGATGAAGGGCCGCGGCCGCTTCGAGCTCGACGTGCTCTATGCTCGCGCCAAAGCCAAGCTGTGGACCAAGGTGGAACGCCTGCGCAAGCTGGATGGCTTGCGGCTCTCCGATTTCGGCACCCGTCGCCGCCATGGCTTCCTCTGGCAGCGCTGGTGCGTGGAGGCCGTAAAGGAGGGCCTCGGCCCGTCCTTCATCGGCACCTCCAACGTGCTGCTCGCGATGGACAATGATCTCGAAGCGATCGGCACCAACGCCCATGAACTGCCGATGGTTGCGGCCGCGCTGGCCAGGGACGACGAGGAATTGCGTTGGGCGCCCTACCGCATCCTCGACCAATGGCGCCAGACCTATGGCGGAAACCTCCTGATCGCGCTGCCCGACGCTTTCGGCACCAAGGCTTTCCTGCGCGATGCGCCGGAATGGGTCGCCGACTGGACCGGCTTCCGTCCCGACAGCGCGCCGCCGATCCAGGCCGGCGAGGAGATCATCAAATGGTGGGAGCAGAAGGGCCGCAATCCCAGGGACAAGCTGCTGGTCTTCTCCGACGCGATGGACGTGGGCTCGATCGAGGAGACCTACCATCACTTCACCGGGCGCGTGCGGCTCTCGTTCGGCTGGGGCACCAATCTCACCAATGATTTCGTCGGCTGCACGCCGGACGGCTCGTTCAATCTCGATCCGATTTCGCTGGTGTGCAAGGTGTCGTCGGTCGATGGACATCCGGCCGTCAAGCTGTCCGACAATCCCGAGAAGGCCACCGGCCTGCCTTCGGAGATCGAACGTTATTTGCGCGTCTTCGGCGACGCCGGCCGCGTGCGCAAGCCGGTCCTGGTCTAGCGCCAGACCAATCTCTCTCCATCAGGTAAACCATTGGGGGCGCATGCGAGACATCGGCTCTCCGATGCCGCGTAAGTTCCGGTTCGACGGCATTTGCAACGATCTGCAAGCATCCACTTCACAGCGCCTTCACCCTGCGACGCAGTCTCCCGGCATTTTCAAGTCGAGTTAAGCACCTTTCGTGGGTAATCCGCGTTATGAGCGGATCGCTCCGCTGGGGTCGTTGAGCGACTTGGGGAACGCAAAGTGTTTCGCAGAACAGCGCCGTCAACGAAGGGACGCAGCTTCCTTCATGTCATCAAGCTCGTCTCGCCTTTCGTCACGGTCGTTCTGCTGCAGGCTGCGATCGCCGGCTTCAGCCTGGAGGTGATGTCCTCGGTCCGCGCCTATGTCGCGGGCGAAGCGCTGTGGTCGCGCTCGCAGAAGAACGCCGTCTATTTCCTCAATCTCTATCTGCATTCGGGCGACGCCGGCCAGTTCGCGCAATATCAGGCCTCGCTGGCCGTTCCCATCGGCGACGAGTTCGCGCGCTGGGCGCTTGAGCGCGATCCGGTCGACGTCGAGGCCGCCCGCATCGGCTTCCTGCAAGGCGGCAACCATGCCGATGACGTGCCGGGATTGATCTGGCTGTTTCGCTACTTCAAACAGGTCAGCTTTCTCAAGGAAGCGATCCGCGAGTGGGCTGCCACCGACCCGATGCTGCTGGAGCTGAGCGTGTTCGGCGAGGTCATCCGGTCAGAATTGAAGAACGGGGCGATTCAGGACGGCAACCGCCTGCAATTATTGTCATCGCGGCTCTCGGAGCTCAACACTCAGTTCACGGTGCACGCCAACCGGTTCTCCACCGTTCTCGGCGAAGGTTCGCGCGCCATCAAGATGACGCTGACTGGCGTCAATATCGTCACGGCCGTGACGCTGATCCTGCTCCTCATCTGGCACACGCGGCGATTGGTGCTGCAACGACAGGCGTTCGAGGATGCCCTGCATGCCGAGAAAGAGCGCCTGGCCTGGCAGGCGTCACACGACTGGCTGACCGGCCTGTCCAACCGCCGTGCCTTCGAGGCGCGCCTGCAAAGCGAGCTGGACGACACCGCGGCGGGTTCGCTAGGCCTGATCCTGCTCGATCTCGACCAATTCAAGGACGTCAACGACAGCTGCGGTCACCTCGCCGGCGACCGCCTGCTCCGCCAGATTTCGCGCCTCCTGCAACAGGAGCGGCGGCCGCATGACCTGGTGGCCCGGCTCGGCGGTGACGAATTCGGCTTAATTCTTCCGCAATGCACGCCGTACGACGCCGTGGATATCGCCGAACGGCTGCGCCGGTCGCTCGAGCTATCCGTCTTCGCCTGGGACGATCGTTGCTTTGCAGTGACCGCCAGCATCGGCGTTGCCTGCATTACCAACGGCAACACCACGCTCGAGGACGCGATGCGGCGCGCGGACGCCGCCTGCTATCGCGCCAAGGAGAACGGACGCAACCGTGTTCAGGTCGACAACGGGACGACGGACGTCGTCGTCGTCACCTCGCGGCAGCGCAAGGCCGCCAGCGCTTAGCAGCGCTCAGCGCTTTATCGTAGTGGCAGAATCCCGAGCCCCGCGAGATGCGCATCCAGAAATTGCTCGACCTGCTGGCGCAGCATCTGCGGTGGCACGGCCAGCATGCGCTCTTCGAGGCCGAGCGAGATGATCCCGTGCACGGCGGAAAACAGGGTGCGTGACAGCAGCGCGATCTGCACGTCGTCTGCATTCGGAAGCAGCCGCACCAGGGGCGCGTGCATCAACGCGAAGGCGTCCATCACCATCTGAAGGATGTCATCGGGGTAAGGGCGGTCGTCCTCCATCCGATGTTCGAACAGCGAGCGCAGCAGATTGGCGTGCCCCGCGAAGAATTCGAGGTAGGTCGCAGCCAGCCCGTAGAGCTGGCGAACGGGATCCTCGGCAGGAACCTGGCCGAGCCGCACCGTCAGCGCCTCAACCGTCTCCCGATTCACGGTCAGGATCACCCCGTCGAAGTCGCCGAACTCATTATAGACACTCCCAACCGAGCAGCTGGCGGCGTCCGCGACATCCCGGACTTTCAATGATTTCAGGCCCTTAGTTGCAATAATGCTGCGAGCGATCTCCACGATCTGCTGCCGCCGTCGAGATTTTTTTCGGTCCCGCAATGATTCGTCTTGAACATTGTTCATTTTCAGGATACTCATTTGAACAATGTTCAAGTTAACCCGGAGACCTGCAAAATGCAAACCCTCACTGTTGATATCGCCTCCACCTTCGTCGATGACGCCACAGCTCTCGTGACCGGATTTGGCCGCGGCCTCCTGCGGTTCGCGATGGGGCCAATCGATCGCATCGCAAATGCCTGCGATATTGCCGGCGTCCTGACCGAGCGCCGCGCGACCTTCCGCATGTGGCGGGCCAACCGCGGCCGTGCCCGTCATGAGGGCCGCCGCCTTAGCCTGCTCGGCCGCCTCTCGCCCTTTCGCCGCCTCGCCCATCTCACCTGAGGCGAGCGCAGCCGCGACGTTCGGGTCGCCCCGAATGCAATATCAAGCCGCAAGGAAGGACTTACCATGTCTCGACATTCGAGCCGATGCCGCGGCCTTCGACGATGCGGTTCAGGTTTCGCTCATCGCCCGGGGCAATATCCTGGCAGGCGCGGCCTGCCTGGATAAGGCCGCAACCGAACCATTGCGAACCAAACCACGCCACGCGGAGACCAACAGGATCGGAAGGTAAGCGCGCAGAGCAGGCCGGGGCGACTGTCGTCAACCCACAATAGCCCGTCGCATATCCTCTGGACCCAACGTCCATCCGACAATGAAACTTCAGGCAGCCTTTCCAAAACAGGACTAGTCATGATCAGGGATTTGATGTCGTCACGCCGCTTCGCGCCGCTGTTCTGGGCGCAATTCTTCTCGGCGCTGAACGACAACGTGCTCAAGAACGCACTTGTCATCATCCTGCTTTACAGTGCCGCGACCGGCCACGGAGATGCGCTGGTGACGGTCGCGGGCGCCGTCTTCATCTTCCCCTATTTCATCCTGTCCGGGCTCGGCGGCCAGCTCGCCGACAAATACGTCAAATCCGTCGTCGCAAGGCGGCTCAAATTCGCCGAGATCTTTGCGGCGGGCTTTGCCGCGGCCGGCTTCTTCCTGCACTCGGTGCCGTTGCTGTTTGCAGCACTCGCACTGTTCGGCGTCATCGCCGCGCTGTTCGGTCCCGTGAAATACGCGATGCTGCCGGATCAGCTCGAGCTCGGCGAGCTCGCGACCGGCAACGCGCTAGTCGAAGGCGCGACCTTCATGGCTATCCTGCTCGGCACCGTTGCCGGCGGCCAGTTCGTGGCCGGCTCCGCGCATATGGGCTGGGTCGCATCGGCCGTCGTCGTGCTGGCCCTGCTGTCCTGGGCCTTCGCCTCCCGCATTCCCGCGACGACCCCGTCTGCACCCGATCTGCCGGTCAACGCCAATCCCTGGACCTCGACGCTCGGCCTGTTGAAGACCTTGCACGCCGACCACCGGCTGTGGGACGGCACCGTGATCGTCTCCTGGTTCTGGCTGGTGGGCGCCATCGTGCTCTCGCTGCTGCCGGCGCTGGTCAAGGAGGTCATCGGTGGCACCGAGGGCGTCGTGACGTTGTGTCTCGCCATCTTCGCAATCGGCATTGCCATCGGCTCGCTGTTCGCCGCGAATCTGAGCCACGTTCGCCCGAACCTCGCGCTGGTGCCGATCGGCGCCATCATGATGGGGTTTGCCGGCATCGACCTCGCCTGGGCGATCGGCGTGACCGCCAAGGGCCAGGACATCACCGCGGGCGACTTCGCAACCTCGTTCGCGGGCCTGCGCATGTTGGTCGACTTCGTCGCCTTCGCATTCGGCGGCGGACTGTTCGTCGTTCCGTCCTTCGCCGCTGTCCAGGCCTGGTCGGCTCCCTCCGAGCGCGCTCGCATCATCGCTGCAGGCAACGTGCTGCAGGCCGCCTTCATGGTGGCCGGCTCGCTGTTCGTCGCACTGCTGCAGGCCGGCGGATTGCACATAGGCTGGATCTTCTTCGGCCTCGGCGTCGCCAGCTTCGGCGCGGTCTGGTTCGTGCTGACGAAGTGGGGCAAGGAAGGCGTGCGCGACTTCGGCGGGCTGCTGTTCCGCGCGCTGTTCCGCACGGAGGTCCGCGGACTGGAGAACCTGCCGCCCGCTGGCACGCGCATGCTGATCGCGCCCAACCATGTCAGCCTGATCGACGGCCCGCTGCTGCACGCCGTGCTGCCGATCGACGCGAGCTTCGCGGTCGATACCGGCATCGCCAAGGCCTGGTGGGCCAAGCCGTTCCTGCGAGTGGTCAAGCATTACACCATGGACCCCACCAAGCCGCTGGCTGCGCGCGACCTCATCAAGCTCGTCGGCGCCGGAGAGCCGGTGGTGATCTTTCCGGAGGGACGCATCACCGTCTCCGGCTCGCTGATGAAGGTCTATGATGGCACCGCGATGATCGCGGACAAGGCCGACGCGGTCGTCGTCCCGGTCCGCATCGAAGGCGCCCAGCGTTCGCATCTCAGCTATCTCAACGGCAGCCAGATCAAGCGCTCGTGGTTTCCGCGGGTGACCGTCACCATCCTGCCGCCGGTCAAGCTGCCGGTCGATCCATCGCTCAAGGGCAAAGCGCGCCGCAACGCCGCAGGCGCAGCACTTCAGGACGTGATGATCGACGCCATGGTGAAAAACGCCATGCTCGATCACACCCTATTCGAGGCGCTCGGACACGCCTATCGCGACCGCGACACCGGTAAGGTCATCGTCGAGGACGCGCTCGGCACCAAGCTGACCTATCGCAAGCTCATCCTGGGCGCGCAGGTCTTGAGCCGGAAGCTGGAGAACGGCACCGCCATCGGTGAGAATGTCGGCGTGCTGCTGCCGAATTCCGCAGGCGTCGCCGTCGTCTTCATGGCGCTGCAAAACATCGGCCGGGTGCCGGCGATGCTCAACTTCTCGGCCGGCCGGGTCAATGTGCTCGCCGCCATGAAAGCCGCACAGGTCAAGACCGTGCTGACGTCGAGGGCCTTCATCGAGAAAGGCAAGCTCGACAAGCTGATGGCGGCGATCTCCGCGGAAGTTCGCGTCGTCTATCTCGAGGACGTCCGCGCCTCGATCGGCACGGCCGACAAGATCAAGGGCCTGCTCGCCGGTACTACGCCGCGCGTCGTCCGCCAGGCGAGCGACCCGGCCGTCGTGCTGTTCACGTCGGGCTCGGAAGGCACGCCGAAGGGCGTGGTGCTGTCCCACCGCAATATCCTTGCCAACGCCGCACAGGCGCTGGCGCGGGTCGATGCCAATGCCAATGACAAGGTGTTCAATGTGCTGCCGGTGTTCCACTCCTTCGGGCTGACTGGCGGAATGATGATGCCGCTGCTCGCGGGCATTCCGATCTACATGTACCCCTCGCCGCTGCACTACCGGATCGTGCCCGAGCTGATCTACCAGACCGGCGCCACGATCCTGTTCGGCACCGACACCTTTCTCACCGGCTACGCCCGCTCGGCGCATGCCTATGACTTCCGCACCCTGCGCCTGGTGATCGCCGGCGCGGAGGCGGTCAAGGATCGCACCCGGCAGGTGTTCATGGAGCGTTACGGCATCCGCATCCTCGAAGGCTATGGCGTCACCGAGACCGCGCCGGTGCTGGCAATGAACACGCCGATGGCCAATCGTCCCGGCACGGTCGGCCGCCTGTCGCCGCTGATGGAAAGCCGCCTCGATCCGGTCCCCGGCATCGAGGACGGCGGACGCCTCTCGGTGCGCGGACCGAACGTGATGCTCGGATACTTGCGGGCCGAAAACCCCGGCGTGCTCGAACCGCTCGCCGAGGGCTGGCACGACACCGGCGACATCGTCGCGATCGACCCGGCCGGCTTCATCACCATCAAGGGTCGTGCCAAGCGCTTTGCCAAGATCGCCGGCGAAATGGTCTCGCTGTCCGCGGTCGAGAACATCGCGGCGACGCTGTGGCCGCAGGCCGCATCGGTCGCGGTGTCGATCCCGGACCCGCGCAAGGGCGAGCGCATCGTCCTCCTGACGACGGAGAAGGTTGCAGAGCGCAGTGCGATGCAGGGCCAGGCCAAGGCGATCGGCGCGTCCGAGCTGACCGTTCCCGCGGCGATCATGGTGGTGGACAAGGTGCCACTGCTCGGCACCGGCAAGACCGACTACGTCACCGCGACGACGATGGCCCGCGAGCAGGCGTCTGGGCCAGAGCGCGAGGTGGCGTAAGCGAGATACACGAAGCGCCTCAATCAGGCGAGGCGCGATGCCCGGGAGTGGTTCTGCTTCACGGCATCGCGCGAACCTCGGCGTCGCTGACCAGACTGCAACGGGCGCTCCGGGCCAGCGGCTTCGCAACGCGCAACATCGACTATGCCAGTCGCCGCAAGCCGATCACCGCGCTCGCGGACGATATTCACCCAGAAGTCGCCCGCTTCGCCGAACGTGATGCGCCGCTCCACTTCGTTGCGCATTCGATGGGCGGTCTGGTGGTGCGCGCCTACATCGCAAAATATCGTCCGGACCGGCTTGCCGGAGTGGTGATGCTGGGCACGCCGAACGGCGGCAGCGAGGTCGCCGATCTCCTGAGCGGATATCGCCTCTACAGCACATTCTACGGACCCGCCGGACTCGAGCTCACCACCACGTCCACCCCCCGGACCGACGCCCTGCCCGCCGTGGACTATCCCGTCGGTGTGATCGCGGGAAACCGCTTCATCGATCCCATCGCCGGTCTCATCGTTCTGCCGAAGCCAAATGACGGACGGGTCTCAGTGCAAAGCACGATGGTAGCCGGCATGGCCGACCATATCGTCGTAAAGGCGTCCCATACCGGACTTCCGCGTCACGCCGCCGCGATCGAACAGACGATCGCTTTCCTGCGCGACGGCCGCTTCCGCACCGTCTGACTCTCGTCTGACTCTCGTCTGACTCTTAAGACCCGGCTTCTCCGCGCCGCTCCTGCGCGTAACGCACCAGCGCCGCGAAGCGATAGATGCCGTGCACGAATTTGCCGTAGGGCATTGTGATGAACAGCGCGAACACTGCACCCAAATGTAGCGCCAGCAGCGGGCCCATAGCGGCGGTCTCCCGCAAGAGCAGAAGCAGCATGCCGGTGAAGCCGGCCAGGAACAGCATGGCGATGAAGCCGACATCCATGCCGTAGCGCTGCTCGTCGAGCAGTGCCGGATCGCGCCGCATCTTGGCGACGAACAGGCCGATTGGCCCGATGATCAGGCCGACCCCACCGAGCGTGCCGAGCACCACGGGCAGATCCCACCACGGATACGGCGCCTCGCGGCCGAGCAGATAGTGATACAGCGTGGCGACCGAGGTCGCGGCGAAGCAGAGCAGGAAGCCATAGAAGGTCAGGTGATGGAAAAGCTTGCGCCGGTCGGTCGGCTTGTCATCCTCATTGTAGCAACCGACGCCGCCACCATGAAGATAGCGCAGCTCACCAGCGTCGCGCATCGCCTGGAAGATCGAGTCGCCGTCCGCACGGCCGCCGATCGGCGGGCCGATGTCCCGCCAGAACGCACGCACGCTCATCACCAGCGCGAAGATCGCATAAAGGAAGGCAGCGCTGAACAACGCCGCCATCGCGTTGTGCGGCATCAACCTGTAGAACGCGCCGGGGCCGGTGTGCACGCCGAACAGCACGCTGCGGTCGTTCAGGGCCGCGAAGCCGAAGATGAAGGCAGCCATGCTGAGCGCGGCGATGATGCTGATGACGAGGCCATTGCGCGCGAAGGCACCGGACAGCGCCTGCGGCCAGGCATAGGCCGCGTAGGATTCCGCGCGCGCGATCGCCAGCGTCTGCGGGACGTTGACGTTGAATTCATGCGGCGGCGAGAACTGGCAGTCGACGTAGCATGCGCCGCAGCCATGGCAGAGATTGGCGAGATAATTGAGATCGCCGTCGGAGAAGGCGCGGCGCATCTCCATGGCGGGAAATACCGCGCAAAGGCCTTCGCAGTAACGGCAGGAATTGCAGACCGTCATCAGGCGGTCCGCTTCGTCCAGAATCCTAGTTCCGTGCATGTTTCGCCGCTTCCCGTCCTGCAATCCGCCCGAACACGCTGCCGATGGTCATGCCCATGCCGGCGGCATATCCCTTGCCGAGCACGTTGCCGGCCATGATCTCGCCGGCCGCGAACATGTTGGCCGACGGCTTGCCATCAGCCATCAGCATGCGCGCCTCCCTGGTCACACGGGTGCCGAGATAGGTGAAGGTGATGCCGGGCCGCACCGGATAAGCAAGATAGGGCGGCGCCTCGATCCGCCGCGCCCAATGCGACTTCTGCGGCGTGATGCCTTCGGTGCGGCAGTCGTCCAGGATGGTGTGATCGAAAGTGCCGGGCCGCACCGCGGCGTTGAATTCGGTGATGGTCTTTGCCAGCGCGGCCGGATCGAGCTCGAGCTTGCCGGCGAGCTCAGCCACGGTCTGCCCGGCGATCGGCGGGAACAGCGTCGGCATGAAGCTCGTGACCACGGCGGAATCGAAGATGATGTAGGCGATCTGATCGGGCTGCGCGGCCACCAGCCGGCCCCAGATCGCGTAGCGCTTCGGCCAGATGTCCTCACCCTCGTCGTAAAAGCGCTGCGCATGCTTGTTGACGACGATGCCGAACACGACCGAATCGTGCCTTGTGATGATGCCGCCGTCGAACTTCGGCGCGCGGGCATCGATCGCGACCGCATGGCACTGGGTGGGATCGCCGACCTCCTGCACGCCCTTGTCGAGCAGCATCTTCAGGATCGAGCCGCGGTTATAAGGCGTGCCGCGGATCAGGAAATTGTCCGCGGCCTCGCCCCAATATTGCTTCAGCCATTCGATGTTGGCCTCGAACCCCCCGGCCGCAGCGACCAGCGACGTCGCGCGGATCTCGGTGTCGCCCTTGATCGGTCGCTTGAGGCGGGCGGCGAGAAACATGCCGTCCTCGATCACGAGGTCGCTGACCTCGGCGTCGTATTCGACTTCGACGCCGAGCTTCTCAGCGGTGAGATAAAGTGCGTTCAGCATCGCGCGGCCGCCACCGAGAAAGAAGGAGTTGGTGCGACCGAGGCTCAGCGTGCCGCCGAGCGAGGGCTGCCAGCGCACGCCCTGCTCCACGATCCAGTTCAAAATGTCCTTGGACTCACGGATCATGTGCCGGGCCAGCACCTCGTCGGTCTGCCCGCCGGTGACGCGCAGGAGATCCTCCCAAAACTCCTCTTCGGTGTAGGGGCCGGTCAGGATTTCGGTCGCGTCGTCATGGGCGCAACGCATATTGCGGGTGTGGCGCGTGTTGCCGCCGCGATAGAATTTCGGCGCGCCTTCGAGCACCAGCACCGACGCCCCACCGCGTCGCGCGCTGATCGCCGCACACAGCGCCGCGTTGCCGCCGCCGATCACCAGCACATCGTATTTGCTGCTCATGCCGTCTGCCCGATGCGACGAAGTTGGAGACATTCTGCCTCGCCGGCGGCCTGGGTCAATCCGGCTGGGTATTGCGCACTTTTGTATACAAAGATATACAGAGATCCAGCAAGCGCCATCGCTGCATAGGCAGGATGCGCGTGGCGAGCACGAGGATGCATGGCAAGACGCCCGACCAAGGCAGGCGGCTCGATCGCGCGCGGCGGCGGCGTGGCGCTCGGCGAAGCCGTGTTCCGCTCGCTCTGCGAGGCGCTGCAGGCCGGCAGCTACCGCGCTGGCGACCGCCTGCGCGAGGAGGAGGTCGCCCAGCGGCTGAAGGTCAGCCGCACGCCGGTGCGGGAGGCTCTGGGGCGGCTTGCCGCACGCGGGTTCGTCGAACCTGCCGGCGGCCGCGGCCTGATCGTACGCAACCTCGACATCTCCGAGGTGCTCGAACTCTACGCCATGCGCGAGATCGTGGAGGGCGCCGCTGCCCGACTTGCCGCCGAGCACGCCTCGGCGCCCGAGATCGATGCACTCAGGGATATCGAGCAGGCCTTTGTCAAAGCGTCCGAAGCCGACACGGCCGGGATGACAGGAGAAATGGCAAGGCTCAACCGCGCCTTCCACGAAGCGATCTGCCGCGCCGCGCGCAACCGCTATCTCGACAACGCTTCGCGGGAATTGCAGGACTGGATCGCCCTGCTCGGTCCAACCACATTCACCGTACTAGGCCGCCCTTCGACCAGCCACGGCGAGCACCAGGCCATCATCGACGCCATCGCGGCTCGCAACGGCGGCAAAGCGGAGCAGCTCGCGCGCACGCACATCCGCGAAGCGCTGCGCTGCCGGCTGAAGCTGTTGCAAAAGCAGTAGCAGGGCGCGGCGCTCAGGCGACCAGTTCCGCGACGATCGCGCTCAACACGTCCCGGACATCGGCTGGACTGAGCCGCACCTGCAGCCCACGCTGACCGCCATTGACGTACACATAGTCATGCGCGAGCACGCTCTGCTCGATCACGGTGCGCACCGGCTTTCGCTGCCCGAATGGGCTAATGCCGCCAACCTTGTAGCCGGTGAGGCGCTCGGCCTCAGGCGGCTTCATCATCTGCGCCGATTTGCCGCTGACAGCAGCGGCCAGCTTCTTCATCGAGACTTCCTGGTCGGATGGGACGATCACGCAGACCGGCTTGCCGTCGACGAGCGCCATCAGCGTCTTCAATACGCGCGCGGGATCCTCCCCGAGTGCGGCAGCCGCCTGGAGGCCGATGCTTTCGGCATCGGGATTGTAGTCGTAAGCGTGGACGGTGAAGGCAACACTGGCGGCTATGAGCGCGTGTGTGGCTGGGGTGGCTTTGGACATTGACGATGTCTAGCACCACCATCGCGAGGAGCGAAGAGACGCGACACGGGTGCACACATGCACCACAGCCTCAGCGTCGTCCCGGCGAAGGCCGGGACCCATAACCACAGGCAGGAGTTTGGCGAAGACTCGTCGTTCGGTACGCCCACCATCCGCTAACGAGACACCTCGCGGTATGGGTCCCGGCCTTCGCCGGGACGACACCGCATATTAGGAGCCATTGTGCCGCCAAATAACTGGCGAGCGCGCAGCCCTACTCGGCCGCGTCCCGTAACTCGGCCCGCTCGGCCCGGGCCGCGCAGAACTTGAACTCCGGAATCTTGCCGAACGGATCGAGCGCCGGGTTGGTCAACAAATTCGCCGCCGCTTCCGCGTAGCAGAACGGCATGAACACCATGTTCTCCGGCACGTCGCGGTCGGACCGGACCTTTACCTCGACCGCGCCGCGGCGGGTCTCGAGCCGGATAAAATCGCCGGGCGCGAGCTTCTTCCTGTGCATGTCCTTTGGCGACATGAACGCAACCGCCTCGGGCTCGATCTGGTCGAGCACCTGCGCGCGGCGTGTCATCGAGCCGGTGTGCCAATGCTCCAGCACGCGGCCGGTCGAGAGCACCATCGGATATTCGGCGTCGGGGATCTCGTCCGGCGGGATGACATGAGCCGGCACGATCTTGCCGCGGCCGCTCGCGGTCGGGAAGCCCGTGGTGAAGATGATCTCGTTGCCGGGCTTGTCCGGATCGTCGACGGGATAGGTGACCGCGCCTTCGCGCACCAGCCGCTCCCAGGTGATGTTCTTCAGCGACGGCATCAACTCTGCCATCTCGGTGAAGACCTCGCCGGGACCGGCATAATTCCACGGCAGGCCCATGCGCTTGCCGATTTCCTGGATGATCCAGAGATCCTGCCGCGCGTCGCCCGGCGGCTTGATTACCTGGCGCGCGAGCTGCACGCGGCGATCGGTGTTGGTGAAGGAGCCTTCCTTTTCGGCAAACGCCGAGGCCGGCAGGATGACGTCGGCGTGGAACGCGGTCTCGGTGACGAAGAGATCCTGCACCACGAGATGATCGAGCATGGCAAGCGCCTGGCGCGCGTGCTGGAGATCGGGGTCGGACATCGCGGGGTTCTCGCCCTCGATATACATGCCCGTGATCTCGCCCGCATGGATCGCGTTCATGATCTCGACCACGGTCAGGCCACGCACGGGATCGAGATCCTGACCCCACAGCTTCTCGAAGGCACCCCGCATGTCGTCGCGGCCGACCGGCTGATAGTCCGGCAGGAACATCGGGATCAGACCGGCATCGGAAGCACCCTGCACGTTGTTCTGGCCGCGCAACGGATGCAGGCCGGTGCCGGGACGGCCGACCTGGCCGGTGATCAGCGCCAGCGCAATCAAGCAACGCGCATTGTCGGTGCCGTGGACATGCTGGCTGATGCCCATGCCCCAGAAGATGATCGACGATTTTGCCCGCGCATAGGTTCGCGCGACCTCACGCAGGGTCTGCGCCGGGATGCCGCAGATCGCCTCCATCTTCTCCGGCGTGAACTCCTTGATCTTCTCCTTGAGGTCCTCGAACCCCTCGGTGTAGCCGGCGATGTACTGATCGTCGGTCAGCCTTTCGGTGATGATCGTGTGGATCATCGCGTTCAGCATGGCGACGTCGGAGCCCGGCTTGAACTGCAGATGCTTGGTCGCATGGCGCGACAGCGTCTGCCGGCGCGGGTCCATCACGAACAGCTTGGCGCCGTTCTGCTTGACCGCATTCTTGATGAAGGTCGCGGCAACCGGATGGTTCACGGTCGGGTTGGCGCCGATCACGATGATGACCTCGGCGTCCATCGCAGCCGAGAACGGCGCTGACACCGCGCCCGAGCTCAGACCTTCGAACAGCGCCGCGACCGACGAGGCGTGGCACAGACGGGTGCAATGGTCGACATTGTTCGACCCGAAGCCGGTGCGCACCAGTTTCTGGAACAGATAGGCCTCTTCGTTCGAGCCCTTGGCCGAGCCGAAGCCGGCGAGCGCCTTCACGCCCTTCTCGTCGCGGATCTTGACGAGGCCCTTGGCCGCGATGTCGAGCGCTTCTTCCCAGCTCGCTTCGCGGAAATGCGTGAACGGATTGGCAGGATCGACCTGGTCGTTGGAATCCTTCTTCGCGTTCGGCAGCCGCACCAGCGGCTTGGTCAGCCGATGCGGATGGTGGATGTAGTCGAAGCCGAAACGGCCCTTGACGCAGAGACGGTTGCGGTTGGCCGGGCCGTCGCGACCCTCGGCATAGATCACCTTCTCGTCCTTGACCTCATAGGTCACCTGGCAGCCGACGCCGCAGAACGGGCAGAGCGAATCTACCTTCTTGTCGGCGTAGGTGACGCGGGTCTGCTTCTCGTCGAGCATTACGGCCGGCATCAGGGCCCCGGTCGGACAGGCCTGCACGCATTCACCGCAAGCGACGCAGGTGGACTCGCCCATGGGATCGTCGAAATCGAACACGATTTTCGAGCCGTGGCTACGATAGGCCATGCCGATGACGTCGTTGACCTGGACCTCGCGGCAAGCGCGCACGCAGAGGCCGCACTGGATGCAGGCGTCGAGATTGACGCGCATGGCCGGATGGCTGGCATCGGTCGCCCAACGCTCGGCGGCAGGGAAGCGGCTCTCGGTGACGCCCGTGGTTTCGGCCCAGTGCCAGAATTTGGATTCCGGATCATGCGAGGTCTCGCGCGCCGGTTGATCGGCAACAAGCAGCTCCATGACCATTTTTTGCGCGGAAACAGCGCGCGCGCTCTCGGTCTTCACCTTCATTCCGACCGATGGCGTGCGCTTGCAGGATGCCGCGAGCACGCGCTCGCCTTCGATCTCGACCATGCAGGCACGGCAATTACCGTCGGGGCGATAATCAGGCGCGGGCGAGTAGCACAGATGCGGAATCTCGCGGCCCTGGCGTTTTGCGACTTGCCAGATCGTCTCGCCTGCATTGGCCTCGACCTGCTTGCCGTCGAGCTCGAACGTAATCTTCGTCATTCGGCCGCTTCCTTGAACTCGTCAGGGAAATATTTGATCACGGTGGAGAGGGGGTTAGATGCCGCCTGTCCAAGCCCGCAGATCGAGGCATCGCGCATCGCCTGGCTCAATTCATCCAGGAGAGCGCGGTTCCAGACCGGTTGCTGCATCAGCAGTGCGGCCTTCTGGGTTCCGACGCGACACGGCGTGCATTGGCCGCAGCTCTCGTCTTCGAAGAACTTCATCAGGTTCAACGCGGCCGCGCGCACGCTGTCCTTTTGCGACAGGATCACGATCGCGGCCGAGCCGATGAAGCAGCCGTATTTTTCAAGCGTGCCGAAATCGAGCGGGATGTCGTCCATCGCCGCCGGCAGGATGCCGCCGGACGCACCACCCGGCAGGTACGCGTAGAACTGATGACCGTCGGCCATGCCGCCGCAATATTCCTCGATCAGCTCGCGCGCGGTGATGCCAGCAGGCGCGAGCTTCATGCCGGGATTCTTGACGCGGCCCGAGACCGAGAAACTGCGCAGGCCGTGCCGCTCGTGGCGGCCGTGGCCCTTCCACCAGTCGGGGCCCTTCTCGACGATGTCGCGCACCCACCACAAGGTCTCGATGTTGTTGATCAACGTCGGCAGGCCGAACAGGCCGACCTGGAATGGATATGGCGGCTTGTGCCTGGGCAGACCGCGTTTGCCCTCGATGCTTTCCAGCAGCGAGGATTCCTCACCGCAGATATAGGCGCCGGCGCCGCGCCGCATGTGCAGCGTCGGACCGCCCGGCGGGAGCTTTGCGATCTCGCGTTCGAGGATTTCGCGCGATGCCGGATATTCGTCGCGCAGGTAGATGTAGATATCCGAGGCCTGTACCACATGGGCGCCGATCAGCATGCCCTCGAGAAAGCGGTGCGGATCGCTTTCGAGATAGACGCGATCCTTGAACGTGCCGGGCTCGCCCTCGTCGCCGTTAATCGCCATCAGCCGCGGGCCGGGTTCACCAAGCACCGCGCGCCATTTACGTCCCGTCGGGAATCCGGCGCCGCCGAGACCGCGCAACGAGGCGTCGTCGAGTGCCTTCAGCAGGTCGTCCGTCGGTAGCTGGCCCGAGCGCAGGCGATTGAGCAGCTTGTAGCCGCCGCCGGCGACATAGGCCTCATAGCCGATATATTTGGGCAGATGCGCGTGGGTGTCGCCAGCCTTCGCGGCCGCCATGACATTGGCGACCGTCGCGTGATCGACGAAGTTGTGTCCGACTTCCGCGGCAGGCGCCGTGTCGCAGCGGCCGACGCAGGGTGCACGCACCACGCGGATGCCGGGACCGGACGCATCCTGCAAATCGGCGAGCAGCTTCTCTCCGCCGAGCATCGCGCAGGTCAGCGAATCGCAGACGCGGATCGTCAGCGGCGCGACATCGGGCTCGCCTTCCTTCACCACGTCGAAATGCGCGTAGAAGGTTGCGGTCTCGAACACTTCGGCGAACGCGAGCTTCATCTCATCGGCGAGCGCGGCGAGGTGCGCGGCCGAGATCTGGCGATACTTGTCCTGGATCAGATGCAGATATTCGATCAACAGATCGCGACGCCGCGGCCTGTCGCCGAGCAGCTGCTCCATCTCGTGCGCGGCGGTGGGATCGACCTGCCGTCCCTTGGGCGTGGATTTGGCGCGCTTCCGTCCCTGGCCGGGATGTTCGAACTCGCGAACCTTGTGAACGTCGTCGTTGCTGCTCATGGAGACGTCGCGTTCTCTTCAAATACGTGATGAGTTTAGCCGGATCGCCACAGCGATCAGTCTTCATTTCCCGACTCGATCTACGGAACCACCGGTTCGTGCGTCCCGCCGACCAAGCCAAATTCGACGCAACTCTAGTCTCTGGTATGCCAGATGCAAGACAATTTAGAGCGTCTCTAGAATGATTTAGGAGGCAGGCGGTCGCCCGCCATGCCCCTTTACGCAAGCGTCGGACGGAACCCGATCTCAGGTCCTGCTCATGCACTCTTCGATGTAGAACCAGCGGTCATCGCCGGCCAGGCCCTTGGCTTTCACGTCGGCGCGGCAGGCCTTGAGCTTCGGCTTGTTGGCTGCCCATTTCGCCTTCATGTCTTTCAGCTTCTGCATGGTGAGCTTCATCTTGCCAGGCTTGGCTTCGGTCGTTGCAGCAGGCGCCGCCGGTGTCGTTGTCGTCTGCGCGGATGCGGTATGAAGCCCAGCGACGAGCAGCACGGCCGCAAGGCAAATTCGAGTGCGAAGCATTTCAATCCCCCCTAAGTCCAATTGATGTCTAAAAGGCAACGCCTCGGGACGCTGATGATCAGCGTCCCGCTTCTGTCTCAACGGCGATCAGAAGATCTTGACCGCGCTCTCCAATGTCTTCCAGACACCCCAAAGCAGGGGAACGCCGACGAAGGCCCAGAACAGCGCCGCCTTGGCGTCAAGTCCGCCAAATCCGATGCCGTAGGAGCCGTGCGGCCCAGCGGCGGCGGCGTTGGCGCTTGCAGCCTGCAACTTGGCGACATCGGCCTCCTTCATGTGCCATTTCGAATCGACCGGCTTGATCAGATAGTTGCAGATCAGGCCCGCGATCAGCATCGCACAGAGGATGTACATGGTCGTGTTGTAGAGCTGATCGCGCGGCACGCCTGCCGCGAGCTGGAACTCGCGGATGTAGTTGACCACGACAGGGCCGATGATGCCCGCGGTGGACCAGGCCGTCAGCAGCCGGCCATGGATGGCGCCGACGAACTGGGTTCCGAACATGTCGGCGAGGTAGGCCGGCACGGTGGCGAAGCCGCCGCCATACATCGACAGGATGATGCCGAAGCCAAGCACGAACAGCAGCTTCGAACCCATCGCCGCAAAAGTCGGCGCCAGCGCGTAAAGCACGATGCCGAGGATGAAGAACGTATAGTAGGTGTTCTTGCGACCGATCTTGTCCGACAGCGATGCCCAGAAGAAGCGGCCGCCGATGTTGAACAGCGACAGTAATCCGGCGAAGCCCGCGGCGATCGCGGCGATCTGCGCCTTCTGCCCCGCATCGAGCGCGTTGAAGCCCACCTCCGGCAGGCCAATCAGCTTGCCTGCGAAGATCTCCTGGAGCATCGGCGAGGCCATGCCGATCACGCCAATGCCGGCCGAAACGTTCAGGCAGAGCACCCACCAGATCAGCCAGAATTGCGGCGTCTTGTGCGCGTCGTTGAGATGGACGTTGGCCTTCGAGATCATCGCGTTGGCCTTGGACGGCGCGGTCCAGCCCTCGGGCTGCCAGCCGGGCGGCGGCAAGCGATAGCGGAACGCGCCGATCATCATGAACACGAAGTAGATGACGCCCATCGTGACGAAGGTCTCCCAGACGCCGACCGAGGTCGGGGTCTTGAAGTAGTTCATCAAGAGGTTCGCCAGCGGCGCGCCGATCATGGCGCCGCCGCCGAAGCCCATGATGGCCATGCCGGTCGCCATGCCGCGGCGATCCGGGAACCACTTCACCAGTGTCGACACCGGCGAGATATAGCCAAGGCCGAGACCGATGCCGCCGATCACGCCGGAACCCAGCCACAACAGCCAGAGCTGATGGGTGTAAATGCCGATCGCACCGAGGAAGAGGCCGCCGCACCAGCACAGCGCCGAGACGAAGCCGGCCTTGCGCGGGCCTACGCGCTCCAGCCAGCCGCCCCAGACCGCAGCCGCGATACCGAGCAGCACGAAAAAGAGCGTGTACATCCACCCCATGCTGGCGACCTTCCAGTCGCAGCTGGTCGTGAACAGCTCCTGAAACAGCGACATCTCTGCGCACGCCTTCGGCGCGGTCACTCCGATCGCACGCGACAGCGGCAGCCAGAACACCGAGAAGCCGTAGGCCATGCCGATGCAGAGATGGATGCACAGCGCAGCCGGCGGCACCAGCCAGCGATTGAACCCGGCGGTTGCGATGGTCCGCTCGCGATCCAGAAAACCTGCGCCGGCACCCGAAAGTGTTCCAGCGCTCTCGATGGTAGACATGCATTCCTCCCCTAAAGCCGCCCTTCTGAACGGCCTGCCACGACGGTCCTGTTCCTCAGCCCTGCAGCGCAGCCTTTGTCCCTGCTGCCCCGCATAATGATCGACGCGCGCCAGGATCATCACGCGCATCCGAGACGTTTAACCCCTAACCATGGGGACTATGCCCGACGCCACGGCCGGGCTTCTTTCGACGGCCCATTTGCTCCGCGTATCGCAGGCAAGACTCGACCTCCGCATCTCGGCGGAGAACGTCAATTGGGGCAGAAGTGATGATCGATGTCGATAGACAAAAGGTAGGTATCAACCGAGTGACTGCCGGCTAAGTGGGCAGCGCACCATTGATATTTTCTATCGAGCGATCGGCCTTCTCTATCAAGAACACGATGCGCGCGTCGTTGCGCTCGGTGATCTCCACCGTGTCGCCGGTCTCTCGGATCAGGTTCGGAATGTCAATCACCGACAGCGGATCGGTGCAGTACACTTCGAGCTGATCGCCCGGCTGCAGCGGCTTCAGCGCTTTGCGCGTCTTCAGGGCGGGCAGCGGGCATTTCAGTCCGGTGAGATCGAGCGTCGTTCTGGTCATGGGCGCAACATGGCGGGAGGGGTCGATGGCGTCAACGCGAACACAACTCCGGACTCAGAGCAGATCGGCATAGGACAAGAAACCCACGCTCTGCCCGGGCTCGACACGCGTGACCTCCTCATCGAGCTCGATGAGGCCGTCGGTGTCGACCAGCGAGGACAACAGCCCTGCCCCCTCGCGTGGAAACTTGATGGCCTCGAGTGCGCCGTCCTGCGTGCGCCGCAAGGAGGCGCGAACATATTCGCGACGCCCCACCTTCTTCTTGTAGGTGAATGCCGCGCGCACCGGGATCGGCAACAGCGGCGCCGGCAGGCTGCCCGCAAGCGCCAGCACCGTCGGCCGCACCACATGCACGAAGGTGACGAAACTCGCGACGGGATTGCCCGGCAATCCGATCAGCGGCGTGCCCTCAATGATGCCCATTGCCACGGGCCGTCCCGGCTTGATCGCCATCCGCCACAACACCAGCGAGCCGATGCTCTCGACCGCCGCCTTGACGTGATCTTCTTCGCCGGTCGAGACGCCGCCGGTGGTGAGGATCAGATCGTGCGTGCCTGCGACTTGCTTTAAGCCATTCGCGAGCAACGTCCGCTCGTCGCGCAAGATGCCGAGATCGCTGACGTCGCAGCCGAGCCGGCGCAGCATCGCCATCAGCATGAAGCGATTGGAATCGAACAGCTGCGAGGCCGCGCGCGGCTCGCCGGGCGAGGCCAGTTCGTCACCGGTCGAGAATACTGCGACGCGGATGCGCCTGACGACGTCGAGCCTGACAAGGCCGAACGCCGCCGCAAGCGCGACATGTTGCGGCAGCAAGCGCTGGCCTGCGCGTAGCGCGATGTGGCCCTGGGGAATGTCCTCTCCCGCAGGGCGGACGTTCGCGCCCGGCTTCAGCCCCGGCGGCAGCACAATTCGGCCGGCGTCATCGACGCGGACATCTTCCTGCATGAAGACGGTTTCGGCCTCGGGCGGCATCGGCGCGCCGGTGAAGATGCGCGCGGTGTGGCCGGCCTTGATCGGCGCCAGTGCCAGACCTCCGGCCTGGATGCGGCCGTCGAGCGGGAGTGCCCGTTCAACGCCGTCCGGAATATCTGCGTTGCGCACGGCGTAGCCATCGACGGCGGAGTTGGTGAACGGCGGCAACGGCAGCGGCGCCGCGATATCGCGGGCCAGCACACGACCATCAGCATCGACAAGCGCCACGGTTTCGAGATCGACTATGGCGTTGACGCGCGTCGTGATCAGACCAACGGCCTCGTCGACCGACATCATCGGTCCGCCGAAGGCAAAACAATCGTCCGACAGTTGCGCCATGGTGCCTCGTCAGCGCATCGCGGCGCTTTTCGCGACCGCTTCCTCGACCGGCATCGCCGCGCTAAGCAGCAATTCCGCGGCTGCGGCGATATCGTCGAGATGGACGGTCGGCAGTCGGGTTTCAATGGCAACGTCAGCCGCGATCCCGAAAATTCCGGGATCATCGGGAAACAGCAACGGCTTGTCGTTGGCGGCGCGATGCACTTCGATCTTGCGATGCGGCTCGCGCTTGAAACCCTCGACGACGACGAGATCGACGGCCGACAATTTGCTCAACAGTTCCGGCAGACGCGGCTCCATCGCCCCGCGCAATTCGTGCATCAGGGCCCAGCGATTTGACGAAGCAACCAGCACCTCGGCCGCGCCGGCCTCGCGATGGCGCCAGGAATCCTTGCCGGGAACGTCGACGTCGAACTGGTGGTGCGCATGCTTGATGACCGAGACGCGCAAGCCAAGCGCATTGAAATGCGGGATCAGCCGCGTCAACAGCGTGGTCTTGCCCGCACCGCTCCAGCCTGCAAGGCCGATGACTTTCATTCCAGCTCCGTCTCCGCGAGCGACCCGGTCCTTGATGGAACCACTCTCTCCTCCGTCATTGCGAGCGCAGCGAAGCAATCCAGGAATGCATCCACGGCGGCAGCCTGGATTGCTTCGCTTCGCTCGCAATGACGAATAGGCGGCATTTCGTTCTCTAGCTAGCATGCTTATATCGGCTTGACCCGAAAGTCATGCTAACGTCGCGGCCATGATGAAGATCGACAAAGCCCCGGCGCCCCTGATCGTCCCCGACACCGACGACCCGCGCCTCACCGAGAGCGTGACCGGGACCGACCAGTCCGGCGCCAGGATCGAGATCAAGGTGCCGGTGGAGCGCCCGCTGACGCTCTACCTGAATTCGCAGGAGATCGTCACCATGATGACGATCGGCGACTATCCGGAATATCTGGCGCTGGGCTATTTGCTCAACCAGAACATGCTGAAGTATAGTGACGCGGTCACCGAGGTCGAATACGACGACGACCTCCAGGTGGTGGTGGTGCGCACCGAGCACCACACCAATTTCGAAGCCAAGCTGAAGAAGCGCACGCAGACTTCGGGCTGCGCGCAGGGCACCGCCTTCGGCGATCTGTTAGAGGCGGTCGAGAGCGTCGCGCTGCCGAAGGCGGAGCTGCGCACCTCCTGGCTCTACCAGATGACTCAGACCATCAACACCATGCCCTCGCTCTATCTGGAGGCCGGTGCGATCCACGGCTGCGTGCTGTGCAGGGAGGGCGAACCGCTCTGCTACACCGAGGATGTCGGCCGCCACAACGCCGTCGACAAGATCGCAGGCTGGATGTACCGCCACGGCGTCGATGCATCCGACAAGATCCTCTACACCACGGGACGGCTCACCTCCGAGATGGTGATCAAGACGGTCCGCATGGGAATTCCAATTTTGGTGTCGCGCTCCGGCTTCACCGCCTGGGGCGTCGATCTCGCCCGGCAGGTCGGCTTGACGCTGGTCGGACGCGCGCGCGGCAAACGGTTCATCGCGTTGTCCGGGGAAGAGCGCATGGTCTACGACCAGAACCTCGCTTACGTCGAGGAGGAATCGGCCAAACACAAGCGCAAGGGTGAAGGTGGTGACGATTAGCTTTCCGACCACGCAAGGCGTGCTGCTCGCCGGCGGCCTCGCGCGGCGCATGGGCGGCGGCGACAAGCCGATGCGGACCATCGGCGGGCGCACCATCCTGGAGCGGGTGATCGCACGCCTGAAGCCGCAATGCAGCGGGCTGATCCTCAACGCCAACGGCGATCCCGCCCGCTTCGCCGCGTTCGGTTTGCAGGTCGTCGCCGACGACGTGCCCGGCTTTCCCGGTCCGCTCGCCGGCATCCTTGCCGCGCTCGACTGGACCGCGGCGAACCGGCCTGAGGTGGAGTGGGTGCTCAGTGCCGCCGGCGACTGCCCGTTCCTGCCGCGCGATCTGGTCGCGCGCTTGCACGAAGAACGCCTCGCCGCGAATGCCGAGCTCGCCGTCGCGGCATCGGACGGCCAGTCGCATCCGGTGATCGGCTTGTGGCGCGTTGGTTTGCGCGACGAACTGCGTCACGCGCTGGTGGTCGAGGATCTCCGCAAGATCGACCGCTGGACTGCGCGCTACCCGCTCGCGACGGTGACGTGGCCGACCGAGCCGCTCGATCCGTTCTTCAATGCCAACACGGTCGAGGATATCGCGGAAGCCGAACGGCTGGCCGCACTGGATGCGGCGTCTTGATCAAGCTCTACGCCGGTCGGAATCCGGCGCGCTCCAGCGCGGCGCGCGCTTCGTCCGAGCCGAGCGCATCGAGAAAGGCCTGCACTGTCGGCCGCTGCTTGCGCGCTGTGACCAGCGCGAAGTCATAGTGTTCCTCCGCGAGGGGAATGAAACCGAGGCCGACCGCATGGGCGACTGGCGCAATGGTCATGCCCCAGTCGGCGCGGTGCTGTGCGACCGCCGCGGCCACCGCATTGTGCGAGCGTGGCTGGTTCCAATAGCCTTCCGGGCGCGCACCACCGAGCAAGCGATCGATCAGGATGCGCGTGCCGGCGCCCTGGCAGCGGTTGACCATGATGCAGGAGGGATCAGCGAGCGCCGCGACGACGGCTTTCTTCGCGCTGTGGCCTTCGAAACGCTTGTCTCCCTTGCGGAACACGATGCCCTGCATCCTTCGCCAGCCTGGCACGAGCTCGAGTCCTTCGACGA
Organism: Bradyrhizobium sp. WSM4874; assembly: GCF_055811835.1. Classification (NCBI taxonomy): domain Bacteria; kingdom Pseudomonadati; phylum Pseudomonadota; class Alphaproteobacteria; order Hyphomicrobiales; family Nitrobacteraceae; genus Bradyrhizobium; species Bradyrhizobium sp. WSM4874. Next base: position 91,058 of record NZ_JBVVPR010000016.1, read on the forward strand.
GGTAAGGCGTATTGTAGGTCTCGGTCTTGTCGTCGAATAGATGGATCGGCGCCAGATCGCATTCGCCGCGCCGTGCCGCCGCAAGTCCGCCGAGACTGCCGACGGCAATCGAACGCACGGTCAGGCCGGCATGCGCGAGTTGCGCCGTGACGAGATCGAGGCCGGTGCAATGGCTGCCGACGATGACGAGATCGGGCACCCGCACATGCGGCGTGAACAGCGTCACGTCGGCCTCGGTCCCGGCCGGCATCTGGTCGGCGAGCGCGTCGATGCGCAGAAAACCGTCGGCCTGCGCGAATGACGTGATCGCACCGGACCCCTTGCCGGAGGGATAGGCGATCAAGCCGTCCTTGCCTTCGACCAGCGAGACCATGACGAATTCGGTGCGGCCGAGCTCGGAAGCAATGCGCACCGGCACGGTTGCGCTCACCTTGGCATCGGAGCGCGGGGGCAGTCCGGCCATTTTGCGCAGCACCGGCACGATCATGTCGTGGAAGGTGAACATCGCCGAGGTCGGAAATCCCGGCAGGATCACCACCGGCTTGCCGTCGCACACCGCAAGGCACAGCGGCTTGCCGGGCTTGAGCGCAATGCCATGCGCGATGATGCCGGGTTGGCCGAGCCGGCTGATGATGCGATGGGACAGGTCGCCCGCGCCCTTTGACGTGCCGCCGGAGAGCACCAGCATATCGGCATCCGCCAGCGCACGGCGCATGGCGGCTTCGAGCTGGGCTTCATCGTCGGGAATGGCGCCGAGGAAAACCGCTTCACCGCCGTTCTCGTCGATCGCAGCAGTGACGATCGCGCCGTTGGTGTCGTAGATCGCAGCAGGCGCGAGCACCTCGCCCGGCTGAACCAGTTCGTCACCGGTGGAAATCACGGCAACACGAGGTTTGCGCACGACGCGCACCTCGGGAACGCCGCAAGCCGCCAGCATGCCGACCTCGCGCGAGCCGATGATCGTGCCGGCGCGCAGCAGCGCCTCGCCGCGCGCGATATCGGATCCTGCGTAGGATATGAATTGCCCGGGCGAGGCCGCGCGACGGACCTCGATCGCACCCGACCCGGCCGGCTGGGTATGCTCGACCATGACCACGGCATCGGCACCGCGCGGCAGCGGACCGCCGGTGGCAATCGCCATTGCCGTTCCCGCCGCCACTTGCAGCGCCGGGACGGTGCCGCAGTGAATGGTCTCGCCATTCAACCCGAGGCGAACCGGCGCGCCTTCGCCGGCTGTCGCAAGGTCCGCCGAGCGCACCGCAAAGCCGTCGACATTGGAACGGTCGAACGGCGGCACGTCGATCGGCGCAGTGAAGTCTTCAGCGAGCGACGCACCGAGCGCAGCACCGAGTTTGCGCGTTTCGCTCAAAAGAGCGCGCGGGAACAGCGCGGCCTCGAAGCGAGCCAGGGCCTCCTCGCGGGAAAGGATTTTGAGGAACTGTTCCTGTTCGAGCGCGCTGCGGACTTGCGATTGCGGGATCACGGTCATGCTAAACCCATATCATTCCCGCATTAGATAGGCATCGACCGGCGCGCCCGCTGCAAATCCCTCGTGACTGGCGGGAACGAGCAGCCATGCATCCGCACGGGCAATTGCCTGGAGCGGCCATTCTCCTACCGCAAGCGGCACCCACGCACGATGTTCCTCGGCCAGCAGGACCATTTCGGCGATGCCGACGCTGGATGCAATTTTTCGCGCGAGCGGCAAGTTCATCTGTCGGCGCGGCAGCCGCGCCGATAGCCGGTCTACGAGCGGCCGCACGAGCGCGAGCCAGACCGCGAGCGCATGATCCGGCGATCCGGGCAAGGCGACGACAGGAATGGTTCCGAGCCGCCCGACCGCGGCGGTGCGTCCGGGCTGGAGCGCAAGACCATGGGCGATCACGTCACCATGCTGGGCCAGCGCCGTGACCGCTGCATCCGTGCGACCGACACCGCTGCCGCCGATCGTCAGCAGGAGATCGCAGGTGGGCGCACCGAACGCCGCCGCGATCGATCCCGCATCGCGCGCGCCGGCCTCGCTCGTTTGCACATCCAGTCCTGCGGCGCGTGCGATGTCCGCGATCAGATGCATGGTTCCCGTTGCGCCTGGTACATTGACAATGCGCAGCCGCGGACGGCGCACGCGCAGTCGGTTCAGTCCGGCGGCGCGCGCGAGCAGCAGAGCGCCAGGATCGATCGGATACCCCTTTGCCGCGGCAGGCGTGCGTCCGTCGATGTCGCTTCCAGCACGCCTGACGCCCTGCCCCGGCACGCCCTCCGCCAGCACCTGGGCGAGCGGACCAGACAGTTCGACTGCGTCGGCATCGAGCACACAGTCGCATCCCGCCGGCATCGCCTCGCCGGCATCGACCCAGGCGGGCGCTGTTGCGAGAGGCAGCGGTGAATAGGAGGACGCGCCGACCAGATCATTGGCGCATAGCGCCCAGCCGTCCGCGGCAGCGACGTCGCGAGGCGGTCGGGCCGCGAGCAGCGGATTGCCGGCCGCGATACAGCCGGCCGCTTCACTCAGCGGCAACTCCACCGGCGCGAGCGGATCAAGCCCTGTCAGCAACGCAGCGAGCGCGGCGTCGAGCGGCGTCAGCGATGGCGGCAGGCGCTGGGTCATGCGCATGGTGGACCACGCATCGCCCGGTTTGGCAACCGCTGGCGATACGAACGTCAGCCGCCCGACTTGTCCGCATTGGGGAAGAACAGTTGTTGTCCGTCGACCTTGTATCGGGCGATCACCGCCTGTCCGTCGGGCGAGATCAGCCAGTCGACGAAGTCTTGCCCCAACTCCTTCTTGACGTTCGGAAACTTCGCGGGGTTCACCAGCATCACGCCGTACTGATTGAGCAGCCGCTTGTCGCCTTCGACGACGATGTCGAGATCGCCGCGTTCCCGAAAAGCGATCCAGCTGCCGCGGTCGGACAGCACATAGGCGTTCGCCGCGCGCGCTGCGTCGAGGGCGGAGGCCATGTCCTGCTTGGCTTCGCGATACCAGGCGCCCTTGGTGCGGGCGATGTCGATGCCGGCAACGATCCAGAGCGCGAGCTCAGCGGCATGCGTGCCCGAGCGGTCTCCGCGCGTCACGAACGGCGCGCCCTTGGCCTCGATCGCCTTCAGCGCGGTCGCGATGTCCTTGCCCTTGACGCCGGCGGGATCGCTCTTCGGCCCGATCAGCACATAGTCGTTGTACATCACGTCGAAGCGCTTCGCGGCAAAGCCGTCGGCAACGAATTTCTCCTCCTGCGGCCGTGCATGCATCAGCACGACGTCGACTTCGCCCCTTCGTGCCCCCTCGAGCACCTCGTCGGCGCGCCGCGCGATCACCGTCACCTCGATGCCGGTCTTGTCACGGAATATCGGCAGCAGATAGTCGAGCAGGCCGGACTCCTGCGTCGCTGAGGTCGTGACGAGCACGATCGCGCGGTCCTCCGCGGATGACGCCGCAACGCCTGCGGCGAGGCCGCAGACAAGCGCGAATGCAACAGAGAGGCGGCGGACGGCCATGATCGGGTTCCCACTGGCTAAGACGCGATCATGATGATGATCGATTGCGCCGCACTCGTGACGCGGTTGCTCGTTGCAGCGCCGGATACGAACAACAAAAGATAGAGCGCGGATCAAACCACTACCGGCGACAGACTTACCCTGCGCACCGCGCGCCGACAATTCGGGAAATCTCGGCAACGGCGGAGCGGCATGCCGATTGCAGTTGCGCACGCGACAGCCGCACAATCCGCACCACGCGAGCGATTCAGGATCGTTCACCAAAGCAGGGATCGCGCGTGAGGATGTGTTGCAAAGCAGCGAGATGATCGGGCATGGTCGTGGCGGACAAAACTTGAAATGCAGAATTCCACCTGCGTCGAACGTCAAAAAGAAGCAAGAATTTGCATAGGAATGCAGGATGGAATTCCTGACGACCAGCGAAGCCGCCGACTATCTTCGGCTCGGCGAACGCAAGCTATACGAACTCGTCACCACCGGTGCGATCCCCTGCACCAAGGTGACCGGAAAGTGGCTCTTCCCGCGGCACGAGCTCGACCTCTGGGTGCTGTCCGGACTGGCGCGTCCGGCCGGCATGCTGATCGCCGAGCCGCCGCCGGTCGTCGGCGGCAGCCAGGACGAGCTTCTGGATTGGGGTCTGCGCGAATCCGGCTCGGGGCTGGGATCGATGAGCGAGGGCAGCGCGCGCGGGCTCGAGCGCTTGCAGCGCAACGAGGTGATGGCCGTGGCAATGCACTTCCACAGCCTCGATGCCGGCGGCAATCTCGCCGCCGACGCCAATGCGACGGTCCTGCGTGACGCTCCGGACCTGCATGATGCATTGCTGGTCGCGTTCGTGCGCCGCGAGCAAGGTCTCGTGCTGCCGCCGGGCAATCCCAAGCGGCTGCGCGGCCTGTCCGACGTACTCGCGCTCGGGGCCAGGATGGCGATGCGGCAACAGGGCACGGGCGCGCAAATGCTACTGGATGTGCTGCTGAAGCGCGCCGGCGCTTCGACGCGCGATTTGCGCCGGATCGAGACGCCGGCCCTGACCGGGCCGGATCTCGCCGAGATCGTCCGCGCGGGACAAGCCGATTGCGGCATCGCGACGCGTGCGTCGGCGCGCTCGGCCGGCCTCGATTTCGTGCCTCTGGTCTGGGAGAACTTCGACCTCGCGATGCGGCAGCGCAGCTATTTCCGCCCCGCCATGCAGGGCCTGATCCGGTTCCTCAGCGAAAAGCGGTTGCTCCAGCGCGCCGAGGAGCTGACCGGCTACGATCCCTCCCCGGCCGGACAGATCCGCTTCGCCGGCTGACGTTGACGCCCGCCCCCGAATAGTTGCAAAAGAAACCAATTCAGCCGGGGCATACCCGGGGCACACCGGCCAACGCGCCGGATCAGGGGAGGACAAACGTGAAGCCAACGAGATTTGGACTGCCGGTCGCTGCCGGCTTTGCAGCGACGTTCGTGGCAGCAACACTGCTGCCGGGCGCCGCATTGGCGCAGGTGTCCGACGACGTCGTCAAGATCGGCGTGCTCACCGACATGAACGGTCCGGCCTCGGCGCCGACCGGCCAGGGCTCGGTGACGGCGGCGCAGATGGCGATCGACGATTTCGGCGGCACCGTGCTCGGCAAGCCGATCAGCATCGTCGTCGGCGACCATCAGCTCAAGGCCGACATCGGCGGCGCGATCGCACGGCGCTGGTACGACGTCGACCAGGTCGATCTGATCGTCGACGTGCCGGTCTCCGCGGTCGGGCTCGCGGTGCAGAACATGGCCAACGAGAAGAAGCGGCTGTTCATCACCCACTCCACCGGCACCGCGGATTTCCACGGCAAGTTCTGCTCGCCCTATGCGATCCAGTGAGTGTTCGACACCCGCGCGCTCGCGGTCGGCACCGCGGACGCCGTGGTCAAGCGCGGCGGCGACAGCTGGTTCTTCATCACCGACGACTATGCCTTCGGCCATTCGCTGGAGCGCGACGCCTCGGCGGTGGTGACCGCCAATGGCGGCAAGGTGCTGGGCTCGGTGAAGCCGCCGCTGGCAACGCCCGACCTCTCTTCGTTCGTGCTGCAGGCGCAGGCCTCCAAGGCCAAGATCATCGGCATCGCCGCGGGTCCGCCCAACAACATGAACGAGATCAAGACCGGATCGGAGTTCGGCGTGTTCAAGGGCGGCCAGCAGATGGCGGCGCTGCTGGCGCTGATCACCGACATTCATGGCCTGGGCCTGCAGGCCGCGCAAGGGCTGTTGCTGACGACCTCGTTCTATTGGGACCTGGACGACAAGACCCGCGAATGGTCGAAGCGCTACTTCGCCAAGATGAACAAGATGCCGTCGATGTGGCAGGCGGGAGTCTATTCGAGCGTGATGCACTATCTCAACGCCATCAAGGACACCGGCACCGACGATCCGCTCAAGGTCGCCGCCAAGATGCGGGAAAAGCCGATCGAGGATTTCTTCGCCCGCAACGGCCGCTTACGCGATGACAATCTGATGGTGCACGACCTCTGGCTGGTGCAGGTGAAGACGCCGGAGGAAAGCAAATATCCGTGGGACTATTACAAGATCCTCACGACGATCTCGGGCGACAAGGCGTTCGGTCCGCCGGACCCGGCGTGTGCGATGGTGAAGAAGTGAGGGTGTAGCGAAGTCGCGCTGACGGTGCACCCTCTCCCCTTGCGAGAGAGGGTGGATTCGCGAAGCGAAGCCGGGTGAGGGGTTGTCTCCGCGAGTCCAACTCGCTGTTGAGCTCGCGGAGACAACCCCTCATCCGGCGCTTCGCGCCACCTTCTCCCACAAGGGGAGAAGGAAGGAAGCGCTATTTCACCACACCGATCTCGCGAAAATACTTCATCACGCCCGGATGGATCAGCTCGGGCTTCGGCGCGGCGGCGACGGTGTTCGCGGCCGTGGTCTCGCAGGCCTGGGCGAGCTGCTTGCAGAATGTCGGCTCGACACTGTGGAGCGTCTTCGCCAGCCGATAGGCGACATCGTCGGGCAGATCTTCGCGCGTCAGCACAAAGCTCCAGGAGCCCAGCGAGGCGATCGGCTCGGATTGGTTCGGGTAGCTGCCGGCGGGCACGGTGAGCGGCTTCAGGAACGCGTGCTTGGCGCGGATGCGCGCGATCTCCTCGGTGTCAGGCGCGATGAAGCGCGCGCCTGACGCGCTCGAGGCGACCGCGGCGAAGCCGGGCCAGCCGATGCCGGCGCCCCAGAGTGCTGCGACGCGGCCATCCTCGACCATCGCGGGGCCGTCGCCTGCGCGGTCGAGATAGACGGCCTTGAAGTCCTCGTCCTGCTTCAACGCGAGACCATCCAGCACATAGCGCGCCAGGATCGGCAGGCCGGAGCCCTTGGCGCCGAATGCGACGGGCTGACCGACCAGATCGCGAATGGTCCTGTAGGGGCTGTCCGCGCGCACCACGAACATGCCGGGGTTGGAATAGATCGCCGTGAGGATCTTCAGCCGTACCGGCGCGCGGCCGATGCCGGCGAAGGCTTCATAGGCCGGCTCGCCCGCCACCAAGGCGAGATCGAGCTCGCCCTTCTCCAAGAGCGGAATGTTCTCGTTGCTGCCCTTGGTGTTGCGCGGGGCGATGATCACTTGCGGATCGGCCGCGTTCATCGCCTGCGCAAAGGCGTTGCCATAGAGCGGAAAGCCGCCGCCGGGCGTCGCGGTGCCCAAGCTGATCGTCAGGCCGGGTGTCGTGGTCGGAATGGCGTTGCCTCCGGTTTGAGCGGCGGCGGGGCTTGAAAGCAGCGCCGCGCCGAGAACAAGGGTGGTCGCGAATCTCATGGTCGGTCCCGGCGGGGGCGCGTCAACATCGACTCGCGGCGATGTAGGCAGCGCCCCGTTTTTGTGAAAGCATGCAGCTCAACGACAATAGAACAATGGGAGGCGTCATGTTGCGAATTTTGCGTAACAGTGTTTTCGGGCTGGTTTTCCTTTCAACGCTGTTGGGCGCCGCACCTCCCGCCTCCGCCGCTTATCCCGACCGTCCCGTGCACTGGATCATCGGCTTCTCCGCCGGCGGCCCGGTCGACATCGTGGCGCGGATCATGGCGCAGTGGCTGACCGACCGCTTCGGCCAGCAATTCATCGTCGAGAACCGCACCGGCTCCGGCGGCAACATCGCGGCCGCTGCCGCGATCACCTCACCGCCGGACGGCTACACGCTGCTGTTCGTCGCGCCCAACAACGCGATCTCGACCTCGCTCTACAAGAAGCTGCCGTTCGACTTCCTGCGCGACACCGTGCCGGTCGCCAGCATCATGCAGCTCACCAACATGCTGGTCGTCTCCAACGCGTTCCCGGCGAAGACGGTTCAGGAGTTCATCGACTACTGCAAGGCCAATCCCGGCAAGATCTCCTTTGCCTCGTCCGGCAACGGCACCTCGGTGCACATGTCGGCGGAGCTGTTCAAGGTGATGTCCAAGTGCGACATGGTGCACGTGCCCTATCGGGGCTCGGCGATCGCCTTCCCCGACATCATCTCCAACAAGGTGCAGCTGATCTTCGACAACCTCCCCTCCGCGATGGAGCAGGCCAAGGGCGGCAATGTCCGCGCGCTCGGCGTCACCTCGCCGCAACGCTGGCCGAGCGTGCCCGACGTGCCCGCGATCGCCGAGACGTTGCCCGGCTTCGAATCGGTCGGCTTCTACGGCATCTCCGCGCCGAAGGGCACGCCGGCCGACGTGATCGAGATCCTCAACAAGGCCGTCAACGAGGCGCTGAAGGACCCGAAGCTGGTCGCGCGCCTCACCGAGACCGGCGGCATCCCCAAGCCGATGACGCCAGCCGAGTTCGGCAAGCTCGTCACCGACGAGACCGAGAAGTGGCGCAAGGTGGTGGAGTTCGCCGGCGTGTCGGTGGATTAGCGGCGGGAACTGCCGCGAGCCGACAGCGCGCCAACGCGACATCGGAGGGGATCGGAAGACCCCCTCCCAACAAAATGTGCGAAAACAACCCCATGCACAGTAGAAAGATCTTGGGATTACAAGGGGTTACGGAATCGAAAAACGAGCCCCTTGCGCGATGGCCAGGGGTCGGGGGCGAAGGCTCGGCGAGGTGGGCTTGCGCCGTCGGGCAAAACAGGACTATAAGGGCATCATCGCCGATTTCGGTTATTCAAAAATCCTAGGCCTTGCCGCACCGGCGTTTCCATCCGCCAGAGCCAGCATTGCACCCCCGCCTTCGTCCCTGTAAACGAACCGCGCACCGTTGCCGGCCGCGCAGTCCCGCGGGCCGTCTCGCGGCGGGGCCTGTAGCTCAATGGTTAGAGCCGGCCGCTCATAACGGTCTGGTTGCAGGTTCGAGTCCTGCCGGGCCCACCAAAAAAATCAGCAACTTATCAGGTTTCGTTTCGTCTGATCGGAATCACCGCACCAGAAACCGCACCAGATACGTGCGCTTTTCGTTCGCCGGCTGGATCGCGCTTGGCGATTTTCTCGACGGCGTCGGACAAATAGTCGGGATGGTGATGGCCATAAGTGTTGAGCAGAACCTCAAGCGACATTCCGAGATATCCTGCCGCCTGCCAAGGATCTGCCCCTCTCTGCATCAGCCAAGTGGCTGCGGTGTGTCGCAGAGTGTGAGGCGAAATTCCCTGACCAAGCCCTGCAAGCCTCACAGCACTCTTGAACGCCGTTTTGACCGAGGTAACCGGCTTTCCATTGTACTCGACGAAATGCTTCGCCTCCGGATCAATCCGGTGCCAGCGCCGTAGGTGAGCAAGCAAGCGGAAGGGGATCGGCACTGTCGGCTGCCGCTTGTTGGTTTTGGCGCTGCCCTGTTTCAGGCGGTAATAGCGGCCGCGTTCCAGGTCGACATAGGAGCGGCCGATCGCCGGAATGGGAGACGCGGCTGCAATGGCTCCGGCACGGGTTCCGCTGTAGATGCCCAACAAAATGAACCGAGCAAGATGGCGAAGGGGACGCTTGCTTGTGGGAACCTTTACGTCGTCCATGGGACGGCGCGAGCCTTTCTGCATTTCGCGATAGCGCCAGCAGGTCCAAACCAACTTAGCCGCATCACTGCGCGTCAGCCACTTGTCTCGCGGTTGGCCCTTCACCGGCAAGGAGACCTTCACGATTTCCCGATGATATCCTTCCGCTGCATGGTGACCAATGGCAGCGCGGAGGTCTTCAAGGTCTCGGCGCGCACCTCCCCTCTTGCCCCGCTTCTTGGCGTACGAGCGACATGCCTCCCCATTTACCTCGCCCAGCATCTTTGCTCCCCACCCCTCGTTCAACCGTTCGATCCGCTTCTTGAACTTCCGAATATCGGGGATGATATCTTCGTTCTCGCTATCGACGTTGAAACGACCGCGAAGCTTGTCCAACTGCGCGTCCACATAAATCGAGAGGACATCCGCGATAGGGATATCGTCTATGTGGCGAATTCGTCGCTTTGGAGTGTGTTTAGAGCTTATGTAGTCTCTTAACTTTTCCTCCGCGGCCGCAATCTCATCTGCAGCGCAGCCTGTGCTGACATCCCGGCCGTTGTCTCTGATGATCCAGGTTGCCTGGTGAGTGATCTTTCCGCTCTTGTTTCGGCGGGCAGCCTTGAGCTGAAGTCGGGCGCCCTTGCTTCTTCGCGGCATAGCTCTCGCATCCGTTCGATATGAGCCAGCGTTGTAAATTCCTTGCCGGCAATCTTCTCGATAACCAACCGATTACGGTCGCGCTCGCGACGCAAACCCGCGACCGTCATTCCTCCTAAAGGAAATGCGATCTTCACGGCATCAGCAAGGCGAAGGGGGGTATCTGGCGTAATTTCAGGTTGCGTTCGACTCGGCATCAACGCCCGTGGCGCGGCTGTTAAAGACCGAACTAGGATGTCGGCGCATTGTTGGGAGTAAAGCTTTCATTCCTTCCATCGCAGGATTGGCGATCTCCTCGCAAAATTGAGCAGACGGTGCGACTTGAAGAGGGACTGCGCAACGCACCCGCTTCTTGGACCTGCTTTGCTCGTACGGTAAACGGACCGTCCGATCTCGCGAAACGGGGCACTCTTGTCGCCGGGTCAAGCGATAACGTAAGCAGCGAGTTGCCCTCCATCCCGGCGCGACGCTTCTTCACGCAGTCAGCCTTCACCGTCCGGAACCGGCCCAGGCCTTCTTGAGAGCGTCTGGGAACATGATCGCTGGCAGGCCGTCGCGGTTGGACGGATTATCCTTGAGGTAGGTGCGGAAGACGTCCGTCACCTGCTCGAGCGTGGCGCGGTCGGGGTTTGCAGTAGCCGACTACCCAGTTGAGCGCGAAGTCGATCTCGACATCGTTGTTCGTCGAGTCCTTGCCGAAGTGCCGTCCGGAATCGATGACCGCCGCGGCGTCGGCGGCGGAGTCGCAAGGTCGGCGACGTAGCTGAAAGCTGCGCACCGGTCATTTTAGCGGGGAGCGTGAATGGCGACAAGATTCCGATCACAAGTCGTCCGGGAAAGACAATATTCTCACGATCAAAAAACGTCCTGGCCGGCCAATTCGATCTCGCTGGCTTCCAGCACGAGCCGCAATCTCGTCCCCGCGCCTTCGTGTACGGCCTCGGGCCGTTCTCGCGGCTGATTTGGTTCGGGCCCGGCACGGAATCGACTGGCGCCACCGATGAGAGCGGGACGTAGCGCGCGCTGCGCAGCGAGCGCCCCGGACCATGCCCCCTTTCGTGACAGGGGAGGCGCCGGGGTTCTCCGCCGGCAGAGGTATCGGAATCGCCCAGATCGACTCGATGTTGCCGCGAAGGGTGATCGCCTCGAACAGCTTGCCGACGCTCTTTCCGCCGACAGCGATCTCAACGATCTTCTGGACGTCGCCGACACTGCCGACCAGATTCCGAATGCTCCCCTCCCCTTCTTCGACCGCGCCATGGCAGCCCGAACAATCCGAACTGCTTCAGATCGCCTTGTCCAGCCGCATGCGCTGGGCGAGCTTTTCGGCGGCCTCTTTCCGTTCGCTGTAGCGATCCGTCAGGTAGGGCGACGCGCCACGCGTCAAGAGAGTGAACTTCACCAATTCTTCCATCACGTCGACGATGCGGTCGTAGTACGCCGACGGTTTCATCCGTCCGTGCTCGTCGAATTGCTCGTAAGCCTTCGCGATCGACGACTGATTGGGGATGGTGAGCATGCGCATCCAGCGGCCGAGCACGCGAAGCTGGTTCACCGCGTTGAAGGACTGCGAGCCCCCGCTGACCTGCATCACCGCCAACGTCTTTCCTTGCGTAGGACGGACGGCGCCGATCGCCAGCGGTATCCAATCGATCTGGGCCTTCATGATGCCAGTCATGGCGCCGTGACGTTCCGGGCTGCACCAAACCTGGCCTTCCGACCAGGCCGACAGATCGCGTAGCTCCCGAACCTTCGCATGGTCGGACGGCTGGTCATCCGGCAGCGGCAGGCCCGAAGGATCATAGATCTTGGTTTCCGCTCCGAATGCCCTGAGCAGACGTGCCGCTTCTTCCGTCGCGAACCGACTGAACGAGCGCTCGCGGAGCGAGCCGTAGAGCAGCAGAATGCGGGGGCGATGCGCGATGGCCTTGACCTGCGACAGTGCCGCGAGATCCGGTGTGCGGAACAGATCGGAATCCACGTTAGGAATGTCCGACGTAAGCTGATGCCTATTATCTTCCAAGAGACTTCCTTTTGTTGCGCCTGGCGGGACTCCGCAAAGGCTCGCCTTGAAGTGATCGTTCTTGCCGCAGCAATCCTCTACCAAGATCAGGGTGAGGATCCGGAGGTTTCTAGAATGGTTCGGCTTCTATGGACTATTAGCGAGCTTCTGCCACAGCGCTCTCCGCCTTTACGTGTGATTGTGCCGGAAGCAGCATCAACGCTCCGAGCGCCGCGAGACTGAGGAGCGAGGAGACGATCAAGACTCCGCCTCCGATCGGCTCGATCAGCAATCCGAACGCGACGGGCGCCAGCGCCTGGCAGATCCGCGACGGCACGCCGATCAACCCCAGACGATAGGCGTAGTTCTCCGGCCCGAAGATCGCGAGCGGCAGCGTTCCGCGTGCGATGGTGAGAATGCCGTTGCCGGCGCCGTGCAGCAGCGCAAACGCCGCCGCAGCGCCGCCGCCGAACACGCCGATGACGCAGGCTCCGATCGGATGCGTGATGCAGGCGAGCCTGGTCGAGAACAGCGGGTGGAAGCGACTGAGCGTGCTGGCTTCCAAAACTCGCGCGGCAACCTGAGCCGGACCAATCATCATCCCAGCGAAGACCGCCTGCGCCGGCGTAGCGCCGAACGCTTCCATGATGCGCGGCAGGTGCGCAGCCATCGCCGAGGTCACCGTCCAGGCGGCCGCGAAGGCGAACGACAGCAGGACCATCGTGCGGTCGATCGGAATGTGCGGTTTGACGACGGGACCGGAGCTCTGGCGCAGCGGCACGGTCTTCGGCAGGAAGAGCATGTTCAGCGGCAGACCTATCAGCACGTGGGCTGCGGCCCAAGCGAAACAGGTACCTCGCCAGCCGATCGCATCGAGGCCGAATGAACTAAGGGGCCATCCGACGGTGCTGGCGAAACCGGCGATCAGGGTGATGCCGGTGATCGCCTTCCGCGCGTTGTCGCCGTAGATGCGGCCCAGCGCGCCGAATGCCGCGTCGTACAGCCCAAGTCCCATCCCGACGCCCAGAAGCAGCCAGGCCCCGATCAACATCGATACCGACGTCGACGCTCCGAGCAGAGCGAGCCCCGCTGCGAGGATGACGTTGGATGCCGCGAGCACTTGCCTGCCGCCGACGCGGTCGATCTGACGTCCCACCCGAGGTCCGAGCAATCCGGATATCACCAGCGATCCTGAGAACGCGGCGAAGAACCAGTTGCTCGAGATGCCCAGATCTCGGGCGATCGGATCGGCGAGGATGGCCGGAAGGTAGTAGCTCGACGCCCAGGCGAGGGTCTGCGTCGTCCCCAAGGAAAGGACGACGCGAAGCTGATCGGATCTCACCTCAGGAACACCTGCAGCCGGTCTTGCCGACGGCCTTTGCTTCGGCATCCTGCGCGCAGCAGGCGTCGACGGCGGCAGGCGCCGGACCTCCGCAGCATCCGCCTGCGGCCGCGCCTGCTTCGACGCCGCCCCGCGTGCAGACGCCGGTTTCCGGAAGCTCAAGCTCGACGCGCTCCGCCGCTTCGCGATCGCCTGCGATATCGGCTGCGATGGAGCGGACCTGTTCGTACCCGGTGATCATGAGGAAGGTCGGCGCGCGTCCGTAGCTCTTGATGCCTGCGAGGTACAAGCCGCGATCGTCCTGGGCGAGTTCGCGGGCGCCATGCGGACGCACCGTGCCGCAACTATGTTCGTTCGGGTCGATCAGGGGCGCTAATGCCACCGGCGCCTCGATGGCCGGGTCGAGACGGAGCCGAACCTCGCTGAGGAACGACAGGTCCGGTCGGAAGCCGGTCGCCACGACGAGCTCGTCGACCAACACATGCCGTCCACAGCAGGCCGATCCGCTGGCGACCCGGAGCCGCTCGCCCGCCAGAGTCACGTGCGACACGGGGAAGCCCGCTTCCACCCTGACAAGGCCGGACGCGACGAGCGATGCGAAGTGCGCGCCGAGCTCGCCGCGGGCGACGAGCTTGTCGTTCGCGCCGCCACCGAAGGCCTTGGCCGGATCGTTGCCGCGCAAAAGCCAGATCACTTCCGTTCCCGGTGCCTGGCCGGCCAGCCTCGTCAGGTCCGTCAGCGTGCTGATGGCGGAGTGCCCGGCCCCTAGAACGGCGACCGTCTTGCCGGCGTAGCGGGCGCGATCCCTGCCGAGAACGTCGGGCATCGCGTACGCGATCTTCGACTGCGCCTCACGCTCGCCGATCGCCGAAAGCCCGTTGGCGCCGGCGGGATTGGGCGAGTGCCATGTGCCGGATACGTCGATCACCGCGTCGGCGCGCAGCGTCTCCGGCCCCTTGCCGTTCTGATACCGGATCTCGAAGGGAGCCGCATCGCGGCCGCGGCTCTTGGCCTTGTCGAAGCCTAGCCGGCTTACGGCGGTCACCCGGCTTGACGTCCGGATCACGTCCTTCAATGGAGTCCTGGACGCGAGCGGATCGAGATAGCGCTCGAGCAGCTCGGCACCGGTCGGATACACGTGAGGGTCGGGCGAATTCCACCCTGTCGGCGCCAGCAGCCTCTCCGCTGCCTTGTCCACGTTGTACTCCCAGGGCGAGAACAACTGAACGTGCTGCCATTGCCGCACGGAACGGGCAGGCTCGGGGCCGGCCTCCAGGACCACCGGGGTCATGCCACGTTCGAGGACATGGGCCGCTGCGGCAAGTCCGACCGGGCCGGCTCCGATGATCGCCACCGTCTTGGCTTCGCTCATCTCTATTCTCCTATGATCCTAGCACTACGGAAATTGAAGTCAGGCGAAAATCACGCCGCGCTCTTCGTCTCCTTGCACGCGACTTCGTCGGCGCAGCATTCGGCGACGAGGAAGTCGACGAGATCGCGCATGGTCGAGTAGTTGGCGTGGCAGATCAGCGTGGTCGCCTCGCGGACTTGGGATATCAGCCCGACCACAAGTAGGGTCTTGATGTGATGCGACAGGGTCGACGGCGCGATCTTCAGCCGGTCCTGCAACTTGCCGACGGGCATGCCGGCTTCGCCCGCGCGGACCAGCGCCCGATAGATCTTGAGCCGGGTCGGGTTGCCCAAGGCCTCGAGATGCGCCGCGGCATCGTCCAGTTTCATGTCAGTCTCATGACGGCTCTGTTATAGTACTCCTACTGTAATTCTAGAATCTTCGAATTACAAGGCCCTATTCTTCCCGCCAGTTTAGCGCGCGGCAACAGCCTATCCAGGCATTTGGCGGCGGCCGTAGGAACAGACCGGCGAGACAAGCGTCACGGCCAAGTCCGGCCATTGAAAGACAAATGGCAATCGCGAGCTCGCCACGCTGGCGGGCCTCTCTAGGCTCGAGTTACATAGGACCAATGATAGCGAACCGTAGCCTCGATGAAATCTGATCGATCACCGCGACCGTAATCAGCACCATAAGGATCAGGAACGAAACTTGGTCCCAATTCTGCTGGGTGATCTCATTTGAGAGATACAAACCAATTCCCCCTGCGCCCACAATCCCGATGACGGTTGCCGAGCGCGTGTTGGATTCGAAGTAGTACAGGACTTGGCTCAACATCAGGGGGAGTACTTGGGGAAGAACCCCGAACAGGATCTCATGCGCGGTCGAACCGCCGGTCGACCGGACGCCCTCCCTCGGTTTCTTATCAGCTGTTTCAATGGCCTCGGAGAATAACTTTCCGAACGAGCCGAGGTCCGACATCGCGATGGCCAGAATCCCCGCGAACGGACCAAGCCCGACGACATTGATGAAAATCAGAGCCCAGATCAGAGTGTCGATGCCTCGAATGGAATCCAGCGCGCGACGCGAAAGGAAGTGGATTACCCTCTGGGCGACAATGTTCTTCGCCGCAACGAAGGCGACAGGAAACGCCAGAAGCGCAGCTAACAGGGTGCCGAGAAAAGCGATCGACAGCGTCTCGGCCAGGCCGCGCAGATAAAGGTGCAGCAAGTTTCCCGGATTTGGCGGGAACATCAGGCCGAGGATCACGCGCAACCTGCCAACGCCATTCCACAGCTTCTCGGCGGAAAAGCCGAGCCAGACCATTCCGAAAATCAAGAGACCGACGAGGACCACAAGAACAAGAAGCGGCAAGACGCGCTTTTTCAGGGGCGCGGCGAACACGTCTGGATAGGCCTGCCGCAGGCGCCGTCTCTCGGCTTCATCAACGATTATGTGTTGCGTCATTGAAAGGTTTCCGCACCAAGCAGTTGATGCCGGACCCGCTCGGTGATCACATCGATCACGAACACGGTCGCGATGATCATCAGAAGAATGGCACTTACGTCGGAATAGTAGAACTGTCGGATCGAACTCAGCAGCTCCTTGCCGATGCCGCCGGCGCCAACAAAGCCCATCACCGAAGCCCCGCGGACGTTGATTTCAAATCGCAGCAGCGCGTAGCTGGCAAAACTGGAGATGACCTGAGGAAGGACGGCGAACCGAATCTGCTGCAGCCAGCTGGCTCCCGTTGCTTGAAGGCCCTCCACAGGCTTGGGATCGATATTTTCGACCACTTCGGCAAACTGCTTTCCAAGCGCTCCGAAGGTGTGAATGGCGATAGCCAGGACACCCGGCACAGGCCCGAGCCCCAGAGCGTAGACGAACAGCAAGGCGAACACGATGTCAGGAACGGTCCGGCAGAACTCGAAGGTCCGTCGCGCAAACATGCGGATGGCGGCGCTTGGCACGAGATTGCGGCTCGAAAGAAAGGAGAAGGCAAAACTGCCGAGTGCGCCAAGGCAGGTTCCGACATAGGCAACGAGGAGGGTCTCAGCGAGCAGCCGGAGCCAGCTGTCCCAATTCCAATACCACTCCTTGAAATCGTCTGCGAAATTTGAAAGCCGAAGCCGAGGCATGATGTCGTAGAAATACGACCCAAATCGCGGAAGTCCCTGCCAGAACTTCTCCACATTGACTTCGCCGCCCCAGGCGGCCAGTGCAGCCGAAAGAACAACAGCGGCTGCAAAAATCCAGGCCCGGCGTCGCCTTACGGCGACGGCCGAGCGATAGCTGGCGAGCAGGTGCGCGGTCCTCGCATCAGGAAGACGGTGCAAACTCCCGTTCATCTGTTGGCCCCGAAGCGGCGCATGATCTGGGGAGCTCAGACCTTCAGCTGTCCTTTTTCTTTCGCTGCTGGTCGAGCCACAAATTCATCTTTACCGATTCTTCGTAGTCCTTGGCCGTGACTTCGACGAAGCCGATGTCCTTGCCGTCCGAGAGCTTGTCATACATCGCCTTGTCTTTTGCGGGTGCCTCGATGAAGGCTTTGACGATGGCCTTTTTCAGCTCGTCCGGCATATCGGCGAGGTAGGCAAACGGCGAGCCCGGCAAGAGAGGCGATTTCCAGGCGATGCGGAAGTCGCTCTTCGTCATCGCCGAACCGTCCGGCTTCTTCACCATGCCCTTGTTCAGCATGCGCGTCAGGTTGGAATCGTCCTCGGAATTCCACCAGTTGACGGCTGCATCAACTGTTCCCGACGCCAGAGCCAGCACCGCGTTTTCGTGGCTGCCAGTCGTTTGGGCGAGCTTGAAGTACTTGTCGATCGGAAACCCCTGCTGCGTCAGAAAGAAATTCGGGGCCTTGTAACCGGAGGTCGATTCGACATCGACGTAGCCCAGCGTGGTGCCTTTCAGGTCCTGGATGGACTTGTAGGGACTGTCAGCCCGCACGTACATGACAGAGTAATAGCCAATCGTTCCGTCGCTGTTCTTCGTCGTAGCGAACGGGACCACGTTGCCACTGGAGACGGTATTGGCGCGGGCGTAGGATCCGGGGCCATAATATCCGATATGGATCTGTTTATTCTTCTGGCCCTCAATCACGGCGGTGTAGTCGTTGGCGACCCGGAGCGTGACCTTCACGCCAAGCTCTTTCGACAGGTAGTTCACGAAGGGAGTGTAGCGGTCGAGGGTGCCGGTGGCGTTCTCGGCCGGGACCAAGGCGAGCACCAATTCCGGATATTTATCCTTCCAGGACTGCGCCCAACTGGGGACGGAGAACAGAGTCATCGCCGCTGCGGCGGCAGCAATCAGCTTGCGTCGTGAAGTCATCGTGCCCTCCTACGTCGATCTGTCCGGAGTATTCGACGCGCTGCATGACGAGCAGATGACGGAGACGTGATTGTGGTCGGGTTATCCGCAAGCCCGGCGCCAATCCACGACGCAACTACGCCGTGTACTTATAAATTGAGATTCACTGGCGCGGCTTGCGCGATGTCCTCTTTCCGAGGTTTTGCGGCCTCAAACCGGCACACAGCCTGGCCATGACCGGAGATCAGTTGGGCGACACGGTGCTTCCTCACCAGGAGCCGCCAAGCTCCGTCAGCCAAGTCGGCAAAACCTGTAATAGCAATGCTTCCACGGTTTTATCTAGGCCGCTCAGGATGAGCGCAGCCGTTGTGACCAGCGTAACGCCCAGCACGAGCTTGCCTGACTTCCCCATGGACAGCATTTTTCCGCGCGATCGCAGGAGCGCTTCGCGGGAGGCGAGGCCCAGCGCCAGCAGTGGTAAGGACGTCCCCAATGCGAACGCCAACATGGTCAGCGTGACCTGAGGCAAGTCTCGTCCTTGTGCGGCCAACACCGAGGCCGCTCCGAGCGTTGGACCGACACAGGGACTCCAGATCGCGCCGAGCATGAGCCCTAAGCCGAACTGTCCCGCCAAGCCTTGCCTGTTGCTGCCATCGAAACGGCCCACGATCCAATTACCGACAGGCGCGGAGGCAAGCGTCAGCCGGCTTTGCAAGGTCGGAACGACTAATACGATGCCGGCGGCCAAGAGCAAGGAGGCCGCCGTCGTTCGGAACACCTCCGCGCCGAAGCCGAGCGAGAACCCGACCGTGGCGACGAACAAACCCAGAGCAAGGAAGGAAATGGCGAGTCCCGCGACGAGTGCCGCGGGACCGAACCTGTGTTCTGACACCGCAGTCCCGAGCACGATGGGCAGCAACGGCAGAACGCAGGGGGAAAAAATCGAGATCAGGCCGGCAACGAATGCTAAGCCAACTGATGCAACTTCCATTGACTATCACAGAGCCTTCTTGAAAACATCCTCAATAGCCTCGCGCCGCGTGATGCCGACGGCGCGTCCGGTCTCCGCCTTGTTCTTGTAGACGACCAGCGTGCTTTGCTTCTGCACATTGAGAGAGCGGAGGGCCTCCTTCTGGCTGTCGAAATCGACGTCGAAGATCATGAGGTTGGCGTATTCCGGTTGCTGTGCGAGCGCGGCGACAATCGGCTTCTGGGCCTTACATTCGCCGCACCACGGCGCCGTCACGTGCACAAGAATAGGCTTACCTGCATTTCGAGCTGCCTCGAATGCCTTCTGCTCGTAGGCGAAGCGATCCGCCGCAAGCGCATCGATCGCGCAGGACAGAAGCAAGGCGGCGGCGACAACGAAACGACGGGTCTTCACAGGGCAGTCTCCTTTTCAGGTGAGGAATGGTAGGTATCAGCGAGTTCTGGCGCGAAATGACCGAACAGATGGTCGGCGGCATCTCGCGCCTCTCCTGGAGCGGTGATGACGACTTTGATGCTGGCGTCGTCCTCCTTGACGTCGAAGTGCAAGAAGGGGCAGCACGTTTGTTCGTTGCGAACAACCGATCGGACTTCGCTCGCTGCCGATCGGTCGTAGGTCAGCTTGAGACGCAAGTCGTCACGTTGAGCGAATCGGAGGAATCGAGCGGCCAATTCCCGGATCTGCATCGCACGTTGTTGATATTCACTGGCCGACAACGTGCATGCGATAGCCGCAGCTGCTTTTTGAGCCGGTTGCTGGTGATCGGAAGAGACCGAGCAACCACAGCCGCCAGTGCCACCAACGGCGGCCAAAGGAAGCGGGCGTAGGCAGCGCCACAGGACTATTGCAAGGCCGATCGCAGCGATGGACGCCAACCATTGGGCGCCAGCGACAAGGAGCGTCGATCCGGATCTTGAGAGGAGAGTGAGGGCGAGCGGCGCCGCGCAACCTGCAGCGCAGGCACCTCCCACCGCCAATGTTGGCAAAAGCTTCTTCACGCCGCAGCTCCTCCGTTAGGCTTGTCAGAAGCCTACCACCTCAAGTAACTTGAGGTTCAAGGAGGAAAACATGCCTGATCACAACAAGATGACAATTGGCGCGTTGGCGACTGCGACCGGCTGCAACGTACCGACGATCCGTTATTACGAAGAGATCGGTCTGTTGCCCGAGGCGAGCCGCCGAGGCAGTCATCGCGTCTATGGCGACGCCGACTTGCGGAGGCTGACGTTTATCCGCCGATGCCGCGCCTTCGGCTTCTCTATCGAGCAGGCTCGCGAACTGCTGTCGCTGTCGGTGTCCGCCGATCTCGATTGTACGGGCGCGCGTAACCTCGCGGCGCAACATCTCGACGAAGTTCGTCGCAAGCTCAGGGAGCTGCGCGCACTCGAGCAGAGTCTCAAGTCATTTGTGGATGCGTGTGACACGCAGTGTGCCGGAGGGCCCGCAAACGCTTGCGTGATTATGGAAGATCTCGCAACCCCTACGTCGCAGTGTTGCGCTCCTGCCGCTTCAAGAGCAGCTAACGCGGCCCGGCGATGACGACGGTTGCTCCCAGCAAACAGATGGCGGCGCCAATTGCGTCCCATCGATCGGGGAGAAGACCTTCGACCGCCCACAACCATGCGATCGAAGCTACAATGTAAACTCCACCATAGGCGGCATAAGCTCGTCCTGCAGCGTCGCTTTCGACCAGCGTTAGAAACCAGGCGAATAAAACCAGCGATGCCACGCCGGGGATCAACCACCACGCCGACTTTTCGAGGCGCAGCCAGGCCCAGAAGGCAAAGCATCCAGAGATTTCAGCGGTTGCGGCGCCGACGTATGCAGCAAGCGTTTTCATCTACTTCCTTGTGCGCTTCCAGACGAACTGAGGCAACTGCTAAGGGGTCAACACGCGCAAAAGCTCAACGTGAGCAAAATTCAATCCGCTATCCCCCATTGAAACGCACGTCAATGAGGCGTGCTGCCACTTCAGCCGATCGGCCTATTCCAGATCCCAAATAACACGACAAAACTAGTATTATGGTTGTTTCTGGTCAGGCGTTGCGGTAGATATGAGGGATCATGAACCGCAAGCTTGCTGCACGGTGCCTGGCCGAACTGGGCAATTTGACCAGGCTGGATATTTATCGGCTTCTGGTTCGGGCGGGGCCGCCCGGGCTCAACATCACTGATATCCAAGTCCATCTCGACATACCGGCCTCTACGCTCGCCTTCCATCTGCGCGGACTGGTAAACGCAGGTCTCGTCACGCAGGAAAAGATCGGGCGCACGGTGACTTGCCGCGCTCAATACAATCGTATGGACGAGGTCATCGAGTTCTTGCGCGAGCATTGCTGCGAGGGATTTGAGAGCGATTTGCGGGTGCCGGCGACGCGCCGAGCGGGGTGATCACGTGCGGACGGTGAGCCCCCGAAGTTCGGCTCTCCACTATGGCTGGATCATATTGGGCGCCGGCACTTTCGGCTCGTTCATGACCCTGCCAGGCCAGACGGCAGGCGTCTCGGTTTTCTTCGATCCGATCACTGCCGATCTTGGCATCTCGCGCACTTCGGCCTCCATGGCCTATGCCGCTGGTACGCTTGCAGGGATTCTGCCGGCACCTGTGATCGGCCGCTGGATTGACCGACGTGGGCCGCGCGTGACAGCGACCATTATCGCCGGTGGCCTCGCCCTCGCCTGCGCTTTCATGTCGGCAGTTCAATCCGCAATGATGCTGCTCGTCGGCTTCGCCTTGTTGCGTGGCGCTGCGATTGGCGGACTGAGCCTCGTCAGTCAGCAAGTCGTCAATTTGTGGTTTGTGCGGCGGCGCGGGATTGCCGCCGCAGCAGCCAGTCTCGGCCTCGCGGCCGGTTCCATGAGCTTCCCGAAGCTAATAGATGCGCTCATCTCGCTGTACGGCTGGCGTGGTGCCTATCTCGCCCTTGCCGCACTTGTTGGACTTACCATTCTGCCTGTTGCTGCCGCGCTGTTTCGCGACCGGCCGGAAAAGTTCGGCCTCACCACGGACGCTGGGTTGCCCCCTGTCGCTAAGGATCCGTGCGAGGAGCCTTCGTTTACGCGTGGTCAAGCGCTGCGTACAGGCGTGTTCTGGCTGCTTTGCGCGGCTGGCTTTCTGACCAATGCCATAGGCACCGCGCTGTTGCTCAATCACTTCTCGATCATGCAAACGGCCGGGATCGCACACAGCGACGCACTGCTACTGCTATCGCTTCTTGCCGTCGTTCAGGCTGTTGCCACGCTCGGCACCGGATTTCTGGTGGATCGCTACGAACCTCGGCACCTGGTTCCACTTGCGATGTTGATGCTTGCTCTGGCGTCGGCTCTTCCCGCGTTTGGCAGCGGAATCGCCGTCAGCACACTCTACGCGCTTAGCCTGGGCGGTGCATATGGCTCGCAACAAGCCATCAACGCCGCCGGCTACGCGCATTATTTCGGGCGCGACCATCTTGGCGCGATCAGGGGGGCTTCGTTCGTCTTCGGTATTGCCGGCGCCGCATTTGGGCCGCTGCCGTTTGCAGCGAGTGCCGACTGGACAGGAAGCTATGCTGTCGTCCTGCTCGGCTGCTGCGGGCTTTGCCTTGCGTGTGGCGCCGGGGCCTTCTCCGTCAAGCGACCATCCCCGCCGGCGAAGCCGATGAACAATTGCAAGAGCGAGCGATCGCCATGACAGGTGGAGAAACGACTACCGTTGCGGGCATCGAAATTCCCTCGACCGATCCGGTATTTCTGACGGTGGTCCTTGGGGTACATATCCCCCTAGGCCTCGCGTGTGTTGCGATCGGTGCAATCGCGATGCTGAGTCCAAAGCGACGCGGCCGCCATTCCAACTTCGGCACAGCTTATTTCTGGTGTCTGCTGGCGCTCAGCGCGTCCGCGACGTGCCTGTCGCTGATGCGCTGGGACGAGAATTATCACCTGTTTATTCTCGGAGCGTTATCGTTTGGTTGCGCTTGGTTCGGGCGTTCGGCGCTACGGCATCGCTGGGACGATTGGGTGAGGCTGCACATCACCGGGATGGGGATATCTTACGTTTTGCTTCTAATCGCCTTTTACGTGGACAACGGAAAACAGTTGCCCGTTTGGAAAAACCTTCCTCACTTCACCTATTGGCTGTTGCCTCTTGCCGTCGGCATTCTGCTCATCGTACGCGCGTTGGCGTGGCATCCCTTGGCACGACAAAACAGGGTGCCGTAAGAAGAGCAAACGGTTAGCTGCAGCAATCGCTTTTACCATCTGCTTGGATCGGCGGACACGGCACGGAACCGTAAGAACAAAACACGCAGCAGTCGCCAGCCAACGGCTTCAGCCGAGTGCCGCAACCTTTGCAGTCGTAGAAGAACTGGCAGGCGTCCATCGGCATGGTTTCAACCGATTGACGGCCGCACTGAGGGCAGGTCAGCGTAGATTCCAACTGCATTAGCGGTGTGTCCGGATCATTTTGAGCAACGGAGGTTCGAGACGAACCCAGCTCAGCGCCTGCAAGTTCCGCGCCTGAGCGAGCCTCGCGGCTCGAGCGTTATCCTAAAAGTTCGACCGGACGGTCTCTAAGCAGTGCATGCCGCCTCCTTGAATTCATTCCGCCGCGCGCCTGCATGCGAGTGGGCACAAAACCAGCTCAGCACCGCATCGACCGAGGGCGCCAGGTCAACCGCCAGGCCGCCATGAAACGCAGCCCAGCGCTCAAGATAAGGTTCACGCACCGCCGTCAGCAGCGGAACGCCCGCACAAACTGCGCCGGTGAACGAAGCGAGCAAGCCGCCTCCGGCTGCCTCCGCCCGGCCAAAGCGACTTATCACAATGAGGCCCACACGGTCTTCGATGGCCTCGTCGATGCAATGAGAAAGAGCGACCAACCCCTGCTCATCAAGCTTGCAGCCGCGGGCCTCCTTGCCTCGATTTTGCGTAATCCGGGCCCTTTGATCCGAGCGAAGATCGACAATTTGGAGCGTTGCGCAAGACGCCGCTCCCTTGAACTCGGCCTCCTGGATCAGTCCACCGATCGTGTTCCCCTGCTCCCGCAGGCGAGCAATCGCCTCCAGCAGAATGTCGCTCACGTCAAAGTTCTTCTCGTACCGAACCGCCGCAAGTTTCGGAACCACAACAGCAGACATCGCCACCTCCACGGAACGCCACATTTTCTACAGTTTACACCGGGCCCAGCGACGGAAAGGTTCGCAGCTATCGAGCAGGCGAACGCGCTCAGACGTAAGGGGCCGGACAGCGAAACTGCCCGGCTCCCAGCGTTTCTCACGCTTTGTAATGTTGCGACTTGAACGACAACTTCTTGGTGGTCTCCGGCGCCGAGGCAATCTTGCGAATGTCGGCCCAGGTTTGCTTGTAGTTGGGAATGATCAGTTCATTCACGCCGGCATTGATGACGTTGCCCTGGACACCGGTCGGAAACGCAAACAGCATGAACGTCTGTTTGGGCTTTGCCGACGCTGTTGGCTGGACCATCGCCTGGGTCGATCCGGCATCGTTGTAGACCTCGACAAGATCGCCTTCGCCGACGCCCAGTTCTTTCATATCGGCCGGGTTCATCTCGATGAAGGGATAGGGCATGCGGTCCATGACGAAGTCGTTCTGTACGTCCATAAAGGCGCTTTGCCAGATCGCGTTGGTCCGGCCGTTGTTGACCAGGAACTTGTATTTCGCCTTCTGCTCGGCCTTGCCGGCCGCCTGAAGGCCGCGCCAAGGCGTCGCCATGAAGAACGCCTTGCCGTCCTTTGTCGAGAACTTGCCATCAGTGTAGAGCCGCTTGGTGCCCTTGATCTGATTGTCGACAAAGCCCGTGGCCGGCTCCTGGAAGCCGTTGGTGCCCATAGCGCGAAGACGCGCGTAGGTGACATGCTCACCACCCTTTTCATGTTGGTGATAGCCGTCGTTAAACGCGTCCTCTTCGGTCTTCCAGTCGAAGCTCTTGAACTTGTCCGCATAGGTCGCGTTGCCCTGCTCGCGCAGAACACGTTCCATCGTATTTGCGAGCCGAGCTGCAATCATACAGTCCGGAATCGCATTCCCGGGGGGGTCCATATAGCGTTCAGTCAGCCGCATGCGGCGCTCGCCGTTCATAGACGTCAGGTTCATTTCGCCTGAGATCGCCGCCGGCAGCCAGACGTGCGACGCCTGGCCGATCTGCGTCGGTACGATGTCGACATCGACCGAGAACAAACCGCCCTGCCGGATCGCTCCCATGATCGCGTCGACCATCGCCTTGCGGTCGCCCCACGGCACGGTGCTCATGGCATCCTTCACCATGTCCGTACGCCGCTTGTAGACTTGCTTGAACTTGAACGCGTTCAGAGTGGTCTTGTAGTGGTCGCAGGCCCAAATGTGATGAATTCCGCCCCGTCCTTCGATGAGCAGCTTGTCAACGTAGGCCGCGGGCCGCCCGACATGCGCATCGGATGGACGCGAATAGCCTTCCTGGTGCCCGCCAAGCCGCACCACGCCGCCGCCGGGCCGGCCGATATTGCCGGTCGCAAGCGCCAGGTTCACGATTGCGCCGTTGGTGCGATAGTTGTCGTTGCCCCAGATGATGCCCTTTTCGTAACCGAGCATCGTGCGCCGGCGTTTCCCACCTGCTTTTGGTTCCGCGATCCATTGTGCGGCTTTGACGATATCCTCGGCCCGAAGACCGGTGATCTTGACGGCTTCATCGATCGAAGTCCGGTTCGCCGCGAGAGCTGTAGCAAAATCGGTGAGTGGCTGATCGGTCGGCGTTCCGCCCGGCCGCGAAGTCAGGTTGGCAGCTTGTCCACCGGGCAAGGTGCTCGCCGCGATGAAATCCTTATCGATCCAACCCTTGTCGACGATGTATGTGAGCAGCGCATTGAACAGCACGAGATCGGTGCCGGATTCCAGCGCGAGGTGCAGCACGCGGCCCTTGCCGGCTTCGGCTTCGCATGCCGCGATCGTCGCGGTTCGCCGAGGATCGACGATAATGATCCGGCTCGGTTCAACGGGCTCGCCGGGGAATTCGGCCTTTCGCTTGTCGGTCGTGCTGCCGCGTAAATTCGGAATCCAGTGGTTCAGGAAGTAGTTGGTCTGGGTCTCCAACGGATTGGTGCCGATCGCGACAATGGTGTCGGCCAGCTCGGCGTCCTCGTAGCAATTGTTCAACTCGCCGACGCCCATGTCGCGCGTCGCGTGGACTTCAGAGTTATAGGCGGGCCTGTTGTGAATGCGGACATTCTTGATCTTCATGGCCCCGAAATAGAGCTTTCCGGTACCCCAGGTATTCTCGTAGCCGCCGGCCGATCCGCCGTGGTCGAACATCGATACGAACAGACCGTCTTCACCCTGCTCGGCTATCACGGCGGAGGTCACGCGTGCCACCAGGTCGAGCGCGTCATCCCAACTGGTCGGCTGCATGGAGCCGTAGCGCCAAACCATCGGATCCGTGAGCCGCTGCAACTGCGTGTTGCGCTGCTGCGAGGTGTGGTTTTCAGCCATGCGTGCGCCTCGGATCGATCCGAGACCGGAATTCACGACACAGTTGACGTCGGGCTTAATGACGAGATGGACATCCTGCCCGTCCTGCTTGACGATGTTGTACATCGACGGCGCGTACCAGGCCGCAGTCTCAGCAGGCTGTTGCTTGGAGAGATCCACGCCGAACTTGTTCGATTTCGCGTCGTAGCCGCCCTGCTTGTTGATCGGCCACGTGTAAGCCTTGTAGCCACATCCAACGATGCAGTAGTGGCAGGTAACGTTTTGCTCCTTGGCATCAGCGGGGATGATCGGGAGGCGGTCCGTCTGGCGCTTATAAGTCATTGATCACTCCCTCACAGAACGTTCGAAAGCCGGCCGTAGAGAAGCTCATCGACGCCCTCGGCGTAGATGTCTCCCTTGCCGTCGATGCGCAGAGCGTATTGTGCGAGGTTCTGGGTCGCATGCCCCCAGATCTGCTGCCCGCCTTTCTCGACATCGTAGCGGCCATAGTGGCCCGGGCAGCTCAAGCTCCTGTCGTTCTTGGAATAGGAGAGCGGAAAACCCTTGTGCGGGCAGACGGTCGAAAAACCAACGATATCGCCATCCGGACCAACCCCGCCGGCGACCCGGGCTCCGAGCTTGATGAGCACACCGGGTGCATCCCCGTCCGGGTACGCTATGTCAAACGGCTCGTTCGGCTTGAGCTGAGAGATGTTCGCCAAGCGATTGGATGGATAAGCCACCCGGGCAGAAGACGGCGCGGCCTGTGCGGGCGTTGCCATGGTGCCCGCAGCCACGACGCCGGCCGCGGCAACGGTCGCGCCACTCAGAAACCGACGTCTACCGACGTCGACCATCAGATCGCATTTTTTCATGAGCTCCTCCCGGTGATGCACGGAATCGTTGTTCGATTCACGCACCTTGAGTTTCAAGATCCGGGCCAGAGGAGTTGGTGAGCTAAGCTATTGAATCATATGGTTGCAGCGCATCAAACCGTCCGCGCCTTCGAACATGCGAGACTTGCGACGTTCAGTTATCCGAACGCGGGAGGTTCTCAGACGATATTGATTTCAAAACGGCGCATGCGCTCCCAAAGTGTCGTCCGTGAAACGCCGAGCAATTTCGCGGCTTCGTTGATTTGGCCGCGGGTCTCCTTGAGCGCCCGGTCGATCTCTTGACGCTCTGCTGCATCTCGCGCTGCAGCGAGAGAGCGACCGGCGGCGGGGATCGCACTTTGTTTGGCCAACTCCGGAAACAGGTCAGCCGCCATTAGCCACGGCCCGACGGCAAGGGTGATGGCGCGATCCAACCGATTGCGCAATTCGCGGACGTTGCCGGGCCACGAATGATTTAGGGCAGCGGCTTCCGCACCGCTGCTGACGCCACGCAGATCCGGACCTGCGGAAGGCGCCAGTTCGGCGAAGAAGCGGTTCATCAGCAACTGAATATCTTCCGGCCGATCCCGCAGAGGCGGAATGCCGATGTTAACGACGTTGATCCTGTAATAGAGATCCTCGCGAAAGCGACCGGCGGCCACTTCTGCCGTTAGGTCACGATGCGTGGCGCAAACGACGCGGGCGCGGAAAGGAACGACGGCCTCGCCGCCCAAACGATAAAAGCGACGTTCATCGAGCAATCGCAGCAGCTTCGCTTGCAGCTGTAATGGCAGCTCGGCCACCTCGTCCAAAAACAGCGTTCCAGTCTGAGCGCGCTCCGCGTAGCCAAGGTGACGCGCATTGGCGCCAGTGAACGCCCCCTTTTCGTGACCGAACACCTCGCTCTCGAGAAGACTGTCAGGAATTGCGGCGCAGTTCACGGCGATAAAGGGTTGCGAAGCGGATACCGAGATGCTGTGCAGATGCCGCGCGCAGACTTCCTTGCCGGAGCCCGTCTCGCCAACGAACAGAATGGGGCTATTGCGGCTGGCTACACGGCTCAAAAGACCCTCGATGGACTTCATTCCGCTCGAGACGCCCAACACGCCGTCATTAAGTGTCGGCCGTCGGCTGATTAGCGCGCGCGCCCGCGAGATGAGGTCACCAAGCTCGAACGGCTTCGTGACGTAGTCGCCGGCTCCCGCGCGGATCAGGGCGACAGCGTGGTCGATCTGTCCATAGGCTGTCATGAAAAGGAAGGGAGGTGCGGAAGCGTCGCTGGCGATCTTCCGAAAAATGTCCTCGCCTGACATATCGGGAAGTCGGATATCGCAAATCACCAGGTCAGGCGCGGTTCGTCGAAGCCCGGCCAAGGCCTCGCTCCCGGTCCGCCACCATTCCACGCGACAACCTTCCAGCTCGAGATACTGATTTAAGGATTCTCCCATGATGGGATCGTCCTCGATGACGGCAATTGAGACGGCTTCAGGCAACATGACGCTCCTCCCCGGCAATATCGGGAATCGTAATAGCTATTGTCGTGCCTTCTTCTCCGGTGCGCTCGACCCGTATGGCGCCGCCGACTTCGAACACCAAGCGACGAACGATCCATAGCCCGAGACCGGTATCACCGGGACGCGGCGAGGCTCCTAACTCATGGGCCTCCAGGTACGATGTTCGATCGGCATCCAAGCCGCTACCCTGGTCGGCGACCCTGAATACCAGCCCGGCCTCAGTTTTCTCGGCTTCAAATGTGATCGCATCACCCGGAGAACTCGCCTGACACGCATTGAGCAGCAGGTTGAGGACCGCCTGCCTGATCGAGTTGGCGCTCACCGGCATTTCCGCGCCAATGCTGTTCTTCCAGGACAGTGCGAGACCGCGGCGTTCAAGCTCTGGCGCTATCAGAAGGCGCAAATCGTCGATATCGGTCGGCTTGAGAGGGCGAAGGGTCGCATCGGCTCGATATGTGACCAGGGCCGATCGCACCACGTCTCGAATACCCGCCAGCCCTCGTTCGAGCAAAGACAACGCACGTTCGCGCGCCATCGTCTGCGAGCCAAACCGCTTAAGTGTCTCGATCGCGTTAAAGAGACCACCCAAGGGATTGTTGATCTCATGCGCCATCGCCGAGGCCAGCCGTCCCAGGCTTGAGAGACGCTGTTCTTCGGCTATGCGGGCTGCCATCGCCTCGCGGTCGTTCCAGGACTGAACCATCACGTTGTAGTGCCGAAACAAGCGCCCGAATTCTGCGTTCTCGGGACCAAGATCCGGTTCGGCAATTGGAAGCAGTTCACCGGAGACGCCTCGCCTAAAATGCCTAGTCAGCAGCTGGACTGGCCTCAGCATCCTGCGGACCAGCAGGAAGCCTACCGCGGCAACCAGGGCCGTGATCGCAAGATTTGTCCCGACCAGAGTCCAAAAGACGGTGCGCCTTTCCCTGAACCGCTCTTCGACGTCGAAATTTGCATAGATCACCCCGATCAACCGGCCTTGATCGGTCAACAGGCGCCGCACACCCGCACGTTCGGCTTCCTCGTCGAGCCAATGATCGGCACGGTCAAAACCTGCAAGCACCGACGACGGCGCTGGCCTGAAAGACGGGACCGCGCGAGGATCGTAGGACGCCAACACCATTCCGTTGGCGTCGGTCACCACCGTTCCGACGATCTTCAAGCCATGATAAAGTGAGCGCGCCCGATCCAAATTATCGAACGTTTCCCAGGCGTCACCGCGCAGGACGGTTGGAATGACCGAGGATGACAGGCCGTCGAGATAGGCTGAGGTGAGTTCCTGGAAGTGACGGGCTTGGGTCTCAGCCAGGCGCTTGAGCACCTGATCTGTCAAGACAACGCCGATCGCAATCATCAAGGAGGCCACCAATATCGGCACTTTGACGACGATCGGCCAGCTCGACGGCCGTCCAAAACTGAACATTACCCGAGACCCCGCACGTAGTTCATTTTTGCGGCAATTGCGTCAAACAGGGCCGCAGGGGGTCGCATAAAGCCGTCGAGGTGAAGCATCGCCAGTGCGCGGCGCGCCTCAGGATCGGATGACATGCCCACGAAGGCGGCGGAGAGCGTGTCGACCGGAAGATCGCTTGGCCGGTTCTTTCCGCAGGCGATTGGAGGAAACCCCAACCACTCTGATTTTCGCAGAACGCGGGTCCCCTTGGTCAACTCAGGTTCGACGGCGCTCAAGACTTCCCAGACATAGCCATCGACCGATCCGCTATTCGCGAGCCCCGAGGCTACAGCTCGCACCACGTTGCGATGACCGTAGGTGAAGAAGTGATGCCGGAAGAATTCTTCAGGCTTGGTGTGCAAGTCCGCCAAAACGGCTCGCGTAACCAGAAAACCAGAGTTGCTGTCCGGATCCGAAAACGCGTGGACGTCGCCCTTGAGCTGTTCAAACGAATCGACCGAACGGTCTGCGCTGACGATGACGTAGGACTGATAAAGAGGTCGTCCGTTCCACAGTGGCACCGCTACGAGTTCGAGCTGATCGCGGAATTGAACGTAAGGATAGCCGCAAATCCAGGCCGCATCGATCTGCCCATTGACTAGCAGAAGGGTGATCTCCTGGTAGGTACGGCGGGTGACGATCTCAACCTCGCGGGCCCAGACGCGCTCAAGGTATGAGCGTAACGTCGCTAGGAGCTCGAGATCCGACGTGAGGAGGACCGGTGTCAGTCCGATCTGTACGGGACGCTGAGACGCACCAAACGCTCTCGCAGCAATTGGCGAGCTAAGCGTTGCACCGGCCAGCCCCGTCAGGACTGCGCGCCGATTGACCACATGGTTCCCACCCCCGAACTGAGCGAGCGGTTCACAACGCAAGCCCATGGCGACAGCCTCCTCCGAGTACGTCGCTTGTTTGGCACGAAGGTATCGGATGGGCATGGAGCCGGCAAATGAATAGTCATCGATACGACCAGCCGGCGCCTACGGGCTGGTCGCCTAGACGGTTGGACGCACGTGGGCGACGAGCGACGCGTTTCGGTGACCTTGAAGATGCCACGGATCCAGTCCGCTTGACCCATCGCGATATTTCGATATATCTGGATAAATGAAAAATACCGACGCCATTGAGGCGCTATCTGCGCTGGCACAGGCTACACGCCTGGAAGCGTTTCGTCTGTTGGTGCGGGCTCAACCGGACGGGATCGGGGCCGGCGAGCTCGCGCGTCTTGTTGACGTGCCGCAGAATACGCTTTCCGCCCATCTCTCCATCATGTCCCGGGCCGGCCTCGTCGTTGGCGAGCGCAGTAGCCGGAACATCGTCTACCGGGCCAACGTCGAAGCGCTGCAGGATCTCGTACTGTTCTTGGTTCAGGACTGCTGTGGCGGCCGGCCCGAAGTATGCGCGCCGCTCGTGAAGAGCCTGGAATCGGCAAAGCCGGCGAAGGCAAAGGCGGCATCGCGAGGAGCTGCGAAATGAGCGTTTTCGAACGTTACCTCTCGGTGTGGGTTGCGCTTTGCATCGTCGTTGGCGTTGCCCTTGGGCACGCAATGCCGGGCCTCTTTGCGCAAATTGCCGCCGCCGAAGTCGCGAATGTCAATCTCCCGGTTGCGATATTGATCTGGTTGATGATCATTCCCATGCTGCTCAAGATCGACTTCGGAGCGCTCGGTCAGGTGAAGGAGCATTGGCGCGGTATTGGCGTGACGCTCTTCATAAACTGGGCCGTCAAGCCTTTCTCGATGGCGCTGCTCGGAACCTTTTTCATCGGGCATCTGTTCGCGCCGCTGCTTCCGGCCACACAAATTCCGTCCTACATCGCGGGGCTTATCCTACTCGCTGCCGCACCTTGCACGGCCATGGTTTTCGTCTGGTCCAATCTGTGCGATGGCGAGCCGCATTACACGCTGAGCCAGGTCGCACTCAACGACGTCTTGATGATCTTTCTGTTTGCGCCGCTGGTCGGCTTGTTGCTGGGCGTCGCTTCCATTTCAGTGCCCTGGGCAACCCTGCTTCTATCGGTTGCCCTCTATATCGTTGTGCCCGTCATTGTCTCGCAGGTGTGGCGACGCTACCTGACGGCGCTCGGAAGCGACGTGTTCAACGCGGCGATGCGCCGCCTGCAACCGGTCTCCCTGGTCGCTCTGCTCGTAACGCTCGTGCTTCTGTTTGCCTTCCAGGGTGAACAGATCCTGGCACAGCCGACCGTGATTGCGATCCTGGCCGTACCGATCCTGATCCAAGTCTACTTCAATGCCGGCTTGGCCTATTGGCTGAGTCGTCGGTTCGGCGTCGCTTGGTGCGTGGCGGCTCCTGCCGCCCTGATCGGAGCGAGCAACTTCTTCGAGCTTGCTGTGGCGGCCGCGATCAGCCTCTTCGGTCTGAATTCGGGTGCCGCGCTCGCCACCGTCGTCGGCGTTCTGGTCGAGGTCCCCGTCATGCTGTCGGTGGTCAAGATCGTCAAAAGAACGCGCGGCTGGTACGAAGCAGGCCCCCTTGCCCGTGCGAGCAGAGTGCCGAAGCGGGCAGCTGATTAAGGTACGTCACCGAGCGGACCGCAATGCATCCGGGCTTGACCGTATGACCGCTCGCGCTATTATGTCCGAATGTCTGGACAGATCGATAATTCCGGGCTTTTGCTCGAAATTGCCTGAGTATTCCCGCGTTCTCCGCCGTCATAAAAATGTCGACGACTTTGGACATAAGAAGCGAAAGAGGAATTGGCTTCATGAAACGACCCGTGGCGAGCACGAAGGCCATCGATGGATTCGGAGCGCTCGCCCAGACGACCCGCCTCACGGCCATCCGGCATCTTCTGACGGCGCATCCCGATACGTTGCCGGCGGGTGAAATTGCGCGGCGCTGCCGTGTCCCGCACAACACGATGTCGACCCATCTTGGCATACTGATGCGCGCCGGTCTGGTAGACGTCGAGAAGCACGGTCGGGCGATGAACTACCGCGCCAATGTCAGAGGCTTCCAAGGCCTCATGACGTTTCTCGCGCGCGACTGCTGCAACGGCCGCCCCGAGCTCTGCGGTTTCGATTCTGCTTCATCATCCGACGAACCCGATGAGGATGACATGCCGACCGATTCGATGATGCCAGCCTTCAATGTGCTCTTTCTCTGCACGCAGAATTCGGCACGCTCGATCATGGCCGAAGCGCTTTTGGAGAAGCTCGGCAGAGGTCGCTTTCGCGCCTATTCCGCCGGCTCCGAGCCCGCCCGCCACCCGATGCCCGAGGTGGTCGAACGGCTCAAGGTCCTTGGACACGATATTTCGCAGCTGAGGTGCAAGTCCTGGAATGAGTTCAAAGGGCCGGATGCACCGCGAATGGATTTCATTATCGCGCTCTGCGACGTCCCTCAGGGACAATTCTGCCCCGACCTTGGCGGCCAGTTCGTCACGGCGGCGTGGCCCCTGCCCGATCCTGCCCAGTTCAAGGGTTCTGCGACCGAGCGAACGACGCTGCTCAACGAGCTCTATGCAATGATCCGGCGGCGCATTGAGATCTTCACGAGTCTTCCCTTCCCATCGCTGGACCGCATTGCGCTCAAGGCCAGGCTCGACGAGATCGG
Source organism: Bradyrhizobium sp. WSM4874 (assembly GCF_055811835.1). NCBI lineage: Bacteria > Pseudomonadati > Pseudomonadota > Alphaproteobacteria > Hyphomicrobiales > Nitrobacteraceae > Bradyrhizobium > Bradyrhizobium sp. WSM4874. Next base: position 124,990 of record NZ_JBVVPR010000016.1, read on the forward strand.
CGATACGACGCGCGTGACTCCCTAAAGGATAGAAGTGATGAGAATTGGCATTAACGGCATGGGTCGTATCGGGCGGCTGGCGTTGCGCGCGGGCCTTGGCGGCATCTTCCGGCCGGAGAGTGACCCTCGCGGCCTCAACCGCCTTGACGTCGTGCATGTCAATGAGCTCAAGGGAGGCATTGAGGCTTCCGCTCACCTGCTGGAATTCGACAGCGTTCACGGCCGCTGGAACACGTCAATCGGCGTTGACAGTGGCAAGGCTATCACCATCGCGAACAAGACAATTGGTTTTAGCGATGCAGCCTCGCCCGGCGACGTTGCCTGGGGAGATCTCGGCTGCGATGTCGTACTCGAATGCACCGGCAAATTCCTCAAGCAGGAGCAATTGCAGGCTTATTTCGACCGCGGCGTGAAGCGCGTCATCGTAGCGGCGCCCGTCAAGGATGGCAGCGCGCTGAACATCGTGGTTGGTGTCAACGACGCCCTATACGACCCATCTAGGCACAAATTGCTGACCGCGGCCTCCTGCACGACCAACTGCCTTGCTCCGGTGGTGAAGGTCATTCACGAGTCGATCGGGATACGGCACGGCCAGATCACGACGATTCACGATCCGACCAACACGAATGTCGTCGTCGATGCGCCGCACAAGGATCTGCGTCGCGCCCGATCGGCGATGCTGTCATTGCAGCCGACAACGACCGGCAGCGCGAGCGCGATTGCTCTGATTTACCCGGAACTGAAGGGCAAGCTGAACGGTCACGCCGTGCGTGCGCCCGTGCTCAATGCCAGCCTGACAGACTGCGTCTTCGAAGTCGCGCGGAAAGTCACCGCCGAAGAAGTCAACGGTCTTTTCAAGGCCGCTGCCGAAGGAGAGCTCGCCGGCATTCTCGGTTTCGAGACTCGGCCATTGGTGTCCGTCGACTTCAACAACGATCCGCGGAGCGCGATCGTCGATGCCGGCAGCACGATGGTGACGGACGACACGCTGCTCAAGATTTACGCCTGGTACGACAATGAAGTTGGCTACTCCTGCCGGATGGTGGATCTCGCCAATATTGTCAGGGAGCGCGGACTATGACCTCGATGGCTCGCAACTATCTGATCGTGACGGCCTCCTACTGGGGCTTCACCCTGACGGACGGCGCCTTGCGCATGCTGGTGCTGTTTCACTTCTTCCGCTTGGGTTATACGCCGTTCACACTGGCATTCTTGTTCTTGCTCTACGAAGCTGCCGGTATCGCCGCCAATCTCGCCGGCGGCTATTTCGCCTCTCGCTTTGGCATTCCCCGCATGCTGGCAACGGGACAACTCTTGCAGATTGCCGGTCTGGTGATGCTGTCTCAGCTGAATCCCGGATGGGGCGCGGCCCTGTCGGTCGCCTGGGTCGTGCTCGCGCAGGGTGTTGCCGGTGTCGCTAAGGACGTGACCAAGACCGCATCTAAGTCCGCGATCAAGGCCACCTCGGCAGAAGGCAGCGGTCAGCTCTTCAAATGGGTCGCCTGGTTCACTGGCTCGAAGAATGCCATGAAGGGCTTCGGCTTCTTCCTCGGTGGCCTGCTCCTCGATCTGATCGGGTTTGCTCCGGCGCTTTGGCTGATGGCGACACTGATCGCCGTGATCTTCATTGCGGGTCTACTGCTGCTGCCGCGTCAGCTCGGCAAGGCCAAGTCGTCCAAGACAATGCGCGAGCTGTTCGGCAAGTCGCGCGGCGTGAACTTGTTGGCGGCAGCCCGCATCTTCATGTTTGGCGCGCGAGACGTTTGGTTCGTAGTTGGTTTGCCGGTGTTTCTCTATGCGTTTGGCTGGAAGTTTTTGCAGGTGGGCGGCTTTCTCGCCGCCTGGACGGTTGTTTATGGCGGCATCCAAGCCGTAGCCCCCTCGCTGGTCAGCCGCAGTGTAGATGGCCTCAGTCGCGAGGTGCCGGCGGCTCGCATTTGGGCTGTTCTTTTGGCCGCTGTGCCGATCGCCCTCGCCTTGCTGATGCGCATTCCCGGCCTGCCGCATCCCGATCTGGTGCTCGTGACTGGCCTCGCCCTGTTCGGCGTACCTTTCGCGGTTAACTCCTCGTTGCACTCCTATCTCATCCTCGCTTATGCAGGATCCGAAAAGGCGGCCGAGGATGTTGGCTTCTACTATGCGGCCAATGCGGTTGGCCGGCTGCTTGGGATCATGCTCTCGGGTCTGCTCTATCAGCTGGATGGTATCGAAGGCTGCCTGATCGGTTCGGCCGCGATGCTGATCCTTTGCTGGATCATTACGCTTGTGTTGCCCACTGCTCAGGAGCGCGTTGGCCTTCAGACGGTGAGCTAGACTGGAAGAGCGGCGGCTGCTTCAATCCGAGAACAGGCCCGAAAACTTCGAGACATAAATCGCGGTAGCGAGCAGGCCTGCGGCCATGCCACACTGATCGCGAAATCGCGCCGAGGAAATGGATTGTCGTCGAACACCCGAATAGACGGTCCAGGCCAACGCCAGAATAGCACTTGCAATCATCACGCTGAACTTCGCAGCGGGGCTCACGATCGTTCCTGAACGTCGGAAGAGCCGAGCTCGGTTGGACGGCGGCGGCGTTGAGGCGGCTGGAAAGAATATCCTAGACTCCGAACCGTTCGGATCGGCCCTTCGCTTTTTCGGCCTCCGATCGCGCGCCGCAGCTTTGCGATCTCCACATCGACCGTAGCCTCCTCGATCGTCGATTCGGCACCCCAGACAAGCTCTTTGAGCATTCTGCGAGAAATCGGCTCGCCAGGATGCTGCATGAAAACCTCCAACAGACGGAATTGCCGCAGCGAAAGTCGTAGGGGCTTGTCACCTCGCCATACCCGGATGGTGTCCCTGTCGAGGAGAAACTCACCGACCACGGTCAGATGGGAGTGTCCTGCTTGTGTCCTGTCCGTGAATTCATCCATGGCGCCGCTGTGATCAGTTTTGCTCCGCCTTCGCGAAGCGGTCATCCAATGCATATCCCGCTCCGCGGACGGTGCGGATCGGGTCCTGATCGCGGCCGAGATTGAGCAGCTTGCGCAGGCGGCCGATGTGCACGTCGACCGTACGCTCGTCGATATAGATGTCGCGGCCCCAAACGCTGTCGAGCAGCTGCTCGCGGGAGAACACTCGGCCCGGATGCTCCAGGAAGAACTCCAGCAGGCGGTATTCAGTCGGTCCGAGATCGATCGGCCGGCCCGAGCGCGCGACGCGGCGCTTGTCGCGATCGAGCTCGATATCGCCAAAGGCGAGCACGGTGGCGAGCCGCTCCGGGCTCGCGCGCCGCAGCAGGCCCTTCACGCGCGCCAGCAGCTCCGGCACCGAGAACGGCTTGACGATGTAATCGTCGGCACCGGTCGCAAGACCCCGCACCCGCTCGCTCTCCTCGCCGCGCGCGGTGAGCAAGATGATCGGGAGCTGCTTGGTCTCGGTCCGGGTGCGAAGCCGCCGGCACAATTCGATGCCTGACAGGCCCGGCAGCATCCAGTCGAGCACGATCAGATCGGGGATGTGCTCCTTGAGACGGGTGTCGGCGTCGTCGCCGCGCATCACCGTCTCGACGTCATAGCCGTCGCCCTCGAGGTTGTAGCGAAGCAGCTCGGTGAGAGCTTCCTCGTCTTCAACCACCATAATGCGTGCGCCCATGGGCTCGTTGCTCCCTAGAGTCTTCAGGTATTCGGGACTGTCGTGGCGAAGGTCGTCATGTCGCCCTTCGGCCGCTTGTCGGTGATGGCCTGACCTTCGATCATGTAGAACACGGTCTCGGCGACGTTGGTGGCGTGGTCGCCGATCCGCTCGATGTTCTTGGCGCAGAACATCAAATGGATGCAGAACGAGATGTTGCGCGGATCTTCCATCATGTAGGTCAGGAGCTCGCGGAACAGCGAGGTGCAGATGGCGTCGACCTCCTCGTCGCCCTTCCACACCGCCATCGCCGCCGGCAGATCATGCGCGGCATAGGCGTCCAGCACCGACTTGACCTGCTGCTGCACAAGGTCGGTCATGTGCTCGAGGCCGCGGAACAGCTTGAGCGGATGGAAGTCCGTCTCCAGCGCCGCGACGCGCTTGCCCATGTTCTTGGCGAGGTCGCCGATGCGCTCGAGATCGGTCGCGACGCGCATGGCGCCGACGATTTCGCGCAAATCCACCGCCATCGGCTGGCGGCGCGCGATGGTGAGCACGGCGCGCTCCTCGATCTTCTTCTGCAGCGCGTCGAGCTCGGTGTCGATGGCAACGACGCGCTGACCGAGCGGGACGTCGCGGCGGATCAGCGCGTCGACGGAATCGACGATCATGCGCTCGGCGATGCCACCCATCTCCGCGACCAGCCGGGTGAGCTCCTGGAGGTCGGTGTCGAAGGCCTTTGCGGTATGTTCGGAAGCCATGTGCTGTCTCCTCAGCCGAACCGACCGGTGATGTAATCCTGCGTGCGCCGGTCGGTCGGCGACGTGAAGATCTTGCTGGTGTCGTCGAACTCGATCAGCTCGCCGAGATACATGAAGGCGGTTTTGTCGGAGACGCGGGCCGCCTGCTGCATGTTGTGGGTGACGATCGCGATCGTGTAATCCTCGGACAGCTCCTGGATCAGCTCCTCGACCTTGGCGGTCGAGATCGGATCGAGCGCCGAGCAGGGCTCGTCGCACAGGATCACCTCGGGCCGCACCGCGACGGTGCGGGCGATGCAGAGGCGCTGCTGCTGGCCGCCGGAGAGCGACAGGCCCGACGCGTTGAGCTTGTCCTTGACCTCGTTCCACAAAGCGCCGCCGCGCAGCGCCTTCTCGACGCGGCCGTCCATCTCGGACTTCGAGATCTTCTCATAAAGACGGATGCCGAACGCGATGTTCTCGTAGATCGTCATCGGGAACGGCGTCGGCTTCTGGAACACCATGCCGACGCGGGCGCGCAGCAGATTGAGGTCCAGCCTGGGGTCGAGAATGTTGGTCTGATCGAGCATGAGCTGACCGGTGGCGCGCTGGCCGGGATAGAGGTCGTACATCCGGTTGAAGATGCGCAGCAGGGTCGACTTGCCGCAGCCCGACGGACCGATGAACGCCGTGACGCGGTTGGCGCCGAGCGTCAGGTTGATGTTCTTCAGCGCGTGGTGCTCGCCGTAATAGAAATTCAGGTTGCGTACGGTCACCTTGGGCGGCGCCTCCGGCAGCACCGGCGCGTGGGGCAGCCCACCGGCCGCGCTCATCGATACGGAAAGATCACTCATTTTGCGGTCCTCTCGGCGCCAAGGATGCGCGCGCCAATATTAAGGGCAAGAACGGTCAGGGTGATGAGCAACGCGCCGCTCCACGCCAACTCTTTCCAGTAGGCGTAGGGGCTCTGCACGAAGTTGTTGATGGTTACCGGCAGGTTCGCCATCGTCTTGTTCAGGCTCAGGCTGAAGAACTGGTTCGACAGCGCGGTGAACAGCAGCGGTGCGGTCTCTCCGGCGACGCGGGCGGTGGCGAGCAGCACGCCGGTGATGAGGCCGGAGCGCGCGGCACGATAGGCGATGCGCTTGATCACCAGCGAACGCGGCAGGCCGAGTGCAGAGGCCGCCTCACGCAGCGGATTTGGTACCAGCAGCAGCATGTCCTCGGTCGTACGCAGCACCACCGGGATGACGATGACGGCAAGCGCGAGGCACCCCGCCAAGGCCGAAAAGCCGCCCATAGGTACGACGATGGCGCCGTAGATGAACAGGCCGATGATGATCGAGGGCGCGGACAAGAGAATGTCGTTGATGAAGCGGATCACCGAGGTCAGCTTGTCGTTGCGACCGTACTCGGCAAGATAGGTGCCGGCGAACAGGCCGAGCGGCGCGCCAACGCCAACGCCAATGACGGTCATAATAACGGAACCCACGATCGCATTGCGCAGCCCGCCGCTCGTTGAGCCAGGCGGAGGCGTGTCAGCGGCAAAGATCTGAAAGCTCAAACCCGCGACGCCGTTGTAAAACAACGTGAAAAGGATAAGCGCGAGCCACGTTACACCAAACAGAGTGGCACCAAAGCAGAGAACGCGAATTACAATGTCAGTCCGGCGGCGGCGCGAATAGATCGGGTTCATGACGCTAGTTCCCCGCCTTCTTTTCCAGCCGCATCAGCATCAGCCGCGCCGCGGCGAGCACGAAGAAGGTCAGCACGAACAGCAGCAGGCCGAGCAGGATCAGGCCGGACTGGTGCAGGCCGTCGCTTTCGGCGAATTCGGATGCGATCGCCGCCGAGATCGTGGTGCCCGGGGCGAAGATCGAGCCAGAGATGCGGAACGAGTTGCCTATGATGAAGGTCACCGCCATGGTCTCGCCGAGCGCGCGGCCGAGCGCCAGCATGATGCCGCCGATGACGCCGACGCGGGTATATGGGATGACCACGCTGCGGACGACTTCCCAGGTGGTGCAGCCGACGCCGTAGGCCGCCTCCTTGAGGACCGGCGGCACTGTCTTGAACACGTCGACCGAGATCGAGGTGATGAAGGGCAGCACCATGATGGCGAGGATCAGCGCGGCGTTGAATAGGCTGAGATAGGACGGCGGACCTGCGAAGATCGTACCCAGCACGGGGACGCCGTCGAAGATCTTGATCATGAAAGGCTGGACGGTATTGGCCAGGAACGGGCCTAGCACGAAGAAGCCCCACATGCCGTAGATGATCGAGGGGATGCCGGCGAGCAGCTCGATCGCCATGCCGATCGGGCGGCGCAGCCATTGCGGGCAGAGCTCGGTGAGGAAGATCGCAATGCCGAGACCGACGGGAATGGCGATCAGCATCGCGATGAAGGAGGTGACGAGCGTGCCATACACTGGACCGACTGCCCCGAGCACAGGCGGATCCGCAGACGGCGCCCAACGCTGGGTCCAGAGGAAGGCAAAGCCATATTCCTTCATCGCAGGCCACGCGCCAATGATCAGCGAGACGATGATACCGCCGAGAATGAGCAATACGGAAATCGCTGCGAGGCGGGTAATCCAGTAGAAGGTGACATCACCGAGTTTGAAGGCGCTTAGCGCCTTCGCGCGATCGTATGGACCCGCAGCTTCGGCCATGCTGCTCGAGTCGCTTTGAACGGCCATATCTGCCACGCTAATCCCCTATCACGTCCGAACTTGCCGATAAGCGGCGAGCGAGCAGTTCGCTCGAGAAGCCACTCTTAATGAAGGCAATGGCGCACACGCCTCGAATACGCTTGCATAGAGAAGGACCATGCCCCTCAACTCGGAGGGGCATGGAATCCATCTTCGGAAGGCTTAGCTCTTGATCTCGGCAGCCCAGGTCTTCTCGACCAACTTCACGACGCTGTCGGGCATCGGAATGTAGTCAAGCTCTTCGGCCATCTTGTCACCCTTGTCGAAGGCGTACTTGAAGAACTTGATGGCTTCCTGAGAGGACGCCTTGTCGGTTGCGTCCTTGTGCATCAGGATAAAAGTCGAGGCAGTGATGGGCCAAGACTTATCGCCGGGCTGCTCGGTCAGGATGAGATAGTAGCCCGGTGCCTTCGTCCAGTCGGCGTTCGCCGCTGCAGCCTGAAACGCCTCAATGGTCGGCTGCACGGTCTTACCGTCCTTGTTGACGAGAGCGGTATAGGTCATCTTGTTCTGTTTGGCGTAAGCGTACTCGACATAGCCGATCGAGTTCTTGGTCTGGCTGACGTTGCCGGCAACACCTTCGTTGCCTTTCGCGCCTACGCCGGCGGGCCATTCGACCGCAGTGCCGGATCCCACCTTGCTCTTCCAATCGGCGTTGACCTTGGAGAGGTAGTCCGTGAAGTTGAAGGTGGTGCCCGAGCCGTCCGAGCGGCGAACGACGGTGATCGCATCCGAGGGCAATTTCAGGTTGGGATTGAGCTTCTTGATCGCAGCATCATCCCACTTGGCCACTTTGCCAAGGTAGATGTCGCCGAGCGTGTGACCATCCAGCACCAGCTCGCCGGGCTTGATGCCCTCGAGGTTCACCACCGGGACGATCGCGCCCATGACCATCGGCCACTGGACAAGGCCGTCCTTCTCGAGCTGCTCCGGCTTGAGCGGCGCGTCGCTGGCGCCGAAGGTAACGGTCTTGGCCTGGATCTGCTTGATGCCGGCGCCCGAACCGATCGACTGATAGTTAACGCCATTGCCCGATTCCTTCTTATAGGCATCGGCCCACTTGGAAAGGATCGGGAAGACGAAAGTGGAACCCGCGCCCGTGATGTCGGCAGCGAACGCCGGCGTCGACACGGCCAGCAGTGCGGCTGCGGCGATTGCCTTAACAAAATTCATGATGATCTCCATTGGGTGAGCGAAGCGCGGTGTGCGCCTGATCGCGCTCACGTGGCCCCTTTAGGAGCCGGCGTTACACCTTTTATGGAGGTTAGATGACAGTTGGATGACGGCAGCTTTTTCCCCAACTGGAACCGTCGGATGCGCCGTTTGCCACAGGTGCGGTAGCTAAAAACCTACGCGGCGGATTCCTGTCGTAAGCCTTTCACTTAGGCGTCTTACGATGCGTCCGGAGATTCCGACATAACCCGTCTGCAGGAGGAAAGCTGTGGATCTGCAATGGACCTTGGGGAACCTGATCATTCAGGCGGTGGCTGGGCTGGCCGGTGCCCATGCCGCTGCCGTCGCCGCCCACGAGCACGGATTTGGCTTTGTCGGGCACAGCCTTGCCGGCCTGGCCGCAGGAGCCCTCAGCGGCTTATTCCTTCAGAAACTGGCCATGACGGCGGTCTATGGCGGCGGCTACGCAATGCCGGTCACGCCGGTTGAGGCAGTCGTCGTTCAAGGGCTGACGGGTGCGGTCGCCGGCGGCATCGCGATGTTGCTGATCGGCTTCGTCAGACACGAAATGTCGAAGACCTAGCCCCTACGCGGCTCGCACCGAGACGAGGAAGCCCTCGACTGCCGACCGGAGCCGTTGGCTCTCGGTCGAGAGCGAGCGGGCGGCTTGCAGCACCTGGGTGGAGGCCGCTCCAGTCTCGACAGCACCCGTGCTGACCTTGGCGATGTTCGAGGCAACGTCGGCGGTGCCCCGCGCGGCCTGTTCGACGTTGTCGGCGATGCCACCCGTCATTTCGCGTTGCGCCTGCACGGCTTCGGAAATGTCCTCTGCGATCGCCGAGATTTGCCCGATGGTGGTACCGACATCCTTGATGGCAGCCACTGAGTCCGTGGTAGCGACCTGCATGCCCTGAATTTGGGTCTCGATCTCCTCGGTCGCTTTCGCCGTCTGAGCAGCGAGCGCCTTCACCTCCTGCGCCACGATAGCGAAGCCCCTGCCCGCGTCCCCGGCGCGGGCCGCTTCGATCGTCGCGTTCAGTGCCAACAAGTTGGTCTGCGCGGCAACGGAGGTAATGAGCTGCACCACATCTCCGATACGCGAAGCTGCCCGGTTGAGATCCGCGATCCGCGTATCCGCTTTCTCCGCCCGCGAGACCGCCTCGGTCGATATCTGACGCGACCGATTCACGTGCTCCGCAACCTTCTGCACGGTCGAGGTCATCTCTGTGGTTGATTGAGCAACGGAGTTGACACTCGCCGAAGCTTCTTCCGAGGAGGCCGCGACGGTCGTCGACAGGCGCTGTGTTCCTTCGGCTGTCGCCGTCAATTTGGTCGCGGCGGATTCCAGCATAGAGGCATTCGAGGAGACCGTGTGTATGATATTGCCGAGGGTCGCCTCGAAATCGTCTGCGATCTTCTGCATCTCGCGCTTCCGCTCCTGAGCGGCGTGTTCGTCGAGCCGCCGCTGCCTGTCCTGCTCGGCCTTCGCCTTCTCGACCGCGACGAGCTTGAAATTCTCAACAGCTTTGGCGATGTCGCCAATCTCGTCACGACGCTCAAGCCCGGGAAGAACCACATCGAGCTTGCCAGTCGCCAATTCGCGCATCGCATCGGCCAGACGGAGCAGCTGACGCGTGGCGAAATGAGCGCCAAAGAACGCGAGGGGAAGAACAATCAACAAGGCAAGTGCGCATTTGATCGCGAGCGAGCGCGCGAACTCCCATCTGGCGGTCTCGACGTCGGAAAGCCCCGATACGAAGCCGGCGGTCATGCCCTCGCCGACATCGCTCGGCAAATAGACCAGGCGGGCTCGGAATGGTTTGTCGAGCACGGAGAGGTCCGTCGTCGCTGCCGTTCCGGCGGAGGCGGTTTTGGTTGCTTCTGCAGGCACAGCCACTTCGACGTCCTTGCCGAACGTCGATGCCGTCACTTTCCCCCGCGAGAGGAACACAACGTCAAGGCCCGTTCGGCTCTTGAGCTCGTCGGCGGACGCTTGGTTGAAATAGGATCCAATTTTGAGCGTACCGACGACCTTGTCCCCCGCGAGAACCGGCCTCACACTGTCTTCTGCAGCTTCGCCGGTTGTCGGCGAAACGGTAAGTCCGCGAGCCAGCTTTCCATTCAGGGCATTGCGTATTTGCGGTTGGGCAGACTTGTCATCACCACGCTTTGCGGGATTGTGCCCGCGCTGCATGACGACGCCCTTTGCGTCAGTCACTTCTAGCGTTGCGAGGGCCTGATCGTTGCTGTGTATTGCCTTGAATTCGCGAACAGCGAACGCTTCGAGGCCCGTGGGGTTGACCTGTTGCAGAGCGGTTATCAACTCGGGATTGCGCGAGAGCACGTCCGCATAGACATTCATGCGATTGCCGACCGAAGCAAGCGCCTCAAGGCCTACACCCGCGCCCGCAGCGAGACGCTGGCCATGGCTATCCTCGATAGATCGGCTCATTGCCGCGAAGGATAGAGCCCCCGCGGTGATGACGCCCGCAGCAAACATGGCCGCGGCCGCGAGGCCGGCCTGCATTTTCAGCGATCGGATCGAGGAGCTCATGAAAACGGTTCCCGAAAGAAATTGCTGCAATTCTCGCGAGGATCGCAGAGATTCCTTAAGGAAGCGGAACGAGCACGCTGATTGGACGGCCCGACAAGACCAAACCGAGGGCGCGACTTGATGATGTTAAGAAAGTCGAACGTTGCATAAGGCGCATGTTCAACTTTTCGAACATGCTCGTTTACTGATAGAAGGTGCATATCGGCTTAGCTCAACGCTGAGATCATGGTCCCATGCCGTATTCCGCGTAAAGCGTTATTCGCCCCGGTCGCACAGTACTCAAACAGCTGGGGATGTCGGAGGATTGGAGCCGATCAAATGCGCAACGAAAGGAGGTACTGCGGCGTCGCCCATGCCGCGCCAGATGACGAAAATGTCCTTGTGCAGTTCTGGAACGACCGGAATCGCCCGCAGGCTACCGCTCGCGACCTCCTCTGCGACAGTCGATCGCAGCACCAGGGAAACGCCGAGGTTCGCCTTCACCGCCTGCTTGACCCCTTCAGTGCTGCCAAGCTGCAATGAAGAAACCCGAGGCCTTGGCTGGCCCGGCTCAAAATAGGCGTCAAGCAAGCGGCCGGTCCCGGTGCCCGGTTCGCCACCCAGTAGCTGAAGGGTTGCGAGCTCACGCTTCGGAATCTCCCGACGATTCGCCATGTGATGCGTCGGCGGGATGACGACGGCGAGGGGCTCGCGCCGCTATTCCTTCCAAAGAAAGCCGGGGGCCCGTCCCACCATTCCATCACGGCCACGTCGACTTCTGAATTCGCGAGTCGACCACTGGCTCGATCCCAAGAAGCGGTGCCGATCAAGGGAGCAACTGCGATCAGATGGAGGCCATCCCATGCGTCCCGAACGCAGTGAACATCTTCTAAGTTATTGATGTTTATTGTGTCGTGGTCGTCCCCATCCTGCTTTGTTCACGTTCATTTCACCCAATTCGTGGCGGTTTCATTGCGGCGTTCTTGAACGAGAACGGGGCTCGATGGGCATAGGCACCTCTGCATGCGCTGCGGGATCTCCAGCCAAGGTTTAAGTGACAAGGACCATCTTCGCGCGGTTAGTGTGCTGAGGGCTGTGCGCCGCTATCGCTGATCTGTCGGGGTTTCGAGTCAGTGGTCCACTACATCGTGGTTGGGCGGAGAGAGTGTCAGCCAATCCCGATTGAAAGTTGAAGGATCAAGCATTTTCGACTTTCTTAGACCAAAACCCACTCTTCGAGCTGCCGCCCGAAACGCCCTCGTTACCGAGCAGCAACCGTCTCAAATTGCTATCCAAGCGATTGCCTAAGCGCCATCGTTCTCAACGCCACTTGTCCAAAGTGAAGCGCCTGCGGGATAGGCATCCGGAATAAGCCCGCCTGTTTCGCAGCTGCTCACCGCCACTGCGATCAGTGTGCATAGGCGGCATCGTTCACCTTGATCGACACCAGCTTTGCGGCAAGACGCACCGCGCTCTCTAGCGCTCCGGTGTTGGCAACGCCGGTTCCGACGATATCGAACGCCGTGCCATGTGACGGCGTGGTGAAGACGGTCTCGAGCCCGGCGGTGACGGTCACGCCGCGGTTGAATCCGCGCAGCTTGGTCGCGATCTGCCCCTGGTCGTGATACATCGCGACCACGCCGTCGAACTCGCCGTTGAATGCACGAATATAGACCGTGTCGGCGGGATAAGGTCCAGTGCAGGCGATGCCGGTCTTCGCGGCAGCTTCGACGGTCGGGCGGATCATCTCGATCTCGTCGCAACCGAACAACCCGTTCTCGCCGGCATGCGGATTAAGGGCTGCGACCGCAATGCGCGGCTTGGCAACGCCCGCTCGCTTCATCATGCGGTTGAGTAGCTCGATCGCATCGGTGATGCTTTCCGGATTGATGCCGTCGAGTGCTTCGCGCAGCGACTGATGCCCCGTGACGCGCGACATCCATTGCCCGTCGAGCACGTTCATCTCCGAGAAATAGGCATTGTGCCCGAGCAGGCTCGCGAACATCTTGTGCTCGTCGGGGAACTTCCAGCCACCGTCGAACATGGCCCGCTTATTCAGCGGCGCGAAAGTGATGGCATCCACCTCGCCCTCCCTGGAGAAGTCGATCGCGCGCGACAGCGTTTCGCCGGTCAGTCGACCGGATTCGGCACTGGCCATACCCAGCGGGATTTTGCCGGGATCGGTATTGCCGAGATCGACCATCTGCACCGCGCCGCGGCTCCAATTTGCCGCCTTCGGAGACGCAACCCGCTCGATCTTCAGCTTCACGCCGGCATGTTCCATACCTATGTCGAGCACGCGGGCATCGCCGACCACGATGAGGCGCGCGACGTCGGCGAGGCGATCGTCGGAGAGGATGCGCGCGATCTGTTCGGGCCCGATGCCGGCGCAATCACCCGGGGTCAGCGCGATGACGGGCAGTTCGTTGGTGCTGGTAGCCATATTGGAGACCTTGGATCCTTACTTCGCTTGCTGGAGTTGTGCGGCGGACTGAGCCCAGTCCTCGCGATTGAATTCGCCGTCCCATTTTGCGACCACGATCGAGGCGACCGCGTTGCCAATGGTGTTGGTGATGGCGCGGGCTAGCGACATGAAGCGGTCGATGCCGAGCAGTAGCGCCAGTCCTTCCGCCGGCAGGCCAGCGGCGACGACTGTCGCGGCGAGTGCTGCGAACGCGCCGCCGGTGACACCGGCCGCGCCCTTGCTGGTGAACAGCATCACCACGAAAAGGCTCAGCTGCTGCGCGGCCGACAGCTCAATGCCGTAGACCTGGGCGACGAAGATGGTGGAGAGCGGCAAAGTCAGCGCGACCCCGTCGAGATTGAAGGAATAGCCAGAGGGAATGACGAGGCCGGCCACTGCGCGACCGACGCCCGCCTTCGGCAGCTTTTCCATGATGCCGGGGATGGCGGTCTCCGACGACGAGGTGCCGAGCACCACGAGCAGCTCGGTGCGGAGCAGGCGCAGGAGGTCCATCAGGCGAATGCCAACCAGGCGGCAGATCGTGCCCAGGATAACGAAGATGAAAAACGCCATCATCGCCCAGGCGGTGCCAACCAGAAGCGCCAGCGCATAGAGCGTGGTCGCGCCGAATTTCGCCACCGTGAACGCCATGGCCCCAAAGGCGCCGATCGGCGCCAGCGCCACCACGACATGGACGACGCTGAAGACGAGCTCGGTGATCCGCTCCAGGCCCGTTCGCAACGGGGCTGCGTTGTCCCCCAGCAGCAACAGAGCGATGCCGCACAGCAGCGCCAGCACGAGAACCTGAAGCACGTCGCCGGCCGCGAACGCGCCGACAAAACTCTCCGGCACCATGTGCTGGATGTAGGCCGACAGCGATCCGAGATGGGCTTGCTGATAGCGCGCGACCGTCTCGGCTTGCTGCGCCGTTGCGTGTGCGACGCCCGCACCGGGCTGCACCCAGCGGACGACGACGAAACTGATCAAGAGGCAAATCGTCGTCACCACCTCGAAATAGGCCAATGCCTTGAGTCCGATGCGGCCGACCGCCTTCAGGTCGCCGACCTGCGCAATGCCGGTAACCACGACCAGGAAGATCAGCGGCGCGATTGTCATCTTGATCAGCGATATGAAGACATCGCCGAGCGGCTTGAGCTCCACCGCAAGGTTCGGAAACAGGGCGCCGAGCAGCGCGCCGAGCGCAGCGCCTGCGACCACCAGGACATATTGCTCGCGCCACAGCGGCTTGCGGCGACGTTCGGACGTGGAGCTTGCTATGGATTCAGATAGCGGCGCGGCGGCGATCTGCAATGCACTTTCCTCCAACGATATTGGCATCACGCGTTGACCGCGCTTCGTTCTTGTCTTTCGATGGCGTTTACATTGGACCAGCAGCCTTTCCGGCGCTAATGCCGTATCGGTATGATTTGAGGACGAAACGTTATTATGGACATGGTCTGGCTGGAGGACTTCCTCGCCGTCGCCGAGGAAGGCGGGTTCTCCCGCGCCGCCGAGCGAAGGCATGTAACCCAGCCGGCGTTGAGCCGCCGCATCAAGTCGCTCGAGGAGTGGCTGGGCACACAGCTGTTTGAACGCTCGACCCACAACATCACGCTCACGGCTGCCGGCGAGAGCTTTCGCGCTGTCGCCGAAGACGTGCTGCGCAGGGTGCTGGTCGGACGCGAAGAGGCGCTTGAAGTCGCGCGGCTCAAAGCTGAGACCATCACCTTCGTCGCCACGCATTCGCTGTCGCAGACCTTCTTCCCGGAATGGATCCGCAACTCCGACGGTGCACGTGATGGCTCCGCGGTCCAGCTCGTCGCTTCGAATTTTGCCGGCTGCGAGAAGCTGCTGCTCGACGCGCAGGCGCAGTTCATGCTGGCACACTATCATCCGTCGCTGGTGAGCCGGCTCGATCCGGACCGCTTCCAGCGTATCGATCTCGCGACCGACGTGCTGATCCCGATCAGCGCGCCAGCGGCCAAGCCAGGCCACGGGGAACGCCGCAGCAAGAGCACGCAGCCTCGCTACGCCCTGCCCGGCGCAGCGGGCGCGCCGCTGCCCTATCTGGCCTATCATCCAGGCTCGGGCGTGGGACGGCTTGTCGCATCGTTCCTGGCGTTAAAGGAGCCGTCGGCCTGGCTCGCTCCCGGCTTCGCAGCGCCAGTCATGCTGCTGATCGACATGGCGCGCGAGGGGCGCGGCGTGACATGGGCACCGATGAGCCTCGTCCGCCCCGATCTCGACGACGGCCGCCTGCTGCGTGCGGGCGGCGGCGAATGGGATATTCCGATCAACGTCTCGCTGTTCCGTACCCGGGCTCGCATGACCCGAGCAGCCGAAAGTTTCTGGAACTCGGTGCGCAGCCCTGCAGGGAAGTCTGCGTCGTGGACGCCATAGCGGCGTCCAGCTTGCAGAATTCGTTCCGCGCTCAGTAATCCGAAGGCCCGGCGCAGCGCATCCGGCGGCATCCCGAGCTCTCGGGAATCGGTCGGGGTAGGCTCGAGGCCCGAAAGCAATGGGCTTGGCCTCTTTCCAGTAACCCCCCTCCTTTCCGCTCAGATCGCCTATGGGTCGGAGCGGGTCATTGGGCCACCTCCGCGACACCTTTCCGCGATGTGAGTACCTTCGAGCAGCTCAATTCTTGGCTCGCTCCAAGCGCGACCGCAACAGCGAGCCAGCATCTCTATGCTGCTCAGCGTCCATCATGCACTCTCACCAAACACGTGCTTGTGCAGACGTCGCAAGTGTCACCGGCGCATTTGGGCGCGAGTTGCAACACTCTTGAGAACGATTGAGCGAACTTGGACCACTTGTCGGGCCGGTCGCCCATAAAGGCTTAGCCAACCACAGCCGTTCAGGCTCCCCTCCCCCCGCGAAGCGGCCGCAGGGATGTCCTGTAAAAAGGCGGGCCCGGCAATTCAACCGGGCCCGTAGTTAGGCGTCGCGCATCCGACCAGGCGGGAGGTTGCCGGCCGCTCTGTTGTGAGAGAAATGTGCACGTCGCCGAGAAGGCACTCCGAATGCGACACTCTGATTAACAAGAGGCCTCAAGAACTCGCCGGGCCATCGTGCTAGCTCTTCGCGTCGAGCATGGAGTGGGTGTCGGCAGAATGTGATGGCACTGCTTTCGGCTTGACGATGATCAGCGTAGCAAGTGACGCTGCGAGTGAAATCGCTGCAAGTACGTACAGGCCCATCTCGAAGCTGCCTGACTTCTCCCTTACCCATCCCACCATTGTCGGCCCCAGGAATCCGCCGAGGTTGCCGATAGAATTGATCAGGGCGATTCCACCTGCAGCCGCGCTTCCCGTAAGGAACGTCGACGGCAACGCCCAAAACGGGGCTTTGGTGCCATAAATGCCTATGGCTGCCAGGGAAATAAACACTACCGCCACTTCAGAGCTTCCCACATAGGCAGCGCTGGCGAGCCCGGTGCCGGCCAAAGCGAGTGCCGAGAACAAGCTCCAGCGCCGTTCGTCGTAGCGATCCGAAAAATAGCCCCATGCAAGAATTCCGAGCGTGCCGAAGATGTAAGGTATGGAAGTAACGAGCCCCGTATGCAGATCAGAAAGCCCCAATCCTTTGATGATCTGTGGGAGAAAGAAGGCGAGCCCGAGGTTGGCCGTCGTGTTCGCGACATAGATCATCGCCAGTCCAAGTACCCGCGCATCGAGAAAGATCCTCCAGATCGAAGCCGCATGGCTTGCTTGAACAGCTTGACGCTCTCGCTCGATCGTCGCTTGCAGCCAAGCCCGTTCGCTCTCCAAAAGCCATTTGGCGTCGAGAGGACGATCCGGAAGCACCATCAGAACGATGAAGCCGACCACCGCGGTGGGCAATCCCTCGAGCAAGAAGAGCCATTGCCAACCATGTATCCCTCCGACGCCTTCGAGGAGCATGATGCTGGTTGAGAGCGGCGCTCCAATCCCGAGAGACAGAGGGATAGCGACTGAGAACACCGCGACCACACGCGCCCGGTAGATTGAAGGGAACCAGTAGGTCAGATACAGGATGATGCCAGGGAAAAAGCCAGCTTCGGCCGCACCGAGCAGAAAGCGCATGACAAGAAAGCTAGTCTCCCCTCTTACGAACACCATTCCCGCTGATACGAGCCCCCAAGTCACCATGATACGGGAGATCCAGCGCCGGGCTCCGAGCTTTTCGAGAATCAAGTTGCTAGGCACTTCGAAGAAGAAATAGCCCCAAAAGAACAAGCCGGCTCCGAGCCCATAAGTATAGGCAGAAAGGCCAATGTCCTTATTCATAGTCAATGCGGCGAAGCCAATATTGACCCGATCAATATAAGCGAGGAAGTAGCACAAGAGCAGTAGAGGCATCAGCCTCAGAAACGCTTTGCGAATAGTCGTCTTTTCGATATCGCCGGTCATGACTTTCCTCCTTGAGCTCGTTTTTGTCGCAGACGCCGACGGCTCTACTGGCCGTCTTGAGCAGCCTGCATGAGCGCGTGCAGACCTTTCTTTGAACTGCGGCAGCGAGAGTGCGGTCAGTGAGGTCTGGGTGGTTGGGCCCGGCTCACCTCAAAGCGAGCCTTGTTTTCGGGGTTCGGCGGATAAAGACCGGGCAGCGCTGCACCTCTATTCACTTCATCCATAATCCAGGCCTCCAGCGCCTCCTGATCAGGGGCCTCCTGCGCGATCTCGGCAACAAGATCCTTGGGCACCACAACTGCGCCGTCGCGATCAGCCACGATGAGATCGCTCGGGAAGATTGCGACGCCTCCGCAAGCAATCGGCTCCTGCCAACCCACAAAGGTCAGGCCAGCCACTGAGGGCGGTGCAGCCACACCGCTGGCGAAGACCGGAAGCTCCGTGCCAAGAACGCCGGTGACGTCGCGCATCACTCCGTCGGTTACCAAAGCCGCGACACCGCGCTTGGCCATTCGCGCGCATAGAATGTCCCCGAAAATTCCCGCATCGCGTACGCCCATGGCATCGACCACAGCTATTGCGCCGACCGGCATGTCTTCAATCGCCGCCCGCGTCGATCGCGGAGATGCCCAGGAAGCGGGGGTCGCGAGGTCTTCACGCGCAGGGACGAACCGTAAAGTGAAGGCCCTTCCGACAAATCTTTGGTCGACGGCTTGCAGCGGCTGCGGTCCGCGCATCCAGACGTTTCGCAGGCCCTTCTTCAGCAAAACGGTTGTGATCGTGGCTGTCGACAAAGCCCGGAAGATCTCGAAAATCTCCGTGTCGCTCATAGGTATTCCTCATTCTGGTGTTAGATGTTAGCGAGCAGCCCGCCATCAACGCGGATGACCGAGCCAGTGATGTAGGATGCTCGTTCGCTAGCGAGGAAGGCGACGGCGTCTGCGTACTCTTCCGGCCTGCCGTAGCGTTTCAACGGTATCGATCTCGCGCTTTCGGCCGCGACGTCTTCAATGGATTTTCCTTGGCGGCGTGCCTTCTGCTCGTCAAGAAACATGGTCCGCGCGGTTGCGATACGGCCGGGCACCAAGACGTTGGCCGTGACGCCATCGGCCGCAACCTCAGCCGCAAGTGTTTTCGACCAGCCGAGAAGCGTGGATCGAAGGGCGTTGGAAAATGCGAGATTTGGGATCGGCGCAACAACTCCCGACGACGTCGAGGTAATGATGCGACCGAAGCCTCGCGCGCGCATGCCGGGAAGCACGTAATCGGCGGTCGTTACGACGGATAGAACCATCATCTCGAACGCGCGCTGCCAAGCCGCAGAATCCTGACCACTCGCAGTCGCAGGCGGCGGTCCTCCAGTGTTATTTACGAGGATATCGACAGGTGCGAGTTCGCGCTCGATTCGGGCGAGATGCCGCCCAATGCTTGGGGTATCAGCAAGATCGAACACGACTGACAGCACGCGGGAGGCCTGACGGCCTCCCAATGCCTCGATTGCCTGAGCCGTTTCGGCAAGGGCCTGCGCGCTGATGTCGGCGATTGCAACGCCAGCACCTTCCCGCGCGAGTGCCACAGCAATCGCGCGTCCCAGTCCGCCACCGGCTCCGAGCACGAGGGCCGTTCGGTTTGCCAATCCTAGATCCATGATGCGGTTCCCATCTTGATCACGGTCAGGACCAGACGTCAGCGTCACAGCGGCCGATCGCGGCCTCGTCGAATCGGTAGCCAAGGCCCGGCGCGGTCGGAAGCTTGAGACCTGCTCCCTCGATCTCCAACTGGCGATCCACGATCCGCCGAAAGTTCAGCACTCTGTCATCGGCGAAAAACTCGACGAAACGTGCGTTCGGCGAAGAAGCGACGAGATGCACATGAACATCGTGAAACCAATGCGGGCACATGGTGGCGCCATAGGCATCGGCGAGAGCCGCGATCTTGCGGAATTCACTAACGCCGCCACAAACCAATGCGTCAGCCTGCAGAATCAACGCAGCTTTCTTGTCCAGCAGCTCTTTGAAGCGCCACCGGCCAGCCTCGATCTCACCAGTCGCAACTGGCACGCGCGTTCGGGCAGCCAGATCAGCGTGTGCATCGATTTGATCCGGACTAAACGGCTCCTCGATCCAGTAGGGGTCGTAGCTTTCGTAGCGTTGCATATACCGGAGCGCGGTTGGTACGTCGGACCACGCATTGTTGGCGTCGAGCATCAGAAGCACGTCGGGGCCGATTGCTTTGCGGGCTGCGGCGATCCTGGCCTCTTCATCGGCTGGCGAGAGCCGCCCGACCTTCATCTTCACTGCTTTGAAACCGATCGCGACGTAGGACTCCAACTCCTCGCCCAGCTTCTCCGGGGTCTTGCCTTCGAGGTAATAACCACCGCTGGCGTAAGCTGGGACAGTGTCGCGTGCTGCCGAGCCGAGATATTTATACAGTGGCAGTTTTGCGGACCGCGCGTTGCAGTCCCACAGAGCAGTATCCACGATGCTGATGGCACGCATCACGGAGCCTGCCCGACCGTGCAGTAGGGCTTCCTGATACATTTCCTGCCAGAGGATCTCGGTTTCGCAAGAATCGCGCCCCACAAGAAGGGGGCGGAGCAATTGGCGCACAGCTTCGCTCACAAGCGCCGCGGCGGCATGACCGCCATAGCAGTGCCCGATGCCTTCGACCCCCTCTTGGGTCCGGATTCGGACAAGCGCGTATTCACGCTGGGTGACCTGACGACGGGCAAAAGCAGTGGCCTGGTCCAAGGGGATCTTGACGGTACGGGCCTCGACGGAAGCAATCCTGGTCATTTCCTCGACTTTCTTCATGAAGTAAACGATTACTTCGGCGATCCGTATTGCAAGCCGGCGGTGGAGTCAATAACGAGGATTTCAGCAGATTTTACCGAGAGATTGGTGATGGAGCAGGGAACCCGACCGAGAAAGCGATTTCGCACGCCCCCAGAAGGCGCGCAGGTCAGCGTCATTGACGTGGCGCGCGCGGCGGGGGTCTCCACCGCCACGGTCTCTCGCGTGCTGAATGGGGTGACCACGGTTGCAGAAGATGCCGTGCAGCGGGTTCGGCGGGCTTGCCGCGACTTGAACTACATTCCGAACGGAGCGGCGCGTGCTCTTTCCTCGCGACGGACCCGGACCATTGGAGCCGTTGTCCCGTCGATCGAAAATTCGGGGTTTGCCGTGGCGATCGGTGCCTTGCAACGGTGGCTCGACGCAGCTGGCTATACCTTGTTCGTGGCGAGTTCTGACTATGATCCCATAGCGGAGCTACGAGAGTGCTCGCTCTTGATGGCTCGCGGCATTGACGGGTTGCTCCTCGTAGGTGGGGAACATCATCCTGAACTCGTTCCCATGCTTGAGCACCAGGAGCTCCCTTTCGTCGAGACCTGGACGCTCAGCGATACCCATCCCTGTGTTGGATTCGACAACGTTGAGGCGGCGCGTCGGCTCACCGAATATCTGCTTGATCTCGGTCACGTTGACATCGGAGTGATTGCCGGCCGGATGCTACACAATGACCGTGCAGCAAATCGCGTGGCTGGAGTTCGTCAAGCGCTCGAAGCGCGAGGCCTCAAGCTCCCAGCTGAGTGGATGATCGAGCGACCCTATCGTATTCTTGAAGGGCGGCTTGCCATGCGGAGTCTTTTAGCGCGAGCAACTCGGCCCACTGCGGTCATATGCGGCAATGATCAGCTTGCCTTCGGCGCACTCATTGAAGCCAAAGAAAGCGGCCTTTCTGTCCCGGAAGACATTTCCGTCACTGGATTCAATGATCTCGATTTCGCGGCCTACCTCGATCCTCCCCTTACGACCATATCCGTACCTGCGGACAACATTGGCGTTACCGCAGGGGAATATCTCGTCAATCGCTCGAATGGCAAAGCAGTACTGCGAGTGAACGAAATTCAAACCCGGTTGGTCGTCAGATCAAGCACCGGCCGCGTACGAAGTATCCACTAACACTCATTCGCCTCGAGGTTTGCCGCAGCTCAGGTGACAAAAGCGCCGCCGATTTTTTCTACCTGAGGTCGATCTTCCTGACCAAACATCCAACAGGGCAAGCCGCAGACGTCGGAATTGAACATGAAGAGAGCTGAGCAAGGTTACGCTAAGGCAGAAGCATCAAGGATTGAGCTGTTTCATCTTCGCTGCGCCATTGCGGCGGCTGACTACGGCAGCTTTCGCCGCGCCGCCGATGCACTCTCAACGCGTCATTCGGTCCTGAGTAGGTCGGTAAAGCGGTTAGAGGAACTGCTCGGCATAAGCCTTTTTACTCGCTCCAGCGCCGGTCTAAGTCTCACAGCGGAGGGGCGCAGCGTCCTCCGCATCGCACGTTTGATATTGGAACAGGTTGAAGTCCTTGCGGCTGCTGGGAGGCGGAGGATCGGACTTGCCCGCGAGCACCTCTCCGTCGGGTTCTACACCTCGATGTCATCGGGCAATCTGAGGGCCAGTCTGCTAGAATTCAAAAGGCGCTTTCCCGAAGCGGACCTCGCGACCGTCGAGAGGTCCCGATCGCGCCTACTTCATAGCCTCAAGACCGGTACACTCGATCTCGTCTTCATGACCGGGGCGGCTTCAATTTCCGGGGACGGTACAATTCCTTTGTGGAGCGAGCGGATCCTCCTTTCGCTGCCGAAGGGTCACCGTTTGACGAATGAAGAGTCGATTTTCTGGACCGATCTGCGCGGCGAAAAGCTCTTGCTGAGTCAGTACGATCCAGGCTCGGAATTTGAGGACCTGCTCATTTCCAAGCTGATATCCCCGACTGATCGGCCTTTGGTTGAATGGCACGACGTCAGTCGCGGAATAGTCAAGAGCTTGGTCAGCATGGGCTTTGGTATCAGCCTGGTCACCGAATCAGACATCGGGGCCAGCTTTGCGGGGCTCGTCTATCGAGAGCTGCGGGACGGCACAGGACCCAGCCAGATCGCATTCTCTGCGCATTGGCGAGCCGATAATGAAAACCCAGCCCTTAAAAAGCTGATCGGATTGCTCGCGGAGCTTTATCCGTCCTTGTCGGATCGCTGAGCCTGCCGGCGTGACTTGGAAAAAGCGCGATCGGTAGCCATAAACCTCGTGAGCATCGGAGCGATGAGCTTCGCTGGATCAACCGGTTGTCCACTCTGTTGAGCAATCAGATCCGCATAAGCGAGTAGATCTCGATGGACATTCGCAGGCAGTTCCGCACTAATCTTGACCGGCTTGTCGTCTGGGAGTGCGGCAATCTTCAACTTCGACACAACGTTCACCTCGCATAGGGCTGCAGGACCAAGTCGCGATTTACGATCACACGGACGGGAAATCCCGGACGGATCGTCAGGGTCGGCTGAATATTGAGGCTGCGCCGAACCACTTGCTGTCCAGTTTGGTTCAGTGAGTCGAAGGCACCATGCCTCAACGCCTGGATGATGGCGCTGTCGTTGCTATTGGTGTCGGACCCAGCACCTAGTTCTGTCCCCACTGCCAAGAACGTCGACAGCGCGGCCGCCTTGAACAGCTCACCCCAATGATTGTCGACCTGATCTTCGAGCCCCGCGTAGCCTGCGCTGTCAGCACCGGGCTGCCGCTCCAGAACGATCGAGCGGCCGTTCGGCATGATAAGCCGGGTCCAGACCAGCAGCACTCGCGACTGGCCAAACGAAACCTGGCTGTCATAATTGCCGATCAGCTTCGTTCCTTGGGGCACGAGCAAATGGCGACCGGTCGGAGTGTCGTATAAATTCTCCGTCACCTGCGCCGTGACTTGGCCGGGAAGTTCTGACCTTATCCCGGTGATTAGCGCTGCTGGAATCACCGTCCCGGCCTGCACAATGTACGGTGAAGCGGGCCTAGTGACTCGGTCAGGGCTCACCGTACGACGGTCCACAGACGCATTCACGAAGGCGAGTTTTCGGTCCTGTGCGTTTTGCGCAGATCCATCCTCTGTACTCGTTGCGTTCGGCGGCACGACGCGCTCGCCTCCAACAGCGCCGGGCGGACGCACTTCTCGCCCATTGGTCGAAGCGAACAGATGACTGATACGGGCTGCCTCGCTCTCTTGATCCCTGCGTTGCTGTTCCGCATCTCCGCCGGTCATCGGCGATTGGCCTTGAGCGGCCAGGATTGGTCGACCGAGGTCGCCTGGGAGCGGTGGACCAAGCTGCGGCACGCTTTGGCGTGAGACCCCAGTGTAATCCTTCGGCAGCGCCTCGATGCCATCGGCAAGATTGTGATGATCCGTGCTATAGAGCTCGTCGGTCGTCTGGTTGCGTGGGCGATTGCTTTGCAATGACCACAATACAGCTCCGCCGATAACCAGCAGGGCAACCGCGCTCCCTCCCGCCAGTACCTTGCGAGACAATCGGGTGACCCGCCGGGGTTCTGCTCGGAGGCGGAAGCTCCTGGATTGCTCCTCCGGTGTTTGCGGCGGAACGCCCCCCTCAGGATTGTTTTCGTTCTGCGTGTTCATGACGACGGCCTCCCGTCAGTCCTGACAATCCTGACCTTCTGCTGATGCTCACCCCCCAGCCGGAGTTCTGCGGCTGCAAACAGCCGGTCCACGATCAGCACATTGCCGTGGGCGCGATAGTTGACGAGTTCGGTCTTGCCGTCGGGGCCGATGACGAACAGGGGCGGCATCTCGCCCTGGACGATCCCTTGCGGGAATTCGATATAGACCTTTCGGCCGTCGTCATACGCTGCGAGCGGCCGCCAGGGTGGACTGTCGCCCTCGATCGCATAGCGAAACACACGCTGCGCTGGATCTGGAATGACGGGTCTGAGGGCGACTGAGCGCGATCGTTCGCGAACGGTTTCCGGATAGTACCAAGCAACAGACGGCATATAAGGCCGTTCGCGGGAGCGGAGCTCAATCAGGTAGGTGCGCCGGTCGGTATTGACGACAAGATTGGTCTCGATCGAAGCCCGGGTCGGCTTCACCAGAATGTGGACGCGGCGCGTATCCCCGCTCCCGCTCTCGGTATCGCCCACGACCCAGCGCACGGTATCTCCGGCCGCGATCGGTCCAGATCCCGTCAATTGCTCTCCCTCTTCCAGCGCAATGTCCGTGATCTGTCCGGGAGCGGCGTAGACCTGATAGAGCGCCCCCGGGCTGAAGGCGTAAATCTGCGCAGCGTTGAAGTATCCCCTTTTGCGCGGCTCGACGCGCGCCGCGCTGTTTGCTGTCTCAACCCGGCTCACGGGTTCAGCGTCTTCCTTCGCCCCCGACTTGCCCCCGAGAACGGGTTTCCAGAGCGGCGGAACGTGAAGTGGGCGAGATCGGTCTTCGAGCGCCACTGGAGGCGCCGGCAATGGCGGGACCTCGGCGTCATAGCTGATTTCCGGCGGAATGTAGGTGGCACATCCAGCGAGGGCTGATGTGCCAAGCAGCAGGGCTGGTAAAAGGGCTCGCCTCAAACCCGCGAGCTTGTACCTGCGCGAGCTGAACCTGCGGTCTTGGATCGGACCTTTTGAACTCATGTCACGCGTCGTCTTGATCACTGCCCCAGCTCCTTCGACCAGTTGATGGCGCGGACGTAGACGCCAAGGGGATTCTTGCGCAGGCGTTCGGCATCGCGCGGCGTCTCGATTGCCACCGTGAGAATCGCGGTCCAGCGCTCGGTCGCACTCAGCGAGCCATTCTCGTAGATGCGTTGGGTCCATGCGACCCGGAAGCTCTCAGAAGACGCACGGATGACGCTCGAGACATCGACGGAGATCTGCGCCTTGCCCAGCTTGGCAAATGGGTCATTGTTGCGTGCAAAATCGTTGAGCGCGGCCGCGCCACGATCGGTCGTAAAGTCATACGCTCTAAGCCAATTCTGGCGCAGAACGATGCCGTCGGCCGGCAAGCCTCTGACGTCCTCGATAAAGCGCGCCAGGTGATAGGCGATCTGAGCATCTGTGGGCTGGTAATCGATGTTGGCTGGCGCAACCCGCTGGGCCTGACCCAGGCGATCGATCTCGACGATCCATGGTGTGATCGATCCTTGTGCTGAGTGCCAGACAAGTCCACCGGCCAGGCCGCCCGAGAGCATGAGGCAACCAAAGGCCATCAAGCGCCAGTTCTTGGCCTGCACGCGAGCCGATCCAATGCGTTCGTCCCAGACCTGCGCTGCTTTTTGGTAGGGCGTGACCGGCTCGGGCATGCGCCCGTAGTGAACGGAAGGTCGTCTGAACATGGATAGTTGCCCCTGAGATCGAGTGATTGGCTTGGACTGGTGCGGCGTGCCGTTTGAGGCCCTGCTGGCGGCGGGTGGTAAATTGGCGGTTGGCTGGCTGTCAGCGCTCTCCTTCGGATAGATCAACAGACGAACCGCTGCCGCCATGATCGCCGGAGCGCACAGCATGACCGGCCGCCGACGCGCCGTGCTGAACGGCCTGGGCCCGCTTCATGCGCCGCGCCCAATCGGGTTGGCCCTCAGTGGACGTGCTCGCAGCCGGCTCGCCCGTCTGACCGCTGCCGGCGAATGCGGCCGCGGCTCGACGTAGCGGGCTCATCACAGCCGACCCACCCGCCTCCGCGACGCCAGCAAGGCCGCCGCTTCGATACGCCGCGGATGCGCCACTCACCATGGCTGCCCCACCACGCCCCGCACCGGCGAGCGCACCACCAGCAAGACCAGCACCACCGGCGGCAAGGCCGGCACCCGCCGCAACAACGCCGCCGGCAGCAAGGCCCGTCCCAATCGCGGCGCCGGCGCCGAGCTGGGGCCCGCCCGACACCAGGCCATTTGCGATTCCGGGACCGAAGATACCGAGACCCAGCAAGGAGAGCGCCGCGAGCACCAGCGTCATCGCATCTTCGATTGTAGGCTGCGCGCCGCCAAAGCCCGCCGTGAACTGCGAGAACAGGGTTGAGCCAATGCCCACGATGACGGCAAGGACCAAAACCTTGATCCCGGACGATATGACGTTGCCAAGGACCCGCTCCGCCGCGAAGGCCGTCTTGCCAAACAGACCAAAGGGTATGAGCACAAAGCCGGCCAACGTCGTCAGCTTGAACTCGATCAGGGTGACGAAGAGCTGGATCGCCAAAATGAAGAAGGCGAGCAGCACCACGATCCATGCGAACAGGAGAACAACGATCTGGATGAAATTCTCGAAGAAGCTGATGTAGCCCATCAGGTTCGAGATCGAATCGAGCATTGGCCTTCCGGCATCGAGCCCGACTTGGGCGATCTTTCCCGGCCGCAGGAAGTCTGATGCGGAGAGGCTCGAACCAGATGCCTTCAGCCCGAGACCGGCAAAGCTCTCGAAGACGATCCGTGCGAGGTTATTCCAATTACCGATCAGATAGGCAAAGACGCCAACGAACAGCGTTTTCTTGACGAGGCGCGCGATGATGTCTTCGTCCGTGCCCCAACTCCAGAATAACGCGGCGAGCGTGATGTCGATGGCCGCCAGCGTGGTCGCGAGATACCCGACCTCGCCACCTAAAAGCCCGAAACCGTTGTCGATGTAGCGGGTGAATGTCTCGAGGAACTGGTCGATGATGCCGGTGCCGGTCATGGCTTATCTTCCTCGGGCACTCCGGCGGACGGATATCCTTGCGGCATCCGGCTCTGATCTTTTGGCGCGGCTATCACGCCGGTTTCTGCGGCGGCAGCACCGTCCCGCTTGCCGAAGAAGCGACGGCGGTTTTCCGCCCAGACCTTCTGGCAATGCTGATAGTCCGCTGCATCTTCCGAAGAGATGGTGCGGCAGCGGGCGAGGTCGGAACGATCGACGTCTTTGGTCTGCTCTGCCGTTGGTGACGCAGAGGTTTCTTCCCCGCCACGGAGGTGAATTGCGCAGCCTGCGACCACCAGCACCCCGACTGAAATGAGTAGCGACAACGCCTTGAATGGGCCTGTGTCGGTCATCAGTGGAACATCCGCACGTCTTGGGATTGATAGCCCTGCCCCGGCGTCAAAAACCGCCGGAGCTGTTCTCGCCCCTGGTCTTGAGCTGCGGCGCGCTGCGCCGCTTCAAGGCTCTGCGCCCTGCCCTGTGCGGCGACAGTGGCGGTGAGGTCGGCAAGTTGTTGCGCCTGAAGCGCGAGGATCTGGTTGCCGGCCTGGGTCGCCTGCAGGGCGCCGCTGGCACTCTGGCTCGACGTCACGAGCGCCGATGTCTGGATGCGATTGGTGTCGAGGTTGCCGACGACACCGGCCTGGACCCGGAGCGAGTCCTGCAAAGCGGCGACCGAGTTTTGCCAGCGCGATTGAGCATTGCTGATCAGCAGCTGGCTGGACTGGCTGCCGCTCGCCGGCGCATAGCTGGTCGAGAACGCGCGGTCGATTTGCTCCACGTCGTAGGCGATGCGCTGGGCCTGGGCCAGCAATTGCTGTGTTCGCTGGATCGAGGATTGCAATTGCTGCAACGATGAATACGGCAGGCTTGCCAGATTCCTGGCCTGGTTGATCAGCATCTGCGCTTCGTTCTGCAACGAGGTGATCTGGTTGCTGATCTGCTGCAGCTCGCGCGCGGCGGTCAGCACGTTCTGGACGTAATTGTTGGGATCGAAGACGATCCACTGCGCCCGCGCCGGCGCCGTGACGCAAAACGTCAGGGCGATCGTGCCGGCGGCGGCAAATAGACCAAGGCACCTCATTGCGACTTCTCCAGATTGACGAGACCGGGAACCAAGTCCATGGCCCAGGCGGCGCCACGGTGCTGAAGCCAGGCGGGCACGAACCCGTCAGGTCCATGTTCGCCGACGAGCCGTGCGATGGCGGCCTGGTCTGTCTTGGATGAGGCCGCCGTGAATGCGAGGGCAACCTCGCCAAGGCCAAGTTCAAACATCCGGTTCCCGCGACGGGACTGGCAGTAATAGTCACGCTTGGGCGTGCCCCGGCTCAGAAGCTCGATCTGGCGATCATTGAGGCCGAAGCGGCGGTAGATGGCCGTGATCTGCGGCTCGATCGCCCGTTCGTTCGGCAGCAACAAGCGTGTTGGGCAGCTCTCGATGATCGCCGGCGCGATCGCCGAGCCATCGATGTCCGAAAGCGACTGGGTGGCGAAGATGACAGACGCATTCTTCTTGCGAAGCGTCTTCAGCCACTCGCGAAGCTGACCTGCAAAATCGTCGTCGTCGAGGGCAAGCCACCCTTCATCGATAATGAGAAGCGTCGGCCGGCCGTCGAGACGATCTCCAATGCGATGAAACAGGTAAGCCAGGACGGCCGGGGCCGCGCTCGTTCCGATCAACCCTTCGGTCTCGAACGCCTGGACGGAGGACTCGCCAAGGCGCTCGAATTCAGCATCGAGCAAGCGTCCGGACGAACCGCCCAGGCAATAGGGTTGAAGAGCACGCTTCAAGGAGTTCGATTGCAGGAGGACTGATAGGCCCGTCAGCGTGCGCTCCTCCCTCGGCGCCGATGCGAGGGAAGTGAGCGCCGACCACAGATGATCCTTGACCTCCGGGGTGATCTCGACCTTTTCCCGTGCCAGGATCGCGCGGACCCATTCGGTAGCCCATCCGCGCTCCGAAGGATCGTCGATCCAGGCCAGCGGCTGCAGCGCGACGGGCTGATCGCCTCCGTCAGACAAGGCACCACCGAGATCATGCCAGTCGCCACCCATGGCGAGCGCGGCCGCGCGGATCGAACCACCGAAGTCGAACGCAAACACTTGGGAGTTCGGATAACGGCGGAATTGCATCGCCATCAGCGCCAGCAGGACCGACTTGCCGGCACCTGTCGGCCCCACCACCAGGGTATGGCCGACGTCGCCGACGTGGAGCGAAAACCGGAACGGGGTTGAACCCTCGGTCTTACCGAACAGGAGCGGCGGGCCGCCAAAATGCAGATCGCGCGCCTCGCCCGCCCACACCGCCGACATCGGAATCATATGGGCGAGATTGAGCGTCGAGACCGGCGGCTGCCGCACATTGGCATAGACATGCCCTGGCAAACTGCCGAGCCACGCTTCCACGGCGTTCACCGTCTCAATCATGCAGGTGAAATCGCGCCCCTGAATGACCTTCTCGACCAGGCGCAGCTTTTCGTCCGCCGCATTTGGATCGGCGTCCCACACGGTGATCGTCGCCGTGACGAAGGCCTGCCCGATCTGGTCCGATCCCAGTTCCTGCAAGGCCGCGTCGGCATCAAGCGCCTTGTTGTGGGCATCGGTATCGAGCAGCGTCGATGCCTCGTTGGTCATGACCTCCTTGAGAATGGCCCCGATCGACTTCCGCTTGGCGAACCACTGGCGGCGGATTTTGGTCAAAAGCTTGGTGGCATCGGTCTTGTCGAGCATGATCGCCCGGGTCGACCAGCGGTACGAGAATGGCAGGCGATTGAGGTCATCCAGAATTCCCGGCGTCGTCGCTCCCGGAAAGCCGACGATCGTGAGAACTCGCAGATTGGCTGATCCCAGCGTCGGCTCTAGCCCGCCGGTCAGCGGCTGGTCTGCCAGCAGCGCATCGATGTACATGGGAATTTCGGGCACGCGAACCCGATGACGCTTGGTCGAGATCGTCGAGTGCAGGTAGGTCAGCGTGGCCTGATCATCGAGCCATGCGCATTCGGGCATGAACCCTTCCAGAAGCCCGAGTACGCGGCTGGTTTGATCGATAAAAGCCGCGAAGTACCTCGCGGGCATCGGCTCCAACGGTCCGATCGCGCCCTTCATAGAGCAGTCGCTCTGCCTTGGCTGCGCCCTCCTCCGGAGGTAGATAGAGGAAAGTCAGGAAGTAGCTGGACTCGTAGTGGGCGCCGGCCTCCTCGAACTGGGCCCTGCGCTCGGCGTCGACCAGCGCGGATGCTACATCCGGAAATGTGCTCGGAGGATAGCTGCCGGCAAAATGGCGCTGCGCCTCAACGAACACGGCCCAGCCGGATCCCAGGCGGCGAAGTGCGTTGTTCAGACGACCGGCGACCGCGACAAGTTCAGCTGGCACCGCGCTATCGAGGTCGGGTCCACGGAACTTCGCTGTCCGCTGGAACGAGCCATCCTTGTTCAGGATGATGCCCTCGTCGACGAGGGCGGCCCAAGGCAGGAAATCGGCAAGACGCGCATTGGAATGGCGATATTCGGCAAGATTCATCATGACCGAGAACTCAGAGGTTGAGATGACTGGGAATGCGCAGATGTCGGCGCACCACATCGACGAAGGCGGGATCGCGCCTGGCGGCCCAGACGGCGGCCATGTGACCGATGAACCAGAGGACGAGACCCGCGATCCACAACCGCAGTCCGAGTCCAAGGGCCGCCGCCAACGTGCCGTTGACGATCGCGACCGCCCGCGGCGCACCGCCCATCAGGATCGGTTCGGTGAGCGCCCGGTGAACGGGCACGAGAAAACCTGCGACCGCCTCGTCCACTAGATCACCACGCCGCCGCCGAAGGAAAAGAACGACAGGAAGAAGCTCGAGGCGGCAAATGCGATCGACAGACCGAACACGATCTGGATCAGCCTGCGGAAACCACCGGATGAATCGCCGAATGCGAGCGTGAGCCCGGTCACTACGATGATGATGACTGCGATGATCTTGGCGACGGGCCCCTCGACCGACTGCAGGATCTGATTGAGCGGCTGCTCCCACGGCATGTTCGAGCCGGCCGCCCATGCGGGCGCTGTCGTCAGCACAACAGGGCTGGCAGTCGCCAGCAAAGCAGCTTCTCGAAGAATACGGAATCGTGGACGCATGTCAGTCTCCTGCTGGTGAAAGGCTGTAGTCGCCGGCGGTCCCGAGCCCCGTCACGAGAGCGAGTTCTGCAAGGCGACGGTCAGCTCCGCGACCTGCGAGCACGGCGACGAGGTTGATGGTCTCGGCGATCAGGGCACGGGGAACCGTGACGACCGCTTCCTGGATGAGTTGCTCGAGCCGCCGCAGCGCGCCGAGCGCACTACCCGAATGAATGGTGCCGATGCCACCGGGGTGACCGGTGCCCCAGGCCTTGAGCAGGTCCAACGCTTCCGCACCGCGGACCTCGCCGATTGGAATCCGGTCAGGACGCAGGCGAAGTGAGGACCGAACGAGGTCAGACAACGTGGCTACGCCGTCCTTGGTCCGTAACGCTACAAGATTGGGCGCCTTGCATTGAAGTTCGCGCGTATCTTCGATCAGGACGACGCGATCAGCGGTCTTCGCTACCTCGGCCAGAAGAGCATTGGCCAGTGTCGTCTTGCCGGTCGAAGTGCCACCGGCCACCAAGATGTTCTTGCGATCGGCGACCGCACTCCTCAGGGCCTTCGCTTGCCTGGAGGTCATGGTCCCGGCGGTAACGTAGTCGTCGAGCGTGAACACAGCGACCGCGGGCTTGCGGATGGCGAAAGCGGGGGCAGCAACGACCGGAGGCAACAGGCCCTCAAAACGCTCGCCCGTTCCGGGAAGTTCAGCCGAGACGCGTGGTGAGCTTGCGTGCACCTCCGCGCCTACATGGTGAGCCACCAGACGAACGATGCGCTCGCCGTCGGCGGCAGACAAGGTTTCGCCAGTGTCCACTAGGCCACTCGACAGCCGGTCAATCCAAAGCCGCCCATCGGGATTGAGCATGACCTCGACGATCGCGTCGTCTTCCAGGTAACCTGCGATCGCCGCGCCAAGTGCGCTTCTCAGCATTCGCGCGCCGCGCGAACTCGCTTCCGATTGAATGGAATGGATTGCCACTGCCGTCCCCACCGAATGAGAGCGTCTGGAGCGTTCTCAGGTGGGTTGATTAGAAAAAGCACCGATGGATTTGGCGCAACAAGCGCTTACGGTAAGCGTAGATTGGCGTACAAAAAGAAAGACCGAAAGCTCATCTTCGCACCGCGAACCGAACCGGAGCGCTGCTGAATGCTGATGCTATTCATCGGCAAGCTCGCTGCGGACGTGGATCACCACTCCGAATCGGTATCCGCTGGCATCACCACGAGCAATTGTTCGTACGGCATGAATGTTTCGGCCTTGTCGGACAAGCAAGCAGGCAAGAAGAGCGGAATTGAACGCATCCGCCGCCCGAAGAATCCAAGCCATGGTAGAGCAAACCAGACGAACGCGATGATCTG